>CANQYX010000007.1 GCA_947628205.1 uncultured Clostridia bacterium
CACTCGCTCAAAATGACATTTTTATAGTAACACTTTGTCATCCTGAGCAAGCGTTAGCGCGCCGAAGGATCTCAAGATTCTTCGCTTCCGCTCAAAATGACATCATTCGGGGTCCCCACAAGAACTTTGTTCGCAGTGGGGCATAAAAAAACACTTGCATTTCTGCAAGTGTTTCCAAAGCATAAAGAATTATTTAAGTTCAACAGTTGCGCCGGCTGCTTTAAGAGCGGCTTCAAGCGCTTTTGCGTCTGCTGTAGGCACGTTCTCTTTAACAACTGAGCCTGGTTTTTCAACCAAAGCTTTAGCTTCCATTAAGCCTAAGCCAGTTGCTTCGCGAACAGCTTTAATAACAGCAATTTTGTTTGCTCCGCAGTCCTTCAAGACAACGTTAAATTCAGTTTTCTCTTCTGCTGCTGGAGCGGCTTCTGCGCCTGCTGCTGGGCCTGCAACAACGGCTGCGGCTGCGCTTACGCCAAATTCTTCTTCTAATGCTTTAACCAACTCGTTTAATTCAACGGCGGTTTTTGTTTTGATTTCTGCAACAATTTCTTGAGTTGTCATAATTATTTCTCCTTTTTTGTTTAGTTTTGCCATTTCTGGCGGTTGCCGATTAGGGCGATTGCTTATATGAGATTCTTCGCTTTGCTCAGAATGACATCGTCGTGCCACGCCTTTAAGCTAAATTATTTTGCTCGTAAAATAATTGTAAGCCATTATGCGGGCCCTCCTCTTACTGCATCGAACATTATCATGTTCTTGCAGTTTGTATATTGTCATACCGACCGAGTGAAATACAATTTCACGAGTGGAGTGTATCTCAAATTAAGCAACATTTTGCCTTTTGATGCGGACTACTCTTTTTCCGCAATTGCTTTGAATGCACGGGCAAGGCTTGCCACTGGTGCATTGAGGACATAAAGTAATTGAGCAACAAGTTGTTCTTTGCCTGGGATGCTTGCCAAGGTGATGATTTGCTTATCGTCAACAGCGGCGCCGTTGTATAAGCCCGCTTTGATTGACAAAGTTTTGTTGTCTTTCATCGCGTTTTTAACAAGCCTTGGGGCAAGAGTTTCATCTTCGCTACCGAAAGCAAAAGCTGTTGTTCCGTTAAGCGCTTCGTCCAGCCCAGAGATGCCAAGTTGTTCACAAGCTTTTTTGAAAAGTGAATTTTTAATAACCTTGTAAACCACATTGTTTTCTCTAAAGGTTTTGCGAAGAGCTGTGTCGGCAGCAACGGATGTGCCACGATAGTCCACCAAAACGACAGATTTAGATGATGAAATTAACTTTTTGATGTCCTCCACCGCAAGTTTTTTCGCTTCTTGATTTGCTGACACTTTTTCCTCCTTTATACTTTTTTGCCCCGTTTTGAACAAGTTCTCACGGGGACCCCGTCGTCGCAACTCTCACTTTTGCTAGTTTGCTCGTAAACTCGCAAACATAAGCCTAAGTTCGGTTGCTCCTTTTTCGCACTCAAAGTTGTCAACTTTTCGTGCGATGTTGCCCTTTTCAAGGGCAATTAATTACCGCTGCGGACATTTTAATGTTCTTGCGGTTGTGCCCATTTCATGGGCAATTTAGCTAGATGTGTTTGTTGCAAGTTTTAAAGATTTTTTGACTTCGCTTTGGCGAATCGTCATCCTGAGTGAAATCGAAGGATCTCGCCAAAGCTTCGCTCAAAATGACAATCTTAAAAACAACACATTTGGCGTAAATAAAAATTCCTCTTGCCAAGACAAAAGGAATTGAAACAATCATATTCTCTTATCCCCTACACGAGTAGCGTTTCGTCGCACTTTTGCGATTTAAACGACTTTATGCATAATGCACTTGTGGTCTTTGGCGAACAATTTTTATTTAACTATGGAATATTATAATCAGATTTTTATTAAAGTCAATAGTTTTTAACAAAATTTTTTAAATTTTAATATCTTTTTTATATTAAGGAAATAAGGGGGGGGCTTTGCGTTGCCTGAAAGCAACGCGGTGGCAACAAGTTGCCACAGTGCGCTTTGCGCACAAAGCCCCCGCGCGTTGTGCCGCCAGCAATATTGCCAATCCCATTAAACCAAACATTGCAAAACACAAAAATTTCGACATTTTTAAAAAATAATTTGTAAAAATTTGGAATTTTATATTGACAAAGTTGATTTTTAGTGATAAAATTCGTATGACAAAACAATTTTAGCTACATATGTTAATATATAAGTGAAAAGAGGTAGAGATTGCCACAACGTCACAAACTGCACTTTTGCTAGTTTGCTCAAAACTCGCAAACATAAGCCTAAGTTTGTTTGTTCCTTATCCCCTTCAAAACAAATAGTTTTGTGGGGGCCCCGATAATGTTTTGCCTCGCAATGACAAAGATTCTTCGACTCGTTGCACTCGCTCAGAATGACAAGACGCGTTGTTCAGGATGACATTTTCGGGTCATGTTGAGCGGAACGAAGTGAAGTCGAAACATCTCGTTCATAATGACAATATATTAACAAAAAGCAATTTAAGAAATTATAAGGAGAAATTTATGGAAAAAAATTTGATTGAAAAATTGGCTAACAAATGGGCGGACTTTAAATATGCCGTTCGCCACAGCAAAATTGCAAGGCGCGTGGCAACAATTATGCTTGCAGGTGCAATGGCAGTTCCGGTTGTGCTTTCTGCCAGCGCGTGCACGGTTACAATTAAGGACAATGGCGATGGAACTTTTGACATCAACCCGGTTGACCCAAACAATCAAGGCAACAATCAGGGGAACAATCAGGGGAACAATCAGGGCAATAACCAAGGCAACACGGACGACCCAAAACCCGCACCAGATTACAGCAAATATAGCAAACTTTTGCAAGATGTTTTAAACAACTCACAATATGACGAACTTTATAGAAGATACGAGAGCAATGAATTATATGAAAACAGCAATCATTTTGATGCTGGATCAAATCTATTAGAAGCAATACCTTATAATTATTTAACAGGCAAAGGCGAAGATATTGAAGGGATAAAAAATGGAACAGTGGGTGTTGATGCCGATCTATATATGATTGAAAATGATAAAGAACATATTTATAACAGGTTGGAAATCATTTATAGAATAAATAATAATGAAAAATATATTAATCAATATCTTTTAAAATATGAGATTTCCGAACAAGAACTTAAAGATTTAACAATGCTATACAACGGTAGATATTATCAAGGTCCGGTAATGTTCCAACATCTTGCCAGCACAAGAGACCCTAAAGAAGAATCCATTTCGGGTTTTTGTGTAACAGAAAGTGCATATAAAGAATTGTTGGCTTCGCTTAAAGTAAATCAAATTGTAAATAAAAATTTTGGAACCAATTTAAGTAATTATGTTATAACATATTATAACAATAATGCTGATGATGAAAGAGATTTTGATTTACATTTAAAATTAATTTCTGAGAACTCAAACAATCCTGTCTCTTACGGATATATTGCAGATATGAGTTTGAAAATAGACCATTGGGCAAAACCAACCTACTCTAATGGCATAATAAATTGGTCGTCAATTCACGAACGATATATTGATGAACAAGTTGAAGCATCCACCCCAATTACATATTTCCAATTAGATCACGCATTTAAAAATGTTAAAACAAATTTAAATTAATATCAATAAAAAACTTCGCGTAATGCGAAGTTTTTTTGTTATTCAGATTATTTAGCATTAAATGAACCTGATTTGGTGTTTGCGCTGCCCAAACTTGAAGTTTTAACATTTTTACCGCCACCTAAGGTTACCAACACATTTTCGGTTAGATAGGTTGTGTTTCTGCTGCCCGAATTTGGATTTGCATTATTTTTGAATAAATAATATTTATATCCTGTTGCTTGCTCTTTTACCCATCCTAGTGCATGTTCAGTATCGAAATCTGTAAATTGATTCCCATTGTTGGAATTATTAGCTGTAGTCCAAGGAATTTTTCCGTCTGTAAACTTATATCTAGTGTAAATTTGCAAACTGCTGTTCATTAGATATTTATTGCGGTTGAAATCTTCATCGTTCGCGGTTGGGAATTGCACATCAACATTCATCAATACGCCATCTTTAACCACATATTCCATATTAAGGGTGTAAATTTCATAAACTTTTGATGTGTATTCTTTGATTCGTCCATTTAATGTCCTGACAATTGCAATTTCCTCGCCGCCTTCAATTTTATAGTTGTTTACTACTTTATACATAGCTTCTGTGCTGTTGGTTAAATAATAATTTTTATAAGAATTAAAGTTGGCAGCCAAATAATACAAAGTAATAGGTTGATTATCAGGTGCAAATATCTGTGCGCCGGATTGATCATACAAATCTATTGTTATTGAACCCAAGTTATCTGAATCCAACCCTAAGTCATAATTGGAAACTACGGCAGTTGAAGTAAACACAATGCCCGAGCCATTATCCAATTGATCTTGATTCTTGTATGAGCCAACTTTATATCCACCATCATAATAGAAATATTGAACTTTGTGCGAAATTCCGGTTGGATTTTTTTCTTCTAAACAATTTGTATTTATAAAGTATTGATTTCCGTCGTAAGTGAAGCCGGTATTATTAACATGATAAGGGTTTTCAAACGCACTTGGATATAAATTAACGTTAATGTTGTCTGGAAGTCCATTTGGAGAATATTCGCCAATTTGCACCGTGCCATTTGAATAGTTTTTAGCATCGCTTGCTGTACCCATGCTACTAAATTTATAGTATGCAGTTGCAGGTTGATAACCTGTTACTTTGCCGTCTTGATCTGTTATTTGGTGGCTTGTGTCGTTATAGGTTACAACAATGTAATCTACGCCTTCGGTTAAACCTTCTATGCTATCGCTATCGCTAAATTTGCTGAAGGATGCAACTTTACTTCCTATATTAACATTTTTTCCGTTTGCGGTGTAGTAAACGCCCTTCATGTAACCATAGCCGAGATATAATCTATTTCTAACCGTATCTTTTACGCGATAAATATATCCATTGTTCTCATTATCTGTATTGTATTCATCAGTTGCCGGCACAAACGTAATATTCGATTCGGTTACAAATGGAACGCCAACATTAGATTCAAAGTCAGCAAACCCAACTCCACTGCCACTATCTTTTTCGTTGCGAATGTTGCTGTTTTCTCTATCCCAAACCAATAAGTTGCCAGTTAAATCTTTGTTTGGAAGGGTATATTTTCCGCTACTGCTGTCATATTGCCCTTGAACGTAGTAAATTCCGCTGTCAGAAACGAATTGGCTTGCATTATATTTGCAATTTTCGCCATTGAAAATGTTGTAAGCAAAATCTTGGCTTGGCGTGTAGATGTTGGTTGACGCAAAGGCACTGATATAATACATTCCATTTTCGTAAACATAAGTTTTAACAATGGTTAGATCTTTATCTTTGCCTTTGAATTTTTCATCATTGCCGCAATATTCATATTTGCCATCGGTGTTAATAGTTACATCCTTTTTAGGAACTTTTTCAAATAGGTCGCTTAAACTTTCAGCCGAACTTTTGCCTGCCGCGCCATTAACCGCAACAAGGTAATAACCTTTATAGTAATCGGTTGGGCGGGTTGACGAATAGAACATATATGGCAATTCGCCCGTTTCTTGATTTGGAATGTGTTCATCTTTATAAGTTACAGACGAATCAATTTGAACTTTCATTACCCAATCGCCATTTTCGTTTTTAACATATTTAACTTCTCTGGTGTAAGAATCGGCAAACAAGCCAAACGACAAATCTTGACGATTTTCTAGTGTATTCATTTGAACTATCACGTTCCCCGTATTCTGAACTTTGAAATGTTGAACTAAGCCAACCACAAGTGATGTTATTAGGAGCCCATTGGATGTTAGTGCGCTAATATAGCCAATTACAATGGCTACAGTTGCAACAGCACCGGTTCCGCCCGTCGCAACAAAAACACCGACACTGATTAAGGCTGCTACAATAGCCGCAGCCGCACCAGCAGCCCAACGCCAAGCCGCTTCCCAGAAGGTATCACCGCTTACTGGTATAGACACTTTTTGATGGATTTTATTATAAGCATCCCTGCTTACAAGTCCCATAATATTAAACACCGAACCATCAGTTGATAGATTGTCGTTAGTATAAGTGTTTTCATCTGATCTATTGGTTGTCCAGTTTTCAAAAACGGTATCAAATCTAAACCATACATCTCCATATACGGAGTTTGAAATTTTGTATACGAAATTGGCTTTTCTGTTCATTTCAATCGAATTGTTATTACCCGCTATATGCCAAGTAATATCATATTGTGATAAATCATTTCTTTCGCCAAGTCGATACGTAATTTTTTGCAGTGCCTCATCTTTCTTCTTATTGCCGCTCCAGCTTCCTTCATTACCATTACTACCTTTTTGCCAATTGTGGAAGATGTTAGCATTATTTTGATCTCCCGTGTTAACTCCAGCTATCATATATGGAGTTTTAAAGGAGTAAACGTCTTTGCTTCCTTTATTTATTTCATCTTCATACTTAGCATAAAGGTTTTTTGCTTCTAGGCTTTCCAAAATGTCATAAGAATATGTTACTTCAATTTCAGAAGTTGTAAACCAAGTCCAATCCCATCCAAATATACTAGGATACTTATTCTGATCTGTGGCGACAGCATTTTCATAATACCACGGCAAATAGGAAAGAGTATTTGTTGCTCTTGGATCAATTTCTAAGCTAATGTCAATAGTTTCGTCAGGGTTAGTTGTCCAAGATGTTTTGCGTGCGCCTTTTGCCAAATCATAATAAATTTGTCCGCCACAAATTGCAAGAGGTTGGTCTTCTCCTCCAATATCATTTTGAGATAAAACATACAAATCACTGGCTGGAGCGTTGGTTATAAATTTGTCTTTTTCATCCTTCATCACACTTGCAATGCCCATGCGAGAATATAAGATTGGGTTATTATCCCCAAATTCGTAAACTGTGAAGAAAATATGCTCGTTAATTTTCTTTAACGCATCCGCTTCGCCATAAAGATTAACATATTCATCCCATAATGAAATTGGTTTTGCACGTGTTTGTAGGCCTAGATTCGTATCGACTTGCGCTTTTTCATAAGAATACAAAATTTGTTTTGCTTCGTTTTCGTCGATTGCTTTTCCATACCATTCAGTTGCATTTACGCCTGTGGCAACATAGGTTATTTTGCTTGCATCGTAAACTACTGAGATTGAATCCCATTGAGCGCCATTGTTATTAGATTGTGGAATGTTGCGTTGCACAATTTTGAACATGGTGTATTCTTTTGCCCAACCAAATGTATCTTCAAGCAATGGGTTATTGCTGTTTTTGCCAAACCAGCGTGAATTATCTGTTGTTACATCTTCGCCCACACTAGATGCGCCGCCACGAGAGTAAGAAATGTTAAATGTATCTTGGTTAACATAGTACGCTTGTGCGGTTAAGTATAGGTTGTTTTCGTCCTGATCGTCGTAATCATAACTGGTTTCCCCGTCATAATAGTTGCGGTTTTCAACTGTGTTAACAGTGAAAGCATAAGGTTGCCAGCCAATTACGTAGGCAGGTTCGCTTGCGCTAGATGTCTTTTTAAGCATGCCAACCAAGCCACCAAAGTTGATTTTATCATCGCCATTAATAGTGAAAGGTTTGCCAGTTTCGTTTGCATTGCCACCATTTACGATGTTGCTGTTTATGGTCGAATTTTCCTCGCCCAAATTGCCATTCAAGCAGCCAATTAAGCCACCTGCATAGTACGAGTTGCTTGTGGTCATTTCAATTTTTAGGCCACTGCCATTAATTTTCATGTCGTTGGCTTTGCCTTCCAGTTTGCCAAACAAGCCACCAACATAAATGCCAACGAGCGATTCTCTGCTCTGTTGCCTGTGCGCTTGAACGTGAATTGTGGTGTTTGCGCTGCAGTGAACAAACTCGGCTGAAGTTTCGGTTTCAAAAGCGATTATATCCACTCCGCCCGACTGGGTGTAAACATTGCCTGCAATGCCGCCAATGTTATATGCGCCCTCAACATATAGGTCGCTTAAAAGTGTTGGCGTTTCAATTGCGTGCGCTGTGCTTTGGCTTTCATCTCCATAAGCTTTGCTATAATTTGCGTTGTAACTGCCGTAAATTGCGCCCGTGTTTATGCCCAACATTGCATGGACATCAACCCCATTCATTTTGTTGGTTGCAATATTATCCAGCACTGAGCGGCTGTCTACCGAGCCAATAAATCCGCCAAAACCAGTTCGCATTTCGTCAAATTTAACAAGGTAATCATCCTTAATTTTGCCCTCGTTGTTCTTTGAGAATGAGGTTGGGATAACACAGATGTTTTTAAGGTTAATTTGCGGATTCGAGGTGGTTTGAGCGTTTTCGTTAACCTTATATAAGAACGGATTGTTTACTGTGGATATTGTATAAGAAGTGTTGAATGTTTTAACAATTGAATCCCTTGTGTCGTACTCAATTAACGCGCCCTCGTCACTAGAAGTTACAAGCACATTTTGCACTGTGTTGTTTTCTATTGTAAGTGGCGAACTTTCCACCGCCTTAGACCCTGCCAAGCCACCAACATTTGTTGGGAACATAATTGCCGCGCGGTTAAATTGTCCGCTTTGTGCGGTTGACCCTTCTGGGATGTTGATATAGTGCAAGGTTTTTAAATATATGCCCTTAACAATTTGCGTATTTGACTCTTGTTCGGTGCCGGTTGAGCCAACCACCGCGCCATTTATTGAGCCATTTACAATAAACCCAACCGCGCCACCAACATTAAAGTTGCCATATACATTTGCTTGAACATTGGCTGTTAGTGTGGAGTTGTTGTTGAGTGTGCCAACCGCGCCACCAACATTAACCACGCCAACCACATTTGCGGTTGATATGCTTTCGCTAGATATTGTTGTATTGTTTGCATAACCAACAAGACCGCCCACGTTTTGATAACCAATTATCTCGCCCGCATTATTCAATTTCATCAAAATTGCGTCGTCGCTCAAACCGAATATTCCGCCCACATTTATTGGCAACATAGCAAAATAATAATTTCCGCCAACATCAAAGGTAAAGCTGCCAACAGAAAGTTCAAGCACATCAAACCCTGTTTCGCCTAAACTTGCAGCGCGATACACGCCCTCTTTGCCTGCATCGCCCGTTTGCCCTTCCAAAACTGAAATTGAGCCATTGTTGCCCAGTGTGGTGAACTCGGCACCAATTTCGTTGGCAATTACCTTGCCTGCCACGCCGCCAACATTGTAGATGGTTGGGTTGGTTTGTTGTTTGTAATAATTTTCGTCAACTTTAATTGCCCCTACAATAATTTGGTTGTTGTTTGTTACATCCGCCACCTTAGCATTATCTAAGAAGCCAAACATTCCGCCCCAATTGTAGAAGTTTAAGGTTGTGGTTACATCGGTTAACTCTTCAAACGAGCGCAAAGTTGCAAACGAAAAGTTGTTTAAAAAGTTTAAACTATCCGTTTCTGCATCTTCAAAATCTATAAATTTTGCAATGCTATCGCTAGTGACATCTGCCGAGCAATAGCCCATTGCCCCGCCAACATTGCAATATCCATAAATTTCTGCAGAGTATTGTAAATCTTCTTCAAAGGCAAACAATCCGCCTTCATAACAACCAACAAAGCCACCAACGTTTGCCGAACGCACCTTAATGGTTGGGCTTAAAGTTTCTGAAAGGGATAAAGTTAAAGTGCCGCCTTTTGTGTGCCCAATTAAGCCACCAAAGCCCAATTTTTTGTTTGTGATATTATCCGAATTGAAACTAGCGTTGTCTTTTAGCACAATTTCAATTGTAATATTTTGAGTGCAGTTGAAATTGTAAACCTTTATTCCGCCTGCACTTGAACTATCCACCACCATATTTGCGCAAATTAAGCCGAAATAGCAATTTGCACCACCAAAATTTGCCATGGTTGGTTTAAATGTGGTTGAATCGTCTAACATAACTTCACACTGATCGAAAATAACCGACATATTATTAACTTCGTAAACCAAGCCACCCAAACCGGCAACTGTTATTTCTGGCGAAAAGTAAACAGAAATTTTGTTTATAACATTTTTGCCTGCTTGAACAATTTCGCCCGATGTTACATGGCCTATAATTCCGCCCAATTTTAAATTAGACAATTGCACTGAAGAGTCGGCATCAAGGATTATAACCGCGCTGTTAGATGATACCCCATAAATGTTGCCGCTGCGCAGTTCGCCAACCAAACCACCCGCATAGTTAACCGAACTTGCAAATGCTATTCGCAAATTGTTTCCGCCCTCGAAATTAACTGTGCCGCCGTTGAAATATCCAACAATGAAGCCAGCATTGTTTGCGTTTTCGATAACTATATTAAAGGTTGAATGTTGGGCAAAGCCAGAATCTTGAATAACAATTTTTGTTGCCGAATTATCCACACTGCCGAACATTGCAGAAACATAGCCACCATCTTTAGCGGTGAATTTTGCCTGATTTAGATAATACAAATTGTTAACATAAATTTGGCCGCCACCATTTGCGCTAACGCCGATTGCGCCCGAATTTTCTAGCTCATACATAGAGCCAAACACAACATAACCAAAATATGCATTGTTTATGTTTGTAAACAGCCCTTGCTTGCTTAAATTTTGAACTGTGCAAAGATTTTCTGTTTTGTTTGAGCTTTCTTCGTTAGGTTTTGTAAAGTTATAGAATTTGTTTGAAATAAATAACCCATTAAATTCTGCATCTATATTGTAAAATTCATTTTCTTGTGAGCCGGTTGTGCCAATTGCCTGCCATTGATAATATTCGTTTGCTCCGCCTGTTGCAGAAATTTGGCCATTTATATCGTAAATTAAAACATAATTGAAATTAGTTTTAATAGGTTCACTTTCATTTTTTACAGTGTTTGCAATGCCCTGAACTGCTTTTAACACGCCCAAATGAGGCACTTTTAGCGCGTGGGTATATATTCTGTTTTCTTCCTCGCTTGAAATTAAGTTGGTAATATTGTTTAGATAATCGTTTTTAGTTAAATCGTTATCCATATTAACAAAATAATCATCCACGCCCGTGCCTGTGTAAAGCGCGTAGTTTTGAACAATAAGTTGCATCGTTCCATTATGCTTATAGAAGTTATAAATAGGATATAAGTAGTTAAAGCCATAAGTGCTTGCCGACAAATCTACATAATATCTGTTGTTGCTGGTTTTTCTAACCGTGGTAAACCATTTGCCTTGCAAAAGTGCCTTATTTCCACTTTCGTTTGCCATTAAGAATTGTGTATCTATGGTTTTTAAATTTGAAATTTCGCCCAAGTCATTAGACGTTATTTCATCAATGTCTTTTTTATTAACATTGACATCAATATAGTTGTTTTCGCCCAGCCCTTTCAACGAATACACCGAAAGCGCATTGTCGGCAAGGTTTGTTACAACACCTGCCATATAGCAGTTGTAAATGTAACTTGTGTTAGAAAGTTGAACTGTAATACCTGCAGCCGCGCTTGAATTGTTGTCAATATACCCTGTGAAATAGCACGACAAGATTTTTCCATTGTTAGTGTAACAAATTCCGCCAAACGAATTTGCTGTTAGCTCAACAATTTCTGCCGAACTATAACAATAAGAAATTAATCCGTCATTAATGCCGGCGATTATTCCGCCATCACCTGCCTGAACTTTAAGCCCTACACCCTGAACAGAGCAGTTGAAAATTACGCCAGCATTGTTAGTTACCAATATGCCCGAGTTGCCATTGGATAAATCTATTGTTGAGTCATCCGCAACTCTTAAATGGAAGTTAGATATTGCCGAATGTTTATCCAAACTATCAAACACGCTGCCCTGATTTGCGGATTGATAAACATATTCACTATCGCTTGCTATCAACACGCCATTAATTTTAACCGAAGATTGATAGATGTCGTTAGACAAGGTGTTTTCTTCTAAAATATAATAGTTATAACTATCCTTAATATTATTGCCCGTTTGCAAATCGGTTGCTGTTATTTGAATTGGGTTAACCGAACTGCCTGCCGCATACCCTTTCAACTCGTTCAAATCATTGTTAATTAATATTTTGTAATTAACCAATTTGGTTTTTAAATTTGCAATGTATGGCAATCCATCAGGCAAGCTTGCCCAACCTGCAGAAACCAACGTTTCCACCCAACTTGAATCTATAATTGGGTGCGTTAATGCGTTTGCCGATAGGTTTGTTGCATTTTCGCATAGCTCTTCTGGCACAAGCGAAATGTCGCTTGAATAATATACATTAGATAATGCTATGGATGGCTCGCCACCCTCTTCGTTGGTGTTGCCCAAAATTGCATGAACATCCAAATGTGCAATTGCCTTAGATGCAATGCTATCCAACAAAATTGTAGAAGTTGAAATTGAATTGGTTATGTTTATGTTGTTTGCCGAACCTATAATTCCGCCAACTTGAATTGTTGTTGCGTTGTTAGATGTTAATGGAACAATTTGGCCAGCAGTTAAACAGTTTGTTATTGCAATATTTCCTTGTGCGTAGCCCACTATTCCGCCAGCATAAAGAATTGTTGTGCCAGATTTAGCCTCATCAGCATCCACGCCACCCACAGTGATGGCCACGTTGGTGAAGTTTTCGTTAATATAGGCATTGGCACCTTCGCCATGCAAATATGCCAAAACGCCAGCGGCATACACGTTAGACGCAGCCAAATTTGTGTCTTCGCTGCAATTTATTTGCCCAGTAAATACATTTTGCAACAAATTAATTGTGCCCGAGGCAAAAATTTCAGCCACTCCACCTGCCACTCTTAAATTTGTTAAATTTTGTTCGGTAATAGATATATCTACTTCGGCAAGCGAATTTCTAATTGCCTGTGTGCCACCATAACGCCCAACCAAACCGGCGATGTTGGCAGTTACATTATCGCTTGTTGCCGACACTGTTAAATTGGTTAGCGCTTCACAACTTGAAACTGAAGAGTTTTCTGCGTAACCAATAAACCCACCAATATGGGTGTTGAGGCAGGAAGACAAATCTATTGACGTTGTTATTTTTCTTGCATTAAAGTCATTTAGATTGTTGCCGACATTAACCCTAGATATGCCTGCATCTTCAACCCAACCAAAAGCGTTGCCAATGTACGCATTGTTGCAAGTGTTTACGGTTATATTGAAGGATGTTCTGTAATTTTCTTCTCCGCCCACAACAGAATCGCTTATTAAGAATTTTTCGTTATCGAAACGCGATTCAGCACCATCATCGTCTGTTGCTTTGCTTCCGTTTGCAATTAAGCCACCAAATTTTACATCTCCATCTGCGTTAGCCATATTTGCTGTTACATTGCCATTGAAGTTGCAACTTTCCATTGTTGTGTTTTTAGCATTGCCAACAAGTCCGCCGAATGCCTGAATTGGCATTTGTGAAGAGTTATTCACCAAATTATATTCTGGAACGGATTGAATTTGCCTGTTTACTTTATTATATTGCCCAACAAACACATTTACATTGTTGAACTTAGAGCCATTATCATCGCAAGTTAAACCGCCAATGGTTGAAATTTTATTGTTTTGAACATTTATTGCGGAATTAGCGTTATCTAATGGAGTCCAAACAAAATCTATGTTTTTAATAGTTGACTTTTTGGTTGATCTAAACAAGCCAGAGGTGTTGTCTTCGATTGTGTTAACATATAAATTGTAAATGCGAGGAAGTGCGGTTACATCCTCATCTTCGCCAAGATACCCTTCCAAAGTGCCAGTAAATTCAACATCGAATATCCAGTTAGTGTTAAAATTTTCCTTCCAATCTCGAATATCAATATCGTTCATAACCCTGTAGTGCAAACTAGGGTTAGCAACTAAAATGTCAAGGTCTTTAGCCTCTTTAATTTCGATGTAATCTCCCACATCTTCTTTAATTAAAAGTGGGAAATATCTTGCCTCGTTTAAAAGCCAGTATTGTGTTGGCCAATCGCCAAAAACCTGATTGAACAACTCGGCTTGCGCGCTCGTTTCGGCTTCCGTGTCGTAAATTTCATCTAAGGCAAAATATTCGCCGTGGTCATATTTGAACACATCTGTTTCTTCGTTTTGTGCATAATTTTTTACTCTGCCAACAAACACATTTAGCGTTTCGGTTGAATCTATTGGATTATCGTTGCTATAAACATGGCAAACGCCATTAGTTTGATAGTTTGCAACAAGGTAATTAATATTTTTGTTTTCTATATTTACCTGTTTGCCATTGGCTGCATCCACAACCGAACCATTAATAATGTTTTTAAGCATTGCGTTGTCGGTTAAAATTGTGGAGAAAGTGTACGCAATATCAGTATATTTAGGTGTTTGAGTGTTAAGGCAAGCAATTGCATAGGTTACATATTCTTTATGCGTTTCGCTGTTAGATTGAATGCTTGTTGCCTCGCCAATTAAGCCACCAATATTTTGAACAATTGGGTTATCTGCCTCAATAATGGTGTTATCCAAATTCACATAAGGCACAGCATAAGAGTGGAAAATTGTTGTGCCAACGCTTAAACCTACCAAACCACCAAAGGTTTGCGCCAATTCCACACTAGATTTTGCGTAAGAACTTTCAATGCGCGTTGTAATGCCTATGCCAACGAGGCCGCCCACATAACCTTGCGAACTTAAAAGCGAGGTGTTGCCAATTTGGCTTAAATCTAGCGTTGCATCTGGGTTATCTGCCAAATTTTTAATGTAATTGCCAAAGGCATCATCATAGGCAAATTGTTCGGTTTCCGATTCTCTTGCCGTAACTTGCGAAGCAGTTATTTTGCCAAGCGAAACTGCAAACAATCCGCCTGCCGCTTGCGAGCCATAAATTGCGGTGTCCGTGCCAACATAAACTTTAAGTTTAAATGCGTCTGTTTCCGCGCTAGCATATCCTGCCACGCCACCTGCAAAGCCGGCCTCTATATTGCTGCCAGTGGCTCGGCTTGCCATATTTTTAGTGTCTACTGTTATGTTGGATAAATTTTCGCCATCCGATCGGCTAGATAAATCCAACACGCCTGCCACGCCGCCTGCGTAGGACAAATTATTTACATATTCTTTATATTCTGCATCTAAAATTTCGCTGTTGTTAACTTGTTCTTGCTTTAATTGGTCGGTGGCGACCATAACTTTTGCAAAGTCATTTTTGTTGTAATACATTCCGCTAACAATGTTGCTATCGCTAACCACATTTATGTTAACTTCTAGGTTATATAGCAAACTTTTGCCCGTAATTAACCCAGCCACACCGCCAACAAAGTTTTTACCCCATAAGGTGGTTGAATTGCCATCTAATTTTAAGTTTATTAATGTGCTATTTTCAATTGTGCCTGCTAAACCGCCAGAATATTTAATTGGCGAAGTTTTTGAAACTTGGTCGAATTGCATAAAACTCAAATTTAAGTTTTTAATGTATGCATTGCTAATTTCGCCAAACAAACCAACTTTTTGAAGGTTTTCTTCCGCAAGCGAGCTGCCCTTTATGTCTAACGAAATGTCGGAAATGGACATGCCGTTGCCTTCAAAGCTGGTGATGTTATCTGGGTTTAATTTATCGCCAAAAGTAAAGTCCGCACGCGTTAAAATTTCGGCATTCTTTTGCTCTTGAACTTCCGAAGCAAAGGATATGTTGTTAATCAACCTTACATAGCCAGTAAAACTGTGCAACCCTTCGTCAAACTCGTCGTTAGTTGAAACGCCAGTGAAAACTCTGTTATATTCTTCCGCTGTGCGAATTATGTATGGGTTATTTTTGCTGCCCAAAACATAACTTGGCGCATTGGCGAAAACGTTTTCTTCTTCGCTAACTAAATATCTATATGAATATGCAATTTGATTAGCACTTGTAAGTTCTGGCAAAGCGTGCATTTCATCGCTGCCAACTATGTAATAAGACCAAATGCCCAAATCGCTTTCTTGACGTTTGTTGCTGTTTACAAAAACGAATCCATTTAAGTTGTTTGGCGACCTAAAGTTATCCTTGCGCAACGCGGTTGCGTTAGGTTTGCCCTCTTTGATGTTGTATGAAACAATACCCGGCTCTAAATAATGGCAATTTACAAGTTCGCCCTTAGAAAGCAATTCTTGACGTTCGTTAACACCAACAAATGGTTGCTCGGCATAACTAAATCTATCCTGATTTTCAGTGTGCAAAGCATTTAATGTGCAAGCCGCATAACATGCTTTAATGGATGCGCCGCTTTGGTTGTTGTAAACAAAGCCTGCAATTAACGCCGAGTCGGTTGTTAACATGGTGTTGGCAAAGCAATCGTTAATTTCGCCTAGGTTGTTGTACACAAATCCGGCAACGTTGCCATTGCCCATAGATTTAATTTCCATGCCGGTTGAGTTGGCTTGCTCTATGCCAACGATGGTATTTTCTAATGCCTTAACATAAGAATAACGAATTTTGCCTTCGCTGTTGTTTACCGCAACGAACCCTGCGGTTAAGTTTTCTTCTTGCGGAATTTTAGAATAGTTGGTTAAACCCGCATTTGCGAAATACGAACTTGCAATTGTGCCGTTGTTTTCGCCAACAAAGCCACCAGCAACTCCGATAAAGCCATTGGTGCTTGTGTCGTTTTGTTCAACTGATTTGCCGCCCAAAACAAAGTTTATTGGGTAAGCGGAAACTTTTACCACGCTTTCATCCGGTTGAGTAACCACATCTAGCATAATTTTATCATAACTTATTCTGCCCACGCGCGAATTGGTTATTACACCATTGTTTTGGCCAACAAGGCCACCAAAAGTGACATTTGCGCCAACAAAGCCATTTAACACAATGTTAACATCCGTTTGCTGAGAAGATAGGTTCATCACATCGCAATTATAAACTATACCGCCCGCTTCAACCGTGGCAACAAGTCCGCCAAACACCACACTTGAAATTTGATCGGTTTTGATGATAGTTAAAGGTTCTAACTCGCCATAATTTACAATTACATTTTTTAAGGTTGTAGATTTTTGTGTGTCCTCGCCTGCCGGAGTGTAACTGCCAATTGATGTGAACAGACCATATTTTGCCACTCCGTTTTCCGCCGTTGAGCCAACGCTGAAATTGTGGATTGTTATAACTTTGTTGTTACCATCTAAGCTAGCAAAATTTGCACTGATTAAATTTGGGTTATAATCATACAAATCTATATCGTTCATCAATATAAAATCTTCATTTTCGCCCGCACTTAATTTTTGCACAAATTCGTTAGCGTCCGAAATGCGTGTTGGAGCAAATTCGTTTGTGCCAGAACGGATTACCAAACTAAATGAATAGGTTGGCAAAGTTAAGTCGGAGGTTAAACTTAAACCAAATTTAACTTGATATAACCCATCCTCGCCGCGCACATAACTATAACCAATTGATAAGGTGATATTCGCTTCAACCTCGCTTAAAGCGGTTAGGTAAATGTGATCTCTATTATAAGATATTAAGAATTGTTTTATTGTTTCGTCGTCAAAATATCCATAGCCAAAATTTTCAATTGAATAACTAAACGCGTGAGCAAATGCTTGAACACCCGTTTTGTTGTCCACCTTAAATTGGCTTATTAAATTGTTATAAATTTCGTCAGATAAATCTGCATTGTCGTTGTTAGTTCTAAATGTTAAATCTATTCTTGTTCGGTTGTTAATAACAGTGTTTAACACTCCGTTATTTAAGCCATTTACATAAACGCTTTTTAAAATATATTTAACTGGGTGGAAAATTAACTCTTTGGTTTCGCTTTTGTTTCCGGCGAATGAAAGACCAGCTGTAAGCTTAAAGCTTGCAGGAATATCGTTAGCCGTGTAAATATCAAAATCGAAAGAAACAGATCCATCTTCGTTAGAAATTAAATTTCTATAATCTTTTAGTGTTCCATGCCTTACAAAGCTATTAATGTCGTACTTTTTGCTGTCTTTATCCACAATTACGGCCAAATTCTCTTGACCATTTTCCTCGTCGTACTTAAAGCCATCGTAAATATAATTGCCGTTTTCATCCCTTTCAAGATTCCAAACAAAATTGATGTCTGGCGTGTTATTCAACTCATAACCAAACATGGTTATTTTAACTCTGTTTATTGTTTCCTCTTGAATTAAATATTCGTTGCCTTTATCTTTAACTTTCGCAGTATTATCATATTCCAACGCAACGCCAGGCAAATATTTAGTTGTAAGTTGTTTTTCGCGCACAATTGGCTGATCTTGCCCTTCCACATTAACGGTTAATGTGGCTTTTAAAATTTTGCTTGCATTAATGCGTTCAGAAACATTAACCATAACATAAATAACACCATTGTAACCATAAGGCAAGCCCTCGCCCTCATAACTTGTAAATTGTTGCAAATTAAGTTCGCTTACATGATTAGAATCTGAGAACGGAAGATTTGCAAAACTGTTTGTTTCTTTGTTATAAATCAGTTGCGTGAACAAAAGTGTAACGCCGTTTTCGTTGCTGGAAGAAAGAACTGCATTCCTAACAAGCGCATAGGTTGGCTCTAGATGGATAACCATAATAGACCCAAACCCTTCTGCCGGCGAAATATATGGTGTGTCTATTGCGTTAACTTGCAAAATTTCTGTTGCGGATTGATTAAAACTTGTAACTTCGTAATTATAGAAGCGCGCCGATTTAAATTCGGTTGGCTTAAAGGTTAAATCCACCTGTGCGCACAAATCTTTTTCGGTTGCGGTTGGGTTTAATTGCGAAGTGATGGATAGGGTTAAATTAACATTGTTTGTTAAATATCTATAATTCAATTCGTTTTTAAGCGAAAGTTCAATTGAATAGGTGTATCCCTTAACAATTTCGCCTTCTTTAATGTAGGTGTAAGATATTGTGTAATCAAACAACTCTGCCACGCTAACACCAGTTGCACTTAGCAAATTGCTTAAAGCAACATCGTCATTGTTATTAAAGGTTAAAATTAAACTATCCTTGCCCTGCTCGTTAAACGAAACAACGTTGCCATCAATTGTTAATGTGTCGGATAACACATATCCCGATTCATCGTTTTCCTTAACATAGCCAGTTAATAAATTTACATTAAATTTAACATGGCTTTCGCTATCCACCTCGTTGGCGATAACGTTGGCCTCTATTTTTTGCGTTGCCTTATATGCCGTAACAAGCAATTTAATTTTCCCAACAAGTTTGGTTTGATTTGCCCCGTCAATTTTTGGAAAGTACGATTCGCCATAACAAGCGGTTAAATCCAAACTCATTGCCAATTCAACTTCTTCATTTTCCGAGCGTTCAAAACTAGATTTGTCTTTTACAGAAACGCGAACAGATTTCTCATAAGTTTCCAAATTTAAAATGGAATTTTCTGCCCCAGTTGCAGATAGTTTTAGGAAATTTACCAAATCGCTATCAAACATGGTTAAGAATTTTTGCGATTTAAATATGTTTTCTGCGCCAACTGTTAATTCCACCGGATTGCCGCCAGTATGCAAGGACAATTCATAATCTATGCCCTGCTCAACCGAAGGCACAAGGTTAATGCTGCTTGCATTTAGGTTTAATTTACTGCTGCCATGTTGAACAAAGAAAGCAAAATATTTTTCCGCCGTTTGGTTAAACAGTGAATAAGCCCTTACAACAACCGGCTCAACGCCAACCGCTGTGAACACAATTTTTTCGCCATCCGAAGTGATGTATGCGCGGTTTTTACCTTCAACAATTTCAAAGTTAACACCACCATCAAAATCGTTTTCGTCCTGATTTGCAACTTTTAAATCAATTAAACCAGATTGTTCAACTACACCATTAACATTTCTAACTTTATTAACAATATAGTGGCTGTTAAACTCTTCCGAACTTGTTGCATTTTCGCGCTCGAAATAATCTACCAAAAGAATTTGGCTTATGTTGTATTTTGGAATGTCGAAATCTATATCATCCTCGTTTTCGTCAATTACAACAGAGTTGATGTAAATAACATAATCAGCGTTAAAACTTGCTTTAATTTCGGTTGGTTTAACAATTCTGCTCTCTTCCTCGTTTACAACTAAATAAGGGAAATATTGCTCGCTCTGTATTTCATTTTTGCCGGCCGCATATTGATAATATGCCTCGTCTTCGGCATCCAAGTTTTCAATTGTGCCAACCGCATCTTGCCAAGAAACGCCAGCAGTTAATTGGGTTGTTATAAATTCTTGCCAATCTGTTTTTACATTATAAATAGTATCTTTGCTAATTATATCATCTGGGGAAAGTGGTTCAAAACTTTCGTCAAATAGGTTTTCTAGCTTATATTTCAACACATAAGCTTCTTCTCCCTCGTCACCATCTGGCATATACATGTCATTAACTAAATAATATTTTGTTTTTTCGCCAGCATCGCCAGTTAATTGTTCAAGTAAATATTCTCCGCTCAACTGGGAGTATTCTTGAAATTTTTGCAAACTTTCGCCTTTTTTATAGTAGAAACCATCATCTGAATAAACAACAACAAAATTTGAGTTTTTGTTTAAAACATATTGGTTATTTTGGTAATTAAAGTTTTGCACCCTGCCAAGGAAATAAGTGCCCGATTCGTTTGTTGAAGAAGGCGAGGTTAAAACCAATTGATTTGAACCTGTTTCTAAGCAAGCCAAATTAATATTTGCAAACGACAAATCAATTGAGCATTCCGTTGCCTGATAAACAAAACTTGCAACTTGGTTGGTTTGGCTTTCTAGCGTGTAGAAATAGCCATCTGCCCCAGCGTTAAAGTTTTCTAAGTTAGCGTTGGCAATTGTGGTGTTGTTTGCGTCGGCAACAAGTCCGCCAACCAAATTTGCACCTTTAATTTTGCCATAGCAATTTAAATCTGCCCCGGCAAAGAAGGAAACTTTAGTGGAAATTATTCTTGCATCGTAAATTTCAACTCCGTCAGATTTTGCAACAATTCCTGCCACTGCACCCGTGTTGTTTGTTAAATCTAACCCCAGAGTTGCCACCTTATTAAAGCCCTTAAATTCAGCTCCGCTGCCCGAATGCGCTTGTCCTGCCAAGCCACCTAAATATGAGTTGGCACTAGGCTGTCCGTTTAAAACAATTCTTCCGCCTACTATAACTTGACTTATAGATTTTGCATTTTCACCCGCAACCGCACCAACGTTAAAGGTTGCCTCTGGTGCGTTTTTGTTGCTTACAACCAAATTGGCAACAATTGTGTAATTTACGCTATCCAAACTAGCTTTGCCTAAATATTCACCCACAATTGAACCATCGTTTAAACCGGCAATTAAGCCAATGTCATAACTAGATTTTTTGCTAGGAGAAATTGATAAACTTGTGGCGGTGACGCTGCTGGACAACATGTTAATATTTCCAAGATTTTTGCCAACAAGCAAGCCAAAATACAAGGTTGATTCATCGTCAAGCGCCAAATTTTCAAAAGTTAAATCGGCAACGCTTTCCGTGCTAACGCTAACATCGTTTATCGACCCTTCGTTTATGCCGGCAAGCGCGCCAACATAAATCTTGCCCGTTGTGCTTTTTAAATTGTTAACATCAAATTTAACAACTAAATTCAAATTTTGCACAACCGCATTATTTGAAAGTTTTTGGAAAAGCGCAATAAAGTTTTCGTCTTTAAGCGCATTGATGTGGTTTAAATTTATCGTTAAAGTGTGTTTAGAATAATAAACCTTGTTGCCATCAACAATTTCGGAAAGTCCGCTTAGCATGCCTTCAAAACTGCCTTCTATTGTATTTTCTAGTTCAAAATCGTTAGTGATTGTGAAATTTTTATCTAATTTGCCCGCAATTTTTGCAAAATCGGTTGCGTTTGAAATTGCAAACGGATTTTCAGTTGTTCCGTCGCTAACTCGCAAATATATCGAACTAATTGCACGATAAACATCTTCGCTCGCAGAATAACTATCCAAAGCGAACACATCCAACCTATAAATGCCGCCATTAGAAGAGTTATTTGCAACAATTTTATATTCGTTGTCGTTGTTGGTTTTTTCTATTCTAATGCTATCGTCATCATCAACCAGAGCATAATCATCAACCGCATTTCCATTGATTGTGGCTTTGTATAACTTAAAATCTAATTCTCGCAATTTAAAGGTGTTGTTGTTAGAATTTAAATAACTTGCGTTTGCGTTGAAAAACTTTTCAACAAGGTCGCTATCCAAATAGGATATATTCAAATAATAAAGGTCGTTGCCCTCTAAAACTAAATCTTTGCCGCTAATTTCCACGCCCGAAGCAACCGCAGATGTTTGGAAGCGCACAGTCATAAATTTAGAATCACCAATTTCAAGGCCGAAGTTAGACGCTCTAAACTTAAACTCCAACGCGTCAATTGAGGCTGGGGCGGTTAAAGTTATGTCTATCTTCCCTTCCAAAATAGTTAAAGTGTTGTTGCCAAAACCGCCAAGCGAATCATTGTAAGTTAAATTTATGTTGTTGTTTTCGACATTTTGTAAAAGTTCAACATTTATTTTGTTAGGGTTGTTGTATGTAACCCGTCCGCTACTCGAACTAAAATACAAGGCAGTTGATGGGCTATATAAATCAAAACCAGATTTAGCTTTATATGTTAAAGTTGCGTGTGCATATTTTTGCACCACGTCAGAATTTGCTGGCGCATTTATAAACGTTAAAGCGTTTGTGCCTTTTGCATACTCTATATTCAATTCAATGTCGTCAATTGGAACAAAAACTGCAAATTCAACAGAAATTGGCTCACTAGTTAAAAGTTGAACATAGCCATCCTTTAAAGCGTAATAGTTAACAGTAATTTGAACAACTTGTGTGTAATTTGCCCTAGCGCCATGCACGCCAAAAGTTGAGGTTCTAACCTCCTGATTAACATTTGGCAAATTTGTTAGAGAAACTGCGTTATCTGCAAAACAGTTATATTCGTTGTTCAAATCTTCGTTAGAAAAGGCCACGCGCTGAATTGAATGAACAACATCTATCGAGCGATTAAGCACATCTTTGCCCGAAATTGTAAAGTTCACTGTTTTTCCATATACAATTGCAAAATTGAAATGCTCGTTTTCAACGCCATTAACCTTGTAGGCATTTTGTTCGGAGGATAACGACGTGTTAACATCGAAATTTCCATCCGAAAGGTTTTTTGCTGAAAGTTTAAAGGATTTTTCAAATTTGTTGGCAACAAAAATGTCAATTGAAAAATTTTCCAACTCGTTCACATTTGTTAGCTCAAGCGTATATTCATTAAACGTGCCCTCGCCATCATGACCGGAAACTCGGGTTGGCGCAAGTTCGCTTAAATTAAGCCTATCGCTGTTGTTGTTGAATTTAACCGCGCTTGAATTGATTAAAAAAGCAACCGAACTTGCATCAAAATTTGTGCCAGTATAGTAAACGCGCAAATAAACAGAATTTTTTATTCCCACACCTATATCCACCGTGTTGGTGGCGTTAAGCGGTGTGGTGTAGTTGCTGTCTTTAAAAATGTTTACAGCATCGGCAGTGTCAACCTGCTTTACTGCCACTGTTATTGTTATGTAAGTTGGAGCTTGCGCCACACCCATAAAGAATTCTGGGTTAGACCTAATGCGCAAATTGAATTCTCCATTTGCGGTTAAATCGTTAGCAAACAGCACTTTTAGTGTAGAATTATTTTTAACTTCGTCGCCATTGCTAACAGGTTTTTCCAAATCGTTAGTTAAAACAAAATTATTTGCCGAATCAATCAATATGCCCTGTTGGTTATTTAGCGGATTTACAATTGAAAGATTAAGCGACAATGCCTGTTGTTTACCCTTAACCGAATAGATGGTGGCAGCGTATGAATTTTGTTCGTTAGACAGTTCCTCTTCGTTAATTTTTAACGCAGTTGGCAACATCTTTTGGTCTATCGTAATTGTTGTTGTGCCAGAATTGGCAACCCCATTGCCAAAATCCAAACCGGTTAATTCTAAAACAAATTTTAAATTTAGGCTGTTTGTAGTTTTATAAGAAACAAGAGTTATTGCATATTCATTTTGCTCGGCATCATATTCCAGTTGCAAAGTTTGGTCGTTCAGCAACGCGCCCGATTCAACCGGTCTGTTGTTTTGTGCATCGTACAATTTAACCGCATACACCGCCTTGCCATCCGCGGTGTTTACAGGGTTGGAATATGGTCCGTGATAAGGGTTTTCAACCGCCAATTCAACGCGCGAAAAACGTGTATCAGCACCCGAATAAAGCGTTATTGGAGAGTTAACCACGCTGTCCGTGCCGGCATATTTTACAATTGGCGAAAGGTTAGCATCTTCCACCACATAAACATAGAATTTTTTTGTTGCATCGGCTAAATCTGGCCTATCCAAACTTGCAACCTCAACTTCAATTGCGTAACAAGAAAGCGAAAAATTATATGTGTCGTTAACATGCAACAATGTGCCTTGGCAATCAACGCTGTTATATAACCTTGAAGTAAGCTCGCTGCCCGCTGGGATAAAATTGCCTGCACCGTCAAACGAACCAAAACCAGTTACTTTGTAACTAACATTTGTTTGATATGTTAAACTCTTGTTGTTGCTATCCACCGGCAAAAAGGTTAAAATTTTATTTTTAAACTCGGCAAGATTTATTGTTCCGCCCACCTTAACAGCTGGCTTTACCGAATTGTTTACCTGAATGCCTTCCAACAAGTTGGACACATTAATATCAAAACTAAAAGATTTTTGCGAGTTGGTTTCTAGCACATTTAAATTTAATGGAACAACGCCATTAACGTCAATTTCAAACACCTCGTTTTCTTTAACCACACGCTCGGCAAAAGTTGTGCCGTTAGAAGTTGTGCGGTTAGAAACGACCAATCTATCTGTCTTGGCATTTGTAACGTCAATTTTTATGTAAAGTTTCGCCCAACCATTTGCATCTGTTTGCAAATAGTTTTCGCCCGCGCCATAAAAACAATCAATTCCGTTTGTGCCATCAAGCCAATTGTCCGAATTGGCATTTAAGGCATAATAAACATGGAATTGCGGATTGCTCTTTTTGCCGCAAGCGGTAAAGCCAAAACATGTGGCCACAAAAAATAATAAAGTTAAAACGCCAAAAATCTTTTTTCTCATTGTCCCCTCATTTTAATTTGCGTTATTGCGCAATTTTTATAATAATTTTATTATATAAAATTAAACAATTTAAGTCAAAACGTTTTGACGAATTTTGTAGTTTTTTTAATAATTTTTTAATATTTTTTAATCTCTTTAAATAAATTTTGGAAAAATACAAAAAAATGCTTGTTTTGAGGCAAAATGATAATTTATTAAAAATTTTTAAGATTTTTTATATTTTTGCAAAAAATTTTTATTTTTTTGATTTTTTACGCCATTTTTTGCAATTTTTTAATATTTTTTATTTAATTTTTTAAATTTTTTATTTTTTTGGTTTTGTCGCAATTTAAAATTTTATTAAACTTTTTAAGTTTTTTTGTAATATTTTGGCAAAACGAAAAATATCTTCCTAATAAGGAGATATAACTATGGAACAAATTGTAACCGACAATCAAATTGTACATTTTGCAAATTACATCTTAGATAATCATGCCACAATTAGGGCCACAGCCAAAACGTTTAACCTTGCAAAAAGCACGCTGCACAACTATTTAAGCACACGATTAAAACAAATAGATTACAAATTATATAAACAAGTTCAAGAAGTAATGGATGAAAATTTTAGCGTTAAGCACCTACATGGCGGCGAAAGCACCAAACATAAATATCAGCAATTGAAAAATGAGATTTCCATTTTTGAAGAAACCGAGGCCTTATTGGATATTTAAAAAAACACCATAAGGTGTTTTTTAATTTAATGTTTTAGCAGTATAATTTTCTACAAATTTCAAGTCAGCCGAATTAGATTTTAACAAATTTTTAACTTCGTTAATGTTGCCTTCGTTTAGTGCGGCTATCATTTTTAAATTATTTTTATATACAACCAAACGCCTAATATAATCTGCAAATTGAGGGTCTTGCAAATCCATTTTATCTAAATCTTGCAAATTTAACCTTCCATTAAAGAAATTGTATAGTTGAATGCCCCTATTAACAACATCTTTTTTAGTTAAATTGTTGTTAGCATATTCGCCCATCATATTAACAATTGTTTCTTTGCCGCCCACAGATGCAACTGCAAAGCCATATAAGTTTAGTTTGTTAGACAAATCCAAGCCAGCGTCAACTTCCGCGCTTGTGGCGCGTTTGTAAGAATAAGTTTTTTCAATGTCGAAGGGCTGTGGGTTAACTTTGCCATCAAAATCCCTGAACAGTGCCTTGTCGTCCTTATGCCTTTGGCAGATGGCACGACCGCATGAGTATGGCATAGCAAAGTAATAACTATCATCACTCAACTTGCCATTAATCCCTAAATATTTATAAACCTTGTTGCCGTTTTTGTCTTTAACTGCCACCAGCGCATAGCCATCAACAAACTCACCTGCTTCCAACAAGTTAGACACTCTTAAAATTTGTGTTTCCCCCAATTTGAATTGATATTCAAATGTTCCGTTTTTCGATTTTACCAACCTTGGGTAGTTGGTGGTAACCGATTTTTTTTCTGCCATAATTCCTCCTTAACCATTTTAAATACTTTAAAATATTAACAATAGTTTAGCAAAAAATTTCAAAAATGTCAAGCATTTATTATTTGCTTTAAGCGCTCTTGAATATTATTAGTTTTTTTATGGTTTTTTAATAAATTTGCAGGTTTTTTCATGGTTTTTTGCAAAAATGTTGGGTTATTTTTAAAAATTTTGAACAATACTTTACGCTTTTTCGCAAGAAATTTCATCAGAAATTGCGCCATCGGTCAAATATCCATAAACGCCCAAAGGTGTTGAACCCAAAGTGGTTTTTCCGTTTTTAAACTCAACGCCAGAAGTGCAACCGCTTATGCTAGACAATCTGGTTTGAACGCCAGCAGAAATTTCGCCTGCCAAAATTCCAACTCGAATGTTTTCGTTTTGTTCGCTACCCGCCGCCAAATTAACTTCTAAACCAACATTTGTTTTTAAATTGGTTAAAGTTGAACTTTGAACCACGCCCACTAAGCCGGCAAGATTGACATAAGATTGAGAGGTTAATCGAGCGGTTGTTATCTTGCCGCTTGCCGTGCAATTATTGAAATCGTTGCAAAGCGAATAACCTGCCAAGCCACCAACATTTCTTGCTGTGGTGCTTGTAATATTAATTTGAGCATCAACCGAATCCATTTTGCCTAGGCCGGACTCTGTTGAACGATATTCGCCAACAATGCCGCCCAAATATGTTATGGTTGCGCCAACCTCGTTGGAAGAAGTTAAGGTTAAGTCAACCGAAGTTTTGTTTTCGTAACTGCCAAATTCCCCTGCGTTTGCCGCAGCCACCAAGCCAGCCACATATTTAATGCCAGCATTGGAAATTGCCGAATAGTTGATTGTCAATTTTGCTGTGCAGCCCAATAATTTAGAATTTTGAGTTTGGCAAATTAAACCAGCCACAAACACATTGCCCGAGCTTGTGCCAGAAACAGAAATTGACATCTCCCTTAATTGCACTTTTTGTATGGTTGCATTGACAGCTTCTTGCGCCAAAACTGCCACATAAATTGAAGAAGCGGATGTGTAGTTTGCAGACACGCTGTTATTAGCCGCGCCCAAAATTACATTTTCTATTTTTGCGCCATTTAATTTTTTGAACAACGAGAAATTTGAATTGGCAAGTTCTGCTTTAAACCCTTTAATTTCAAATCCGCCACCATTAAATTCGCCGCTAAATTCTTTTGCAATTATGCCATCGAAATCTGAAATAGATTCACAATTCAATTCCACGCTTTGCCTTAGCACAAATTTAGAAGAAGAACGATATTTAATGTTTAAAAGTTGTTGTTCAACCGACGCGCCATTTTCAATTTCGTTTATTGAATATGGAACAGAATTTCCATCGCCAGCGGCAAAGATTTGCAAGGTTAAATCTGTTTTTGCCATGCTGCCTGCGCTTAAAATGCTGCCACGCCTTACTCGCGCACTGATAACGCTATATTGCCCCATAACGGCTGGCTCATAATAATATACATTATTGTTGGCTGCGTTGTATGGGATTTGAGTTGTTAACAACTCCATCTCTTCGGACAAACTAATTTTTCCATCGTAATTATATTTGTAAACTGAACTTGTAATTTCAATGCTATCGTTTGCGCCAAAATCGGAACTTGTAACAATTTTAAACCTATATTCATTTTCAAGCCAACTAAACTCTTCAACCGCATTTGGCACCAAAATTGAACTTTCAAATGTTTCAAATTGAGAATTTAAAATGTTGTTATTGCCAAGCTTTTGTGCTTGAATTTTAAATGTAAATTGTCCGCTTAAACCCACAGGAATGGTGCAATTTTGGGCTGTGGTTGAATTTTTAACAGCCACTTTTTCTTCGTTTTGATAATATTCAAATTCATAATAATATTTATCTGCTTTTTCAACAGAATTCCAACTAACAGTGTTGTCGGTTAACTCAATTGAGTTGTGTTCTACTTTTTGTAGTTTTTCAAACTGTTTGCTTGCGCACGCTTGAGAATTTATTTTATTGCTGCCAAGTGCAGTTACGCTAATTGAATATGTGTTAGAAACAAGTTCATCGCTTAAATCCAAATAATTATTAGAGGTTGTAAACGATTTAATTTCCGCGCCCGTTACATCCACTTTATAACCGGTTGCGTCAGCCACCGCACCCCAAGTTAAAACACCATCTTGGGCAGACAAATTTTCCACAACAGGAAGGCGCGTCACATCTTTGCTTTCAACAACAAAATTTCCATTAAGCACATAATTAATGCCTTCGTCATAGCCAAGCGCAATGATGTTTATTTGATAATCTCTATCGGCAACAATTGCCTCGGTTATTGAACTTAATTCGTCTTGATAAATTGCCTCGTCACTAAAATTATAAGTTTGATAATCGTAAGAGTTGTTTATATCTAATGTGAAGTATAAGTTTTTAGTTAACCCGTCAATTGCATAAGCCATTTTAACATAAACGCGCTTTGCAATTTTTGGAGTTGCAAATTTTAACGCGCCATTTTCAATTGAAAATTCGCCAATTTCTTCTGCCTTTTTAATTGTGTAGTTCGACAAATCGTTATAGCTGCCATTTATTATTCCTTGCTGACCTTCCTCGTTGTTTGCAATTGCACGAATTTTATATTGATAGCTGGACGACAATTCAATTTCTTCGCCATCCACCTCAATTTTTGTTGGCAAGGTGTAATACATGTAGTTCGTAGCAAATTTTACATTTTGGCTGTTTGCATCAATTCTATAAACCAGCTCTTTTCCCGTGGCACTGTCAATTAAAGTTAACTCAAATTGTTTTATGTTATATTCGCCATCCAGCGCGTTAAATTTTAACTGTCGGCCCATGCTTTTATCCACATTTGAATTTATTAATCCATATTTATAAACATTAAATCTGTTACTTGGCCTAAATGCGCTTAAAAGATAATTTGCATTATCGTTTACGCCAATTCCTGCCAAGGTTTGAATTGTTAAATTGTAAGAAGTTGCATTATCCAAAAATTTAGAAATTTCAAACCAAACAAATTTTGTATTTTCCATCTGTTTAAAATCCGAAATTTCAACAAAAGTGGCATCGTCATCCTGAACAAGCAATTTAACATCTTGCAAATTGTTTTGCGCATAATATAAATAGAAAGTTTTAACCCCAATAACAGATGTGGCAGTAAGTTTGTAAATAGGATAATCTAACGGATTGCCGGCGGCATCCACCTGAGTGAGATCTTCAAAGCGGACTTCGCCATCTAATGTTGCAATTGAATTTATTGAATATCGAACAAACACCCTTTCCATTAATGGCGAAGTTAAGTTCGCAATTGCTTTTTCTGGCGCGCTATCGCCTGCAAGCAAATAGACATTAACAATAAATTTTCCGCCTGCTGAAATGTCAATTTCGGATAACGAGCTATCTAGCATTGAATATTTAAACTGCCCGTTTTGCTCGTCAACAACCAAATTAATTTTGTGATAATAAATTTTTTCTTGTGTGAAATCTATAATGTTATCCTTAAACACATTTAAATAAATTTCGCCATCATTGGTTGTCAATTTTAAATAGCCATAAAGTGTGTTGTATTCGGAATATAACTTATATTTATCTTCGGTTAAAGTGCCAAATTTTTTAACAAAATAATTATAGTCAAGTGCATAAATTGAATAATCTTCATTGGCAATATTTAGTTCTAATTTATAAATTTTTGCAACCAAATTTTCAACTTGCGTTAGCTCTGCTTGCAATTCATTAAAATTATAATTAAGTTCGCCAACGTTTAAATTTGTGTCGGTTGAAAAATTTAATTTTCCGCGTTCAATTGCCTTGGAATCTGCCTTTTTAAGCGGAGTGATTGTTGTTAACGCTTTTGCGTTTGCCGAACAAACGATTGGTAGTTTTAATTCTGTATCGGCGTTAACATCATTGCCGGTTAGGCGCACAAAAACAGAATAACTTATGCCCTCGGACAAATTAATTTTGTTGTTAAATTTATCCGCTTTTTTAAGGTCGACTATATATTTTTTTGTTTCGCTTAGCGAACTAGGGTCTAACAAACTATCCCAATCCTCTATGCCAAGTCCGCTTAACTGCTGACTGGCCAAGGTTGAATTGTCTAAAACATATTTAACGCTGTTTCCATCGTATACAAATTCAATTTCCGCTGTGCTGAAAAACTTGTTGGCATTTAAAATTAAAATTCCGTCATCCACACTAACATCTTTAATTTTATCCAGTTTATAAACGGTTAGCTTTTCGCTCCACTTGCTGTTTGCAACACTTTTTAAAATGTCCACATCCGTTTCGTTTTTCATTTTGCTTATTGCTTGAATTTGAACGGACAAAATGCCGGACATCTCGTCCATCAAAGTGGAATCGAAATTAAAATATGTGTTTTGAGTTTGCAAGTATATTGTTTTGCTTTCATCCTCAATTTTTAGCTGATACCCTTGCGCAAGCTCGTTTCTTTCCCATGTTAAATTTCCGCCTTCAACGGATAAAACTGGGCATTCCAAAATATCAATTTTAGCCACCGCATAAGCTGACGAGCAATATTGTTTTCCCTCAACCGCATCTAATGAATAAATTTTAATTTCTATTAGATAACTACCTTCTTTAAATTCAACTTCATCGCCAAGATTAGAAATGAATTTTGTTGGCATTTTAATTCTATTTTCATCCAACTTCAATTCCTTTTCGTTGGCTTCAAACCTGCCTTCAAGCGAACTGTAAGTTACACCATTGTAACTCACCTTTAAAATGTAATTATATGAAAGCGAAGAAGGGTTGTTGTCGTTGCTCCAATTTATGCAATCAACCATTTCATCGTTTTCAATTAACGAATATTCAACCGATAAATTTGTTGGTTTTAATAAGCCCTGAACTATTAAATTATTTAACTTTGAATTAACAAAATATGTCTCTTGATTTGTTGGATATTCCACCACTATTTGAAAATTGAGTTGTTCAGAAGCAATTTGCACACCATAGTTTAAAACTAAGCATGCCTCAATTGTAATTTTATTATTTTCAAAATCAAAATTTGTGCCATCAATTTTGTTAACGCTGTCCGCATAAAAATTGAAAACTTTATTTGAGGTTAAATTATTAATTTTTACATACGCGCGCTCGTCCGTTGTGCTTTCAAACAGCGTTTTCATCTCGCTTAGTTGATTGCACTGCAAAACAAAATCGCCTTTATCAATTGAAATTGCAAGCGTGGTTTTACGCGCTGAAATTTGTTCGCTAAAATTTGAATTAGAGCAATTAGGCAAATTGCCCGCACTTGCGTTTGCAATAACTTTAACCGACAAATTGAAATTTTCTGCAATGTCCAAATTGGACAAATCAAAACTCGTGTTTTTCGTGCTGCCAAGTTTGGTGTATTGTTCGCTAAATACGGAATAAATTTCATAGCAAGCAACATTGGCATTGATGTCGTCAAAAGTTAAAATTCCGTTGCTTATTTTTAAGTTGGAAACCGATGCTAATTTGCTAATTTTTATTGGTTCAGTTTCAAGCGAATTAAACACATAGGTTGAAAAATCTTCTGCCTGCTGCACAACTAAAATTTGTGCGGACAAATATATTTCCCCATCAAATTTATAATAATTTGCCAAATCTTCTAAATAAAATTTAATTTGATTTGTATCCTCAAAAGGCACAACTTCAACAACAGTTTTTGTTTCGTTGTAAACTTTAAAAACATATTGTTTTTTGTATTCCGTTTCTGTTTGCGTTGCGCTAACTTCAATTGCGTTATTTGCTTGTGAATCTAAATTTTTTGAAAGCTTTACATTTGGCGCGTCAGCCAATTTAAATTTGAAAACATCGCCTAATGTTGGCACAGTATTTTCATAGCTGCTTATAACATTTAATTCAATTTCTGTTGTTAAATTAATGTTGTGGCTTTTTAAAGTGTTTATCAAATTTTCTAATTTAACAATAATTTTTTCATTTTCAATTGTTGCGTTGTCCGCGCTCAAATTCACTAAAACATTTTTATTAATTAAAACAAAATAATCAGTTAGCTCAGCCGCCAAATTCGATTTTTGAATTTCAATATTTTGCTCGTTGCCTGCCGCCGAACTTTTTGGAGCAAGCAAGAATTGTGTGGTTGTTTCATCGCTTGCAATTTCGGTTTCGCTTGTTCCATCAACAAAGGCAGTTAAACCAAAACTAAGATTTTCCGCATCTTTTAGTTCACTTATAATTAAATTGTAATTATCGTCAAGCAAGGATATATAAAATTTTCCGGCATCAAATAAATAAGGCAAAGAATAATTTTTTTCGTCAACGCTTTTTAACATTCCATTTTCCGATTTAAATTTTAAATTTTCTTTTTGAATATCAAATGTTAAATTTAAAATGCTTTCGCTAAGCGTTTCCGTTTCAATTGTTAAATAACTAAAAAAATTTGCGTCAGTTTCTAATTCAAAATCGTTTAAATTTAAACTTGTACTTTTTGGTTGTGCCAGTTTTGAAATTAAAAGTTTGTATGGTTTTGAATTTAAATAATGCACACCCTCAACTTCACCCTTTGAAATTGCGGTTAATCCAAATTCGTTTTCTCCCAGTTTGAAATCATAACTAAATCTTGTTAAGTCATCATTTTCAAAGTGTTGTTCGCTGCCAGCAAAACTTAACACAAATTCTTTAACAAGTTGGTTGTTGTTTTGGTTGTTTATTTCAAATTTATTTTCCTGCTTTTTATAAATCAGTTCAGGTGCAGATAAACGCGACAATTTAATTGATGCTTTTTGCGAAGTTAAATAATAAACACCCTCCAACGTCTCTGCCAATTCGCTAACACAAATTTCAAATTCCTCATCCGTTATTTCGTCCAAGCCATATTCATTTGCTTGCAGTGCCAAACTGCTAATAAGTTCGTTATTTTTAAACTCTTCCACCAAAAATTCTTTTTGGTCTGATTGCCATTTTAATAAATCGTTTTCAACCATTAAAGTTGGAGTTGGTTTTTTGCCAAATTTTATAACATTGCCATGCCCACCCGTTTTTGCCAAATTTAAGCCTGACAAAACCGGTTCAACATAAACCTCGTATGTGTTGCCCGCCTCAACCGTTTTTAAATTGTTTAAATTAAAACTGCAATCGTCAACCGTTTCAACCTTTTCGCCGCCGACAAAAACATTATACCCTTTTGCAAAAGGCATTGAATCCCACACCAAAACTGATGCATTTAAACTAATTTGCACCGGACCTAAAACATTAATTTCATAATGCCTGCTAACTGAAGGATATGCGGTTGAATACATTTGGGCAATTTCGCTGTTAACCAGTGCGGTTATTTGCAAATTTACCATTTGGCCAGCATATTTATTTTGCAAAGCCATCAAGGAAATTTTGGTGCTTGAAAGGTCGGTTAACTCGGGTTGTTTTTCGCCATTAATGGACAAATCAAAATTTGTTGCATGCGGGTGGCTAAATGTTAAATACGATTGCCCGTTTTCGTCCGCCTCTATTTTAACATTTTGCACTTCTCCAACCTGATAAATAGTAATTGGTGCACAAAAATCCGAAGATTCAGCAACATGGCTATAACTTGGCGCATCGGCTCGAACTTTTGCTATCAATCCGCAATCAAATGCTTGATGATGTTGCGCATATTCTTCCAAAGAAAATTCCAACCGCTGACCTAGCGAAATATCCTCGCCATTTATGTTAATTGTATATCCAACCGCATTAGCAATTCCGTTAAATGTAAATTTTTTATCCAGTTCGTTATAACGCAAATTTAATGCTGCATCCACATCTGCACCGCCCAACTTAATTGGCGCGTCATAAACCCTAACTAAAATTGTGTTTTGAATGGTTTCGTTGTCGGCCGCAACAACAGTCAACACCGCGCTGCCAGCACTAACAGCAACTATTTTTTGCCCAGAAATCTGCAAAACCTCTTGGTTAGAGCTTGAAAACGAAAACCCTTTGTTAGAAGCAAAACTTGGCACAAAAGTTATTTTTGGGCAATACTCATCTCCCACAAGCAAAGAAATTTCTTCCCCACCAATTTCAGTTAAATCGAAATCCACCCTCTCAACTGGTGTTCTTGAAGCTTTGCACCCAAAGGCAAAAAGAGAAAACAATATCAAAATTGCCAATATGCAAAAATATCTTTTGTTCCCCTTTGACATATTTCCCCCTTGTTACTGCCAAACCCAAATTAAACCAAATAATTAATTAAAAATTAATTAAATTTCATTTTTATTATACCACACCACAATTTTATTAACAAATATTTTGGCAAAAAAAGAAAAAAATATTGAAAAATAATTAAAAATTATTTTTTTCTGTGTTTAGTGCTTGTTTTGCTTATAAAATCTTAACAAAACAAAATTTTTAAAATTTAGCTAAAAATTACAAAAAAAATTTAAAAAATTTTTAATTTTGGGGCATTTTTTGTTAATTTTTATTAAAATTTCGTTTATTTTTTTAATTTTTTAAAAATTTTTGAAATTTTTTATTTTTTTAATTTTATTTCATCTTTAAAATTGGTTTGACAAATGTCCTTTTTTGCTTTATACTAATTATTGTTTACAAATTTTGAAATTTTTCATAATAATAAAGGAAATGTATGGAACTTAAAATTTACAATTCGCTAACACGTAAAAAACAAGCATTAAAGCCAATTAACAACACTGTCAATTTTTATTTTTGCGGACCAACGGTTTATTGGTTTCAACACATTGGCAACATGCGCGCATTTTTTGTTATGGATAGTGTTAGGCGCGCGGTGGAATATTTGGGCTATGGCATAAACCATGTTATGAACATAACCGATGTTGGCCACATGACTAGCGACGCGGATGAGGGCGAGGACAAAATGGATGTCGCCAGCAAGCGCGAACACAAAACGCCCGAAGAAGTTGCCGCTTTTTATTGGCAGAAATGCTGGCAAGATATGCAAGAGTTGAACATAGAAAAGCCCGAGCATATTTGCCCAGCCACGAGTGTTATTAGCGAAATTATTGCCTTCGTGCAGAAAATTTTGGATAATGGCTACGGATACATCACCGAAAATGGCGTGTATTTTGACACAAGCAAATATCCGCATTATGGCGAACTTGGCGGCATGAACCAAAATGACAAGCAGTTTGGCGCGCGCATTGCAGTTGACGAAAAAAAGCGCAACCCTGCCGACTTTGCACTTTGGGTTAAGGCTCGAGATAATCACATTCAGCGTTGGGATAGCCCGTGGGGAGTTGGCTACCCCGGCTGGCACATTGAATGTAGCGCAATTGGAAACAAATTTTTGGGCGAACATATCGACATCCATGGCGGCGGTGTTGAACACAAAACTGTGCATCACGAAAATGAAATTGCACAAAACTTTGCTTGCACTGGGCATGAAGTGGTGGACATCTGGTTTCACCTTGAACACCTTATGTTTGACGGTGGTAAAATGAGCAAATCGCTTGGCAATATTTACACTTTGTCCGCGCTTAAAGAAAAGGGCTATTCAGCCATGGATTTGCGGCTGTTTTTCCTCTCCGCGCACTATTCTAAGCCACAAAATTTCACTTTTGAGGCATTAAATAGCGCAAAAGATAGTTACGCTAACCTTAAAAAATTGCTGTTGAAACACAAGGCAGGCACAAACAAAATTGAACAGGCAAAACTTGACGAATTAAAAAATAAATTTTCATCTTTTGTTGCCGATGACGTAAATAGCCCGCTTGCATTGTCCGTTGTGTGGGACGCATTAAAAAATTATCCGGACAGCGCAGACATTTACAATTTAGTGTTGGATTTCGACCGCTTTTTAGGCCTTAAACTTAATGAGGTTGAGCCGGAAGAAAAGTTGGCAATTCCTGCTGAAATTATTGCCATTGCCGAACAGAGAAAATCGGCAAGGAACAATAAAGATTACGCCACAAGCGACCTTTTGCGCGATAAAATTTCCGCGCTTGGCTACACGATTTTGGATAAACCAAAAAATGAATATGAAATAATTAAAAAATGAGCCACTTGGCTCTTTTTTAGTTATATTCAAATTGAAATATTTTTTAAAATTTTTTTAATATAGTTTTATTTAAAATTTTCTTTATATAAAGTTATAAATAATTTGTTTTTTATAATATTCTAATCGAATTGAACTTTTCATATATTTATTTATGGAATATAACGATTTCCCCATTTTAGACGATGCACGATATAAACTGATGCAAGATAAATTTAACGAACAATTTGCTTTTGATAGAAAACAAAATGTGTTTTTTATATATTCAAATTTGTGCGAGTGCAATTTGGCTTGCCCGCTTTTATATAACAAACTGAACAAGACCCTTTGCGATTGCCTAAAACAAAGCAAGCCAAAAGTTGAACTTGCAATTTCTAATTTAGAAGCCACATTTAATTTGCATCAAAACAAAACTGAAATTAAAGAGATGAATTTGTTTGCATTTTTAACTAAACTAACAAACATTTTAAAACAAATAAATTTTTGGCAACAAAAAGAACAAAAGGAATATTTCCGGCATTTCGCCCTTCAACTTTCTGCCGACCTAACCGAAGTTTTATTTGATATCCTTTCCGCCCTTCAAAATTGCAATATTCAATTGTTTAAATATTTATAAATTTTTCCGCACCCTTGCCACTTAAAAACTACTTTGAGTTAAGTTTTGCGCATCTTTTTTAGATTAAATAAAATTAAAATTTTTAATTTGTTTTTAAAATAACTTTAATTTTTAACTTTTTATTTAAATTTTCTATTGTTTTTTGCAATTCTTTAAAAATTTTTGTTTTATCATCGTCAAACTTTAAAACCGAATTAAAATCTATTGCAACGGATTTTAGTTCTTTTTCTTTAATAAATTCAAAAACTGTTTTTAAATTTTCAGCTAAAATTTCACAAACATTTTGGTCATTTGAATTTTTTAAAACAATTTTGGCAAGGTATTTAGCGTTAAGGTTAAACCCTTTTGCAAAAATTAAATTTTTGTTGGCATTTTTTAAAAGTTCGTTTTTTAATTCAACGCCCGCGCGGAAAAGAATTTCGTTATCCAAACTCGGCCTGCCTGCCAACAAGCTTTCAACATCCTCAACCGCATTGTTAGTTGCAACCACAAGCAAATCTACATTATAATTTAAAACATCATTTCGCACCAAATAGATATTGTTTTTAAATTGCAATTTGTCAATATTAATTTTTTGTTGTTCGTTAAATGTTTTTAAAAATTTATCTTGTGCCAAAATCAATTTTTCGCTTGCTGGCTCGTTTGTGCGAGTAACAATTAAAACGCGCAAAAAATTATCTTTTTGCTCGTCCGTCAACTCAAAGTTTTGCGGCATTTCGGCATCCTTAAAAAGTTCAATAAGCAAATTGTCTTTTAAAACATTCAAGTCATTTTCTTCTTCAAAATTTTCCATAAAAACATTATACACAAAACGCCAAAAATTTCAAAATTTTTATCGCTTTAATTTTTCATTAACAAAAATTAACAACAAACTAAAATTTTTAATAAATAAAATGTATGGATAAAAAAATTTGTGTTTATGCTATAAGCAAAAATGAAATTAAATTTGTGGATAGGTGGTACAATTCGGTTAAAGAGGCAGATTATGTTTGCGTGTTGGACACGGGCAGCACGGACGGGACGTATGAAAAATTTAAAGAACTTGGCGTTATTACAAAGCAAAAAAAGTATAAAAATTTTCGTTTCGATGTGGCGCGCAACGACAGCATGGCACTTATTCCGCCCGACACTGACATTTGCGTTTGCATAGATATTGACGAATATTTTGAGGCGGGCTGGGCAAAAATTTTGCGCGAAAATTGGTGCGAAAACACCGGCCGCGTTAGATATCGCTACACTTGGAATTTTAACCCAGATGGTAGCGAGGGCGTGGTGTTTATGGCGGACAAAATTCACAAGGCGGGCGCGTACAATTGGAAATATCCGGTGCATGAAGTTTTGTCGCCCACAACAAGCGGAAAACTCGAATTTTTAGACCTGCCGCAAATTCAACTCAACCACAAGGCAGACAACACAAAATCTCGCAAAAGTTATTTGCCGCTGTTGGAATTGTCGGTTAAAGAAAATCCGCAAGATGACCGCAATATGCACTATCTCGGCCGCGAATATATGTTTGCCGGCGAATATGACAAGGCAATTGAAACGCTAAACCGCCACCTAAATTTGCCCAGTGCAAACTGGGATATTGAACGATGTGCGAGTTTGCGCTATATTGCCAAATGCCACAAGCAAAAAGGCGAAAAAGTTAGCCAAGAAAGCGCCCTATTCCGCGCAATTTTGGAGTGCAATTACGTACGCGAGCCATATTTTGAATTGGGCATCTTTTATTTTGAACAAAATGAATTTTTAAAGGCCGCTTTTGTATTCAGCGAAATGCTAAAAATTGAAAATCGCTATTTAAACTATATGTCCGCGCCCATTTGTTGGGGCAGCGCGCCTTACGATTATTTGTCTATTTGTTATTTCCAAATTGGCGAATTGAAAAAGGCAGTTTCCGCAATAGAAACTGCCATAAAATTAAGCCCGAACGACGACCGCTTAAAACAAAACCGCCAAATTTTTATAGATAAATTTAACGAATTAAATACCAAAGATTAATTGTTTTTGGTCGTCATACCGAGCGGAACAAATGGCGAGATACACTCCACGCGCTTGCGCTTGGTCGGTATGACATACGCCATTTGTGTAGTCGAGTGTATCTCAAGGTCCTCGCGCGAACACTTCGTTTCGCTCAACATGACAAAAAAAGTGGCGCGCTGCCACTTTTTATATGAATTTACAATAATTGCCGCCACCTTAAATATTTTCTGCCAAAAACATGGTTTTGAAAGATTTGTTGCGTTTGTATAGTTCGTCAAATGTGCCAACATCCACAATTTCGCCGTTTTCGAGATAGAAAATTTTGTCAACATTTTTAATGGTGGTCAATCTGTGCGCCACAATGACGATTGTGGACTTGCCCTTAATGTTATCTATGCTTTGCTTAATGTGGTTTTGCGCGAGATTGTCAAGCGAACTTGTGCTTTCGTCAAACAAAATTATGCTAGATTTTTTAAGCAATGCGCGAGCAATTGCAAGGCGTTGTTT
>CANQYX010000008.1 GCA_947628205.1 uncultured Clostridia bacterium
CCTTGCATTAGGTTAGACCATTTAACAAAAGAAGAACAACGCGCTTATGTTATTGCTCACAATTCAACAAATTTGGAGACAGGATTTGATGATGGAGTACTTTTTGACGAGTTAAAACAATTACAAAATTTTAATTTTGAAGATTTTGGGATTGATGCCGATAAATATTTAAAAACTTTTGTTAGAGTACAAGAAAGAGTGCTAAAGCCAATTAGAAAAGTTCATTATTTAATTAGTTTAGATATAAACAAAAATGATGAAATTGCTTACTATATCAACAAAATTCAAAAAGTTGAAGGGGTGGAAGTTGAAAGCACAACCAATTAAAACCGATAATAAATCAATATCAAACAAAATTTTTATTAGAAAAGAGGCAATAAAAAATTTAACGGAAGTTAAAGTTTTAGATTTGTTTGCTGGGCGAAATGTACTTTGGAACAATATACCCACTGATAAATATTTTGGGATTGATATTGTCGAGAATAAGGGAAAGAATTTGAATGTTGATACACGGAAAGCTTTTGATAATTTAGATTTATCACAATTTAATGTTATTGATTGCGATAGTTATGGAATTGCTTTCGATTTATACAAAAAATTATTTAAAAGAAAGGATTTAAATAGCGGAACAATAATAATTTATACTGCCATAACAAATGAATTTACAAAATTACAAAATGTGGCGAAAAAAGAATTTGGATTAGATAAATTTTATAATAAAGCACCTTCGTTGTTTAATGCGAAAGCAATAGAATTTTTCTATGATTTCTTATCTTTAAATGGAATAGAAAAAATAACATTTTACGCAATTAGAGATAAATTTGATAAACATTATGGATATTTTACTATAAAATAAATTAAATTAAAAATTTTTATGCTATAATTATTATATGAGTGTTATTTATAAGCCAACTGGCATGGCGAGGGAATATAGCCCTTATGCGCTAAACATTTATATTGGGTGTACGCATAGGTGCAGATATTGTTATGCGCCCCACACTTTGCAAAAGAAGGGTGAGGATTATTTTGGCAAGCCCGAACCCAGAAAAAATATTTTAAAATTGCTAGAGCAAGATTTAAAGAAAAACACATACACCGAGCAAGTTTTGCTTTCTTTTGTTGGCGATTGTTATTGCGATAGTGCGGACAATGGCGAAACTGTGCGAGAAGTTTTAAAAATGCTAAACGCATATAAAGTGCCTGTTGCGGTTTTAAGCAAGGGCGGAAAGAAAATGCTAAGGGATTTAGATTTGTTTAAAGATTTTGGAGATAGAATTACTGTTGGCACAACATTAACATTTTTGGATGAAAAGAAAAGTAAATTTTGGGAACCTTTTGCAAGTTTGCCAAGCGAAAGATTAGAAACTCTTAAAATCTTGCACGAAAATGGCATAAAAACCTTTGCAAGTTTTGAGCCGACCATCGAGCCGAAGGAAAGTTTAAAACTTATTCGCAAAACACTTGAAATGAATTGTGTTGACCACTACAAAATTGGCAAATTGAACAATTGTGGAAATGAAGATAAGTGGCAGGATTGGGGGAAATACTTGCAAGATTGCCTAACCCTTCTTCGCCCAACAAACAAGCAAGTTTATTACAAAGCTTGTTTGCGTGCCTTTGCCCCAAACCTTGAATTGACCCCACAAGAAAAAGACCCCGATGCCTACATAGTCCGCACCACCAAGCCCGAGCAATTAAATTTGTTTAAGGATAATAAAAACGAAAGATTTTGAAATGTAAAAAAGATAAAATAACACACAAAAACACACGCCAAAATTTGTTAAAATTTAACAACACAAAAAACATTTCGTTAGAAATCCGTTAGAAATCCGTTAGAAAAGTGGAATTTTCGTAAAATTTTAGAGTGTTTATACGTCCTTAAAAAGATATAAATTTGGGCAAAAATTGGGCTTTCTAACGGAGGTCGTTAGAAAAAATATTTTTAACAAAAAAACAAACAACCCCTTAAAAACATCTGTCATCAGGGCTCCCACGAGACGAATGTTGAAGTGGGATAAAGTGGGCAATTGCCTATAAAATAAGGGAACGCACACTTGCGTTCCCAATAAAAAAGGGCACATTGCCCACTGGTGGCGGTGGTCGGGGTCGAACCGACATGATATTGCTATCGGCAGATTTTGAGTCTGCTGCGTCTGCCATTTCGCCACACCGCCATTTTTAAATTTTTTAGGGCAAACCTCGCAGGATTTTGAGTCTTGTGCGTCTGCCATTTCGCCACACTGGCATATTAAGTTTTTGAGGAAGACACACAAGAATTTAAGGGTTCCCATAAAACGCAAGTTTTTGGGGAAAAGGAGCAACACGCCCAAAAGCGTAATTTGCGTTTAGCAAATAACCAAAGGGCGGGGTTGTGACGAGCGTCTGCCATTTCGCCACACCGGCAAGTATTTAAATCTTTACAATAAAAACATTAAATTTTTATTGACTGCTTAATAATAACATATTTTTTTGCATTTTGCAAGAGTTTTTGCAAAATTTTTTCAATTTAGAAATAAATGGGACGGAGAACGCAAAAAAAATAAATTGGAAACTTTTGCATCTCTTTTTTGCAAAATTTTTTCAATTTAGAAATAAATGGGACGGAGAACGCAAAAAAAAATAAATTGGAAACTTTTGCATCTCTTTTTTGCAAAATTTTTTCAATTTACGAACAAAACTAGCTGGAGAACGCAAAAAGAATAAATTGGAAACTTTTGCATCTCTTTTTGCAAAATTTTTCAATTTAGAAATAAATGGGACGGAGAACGCGAAAAATTTTTAATAAAATTTTAAAGCCCTTTTAATTTTTGATTATTTTCTAATTCTTTAATTAGAATTTCTGCATTTTTATAGATTTGAGAGTTCTCATTGTGCCGAGAGGCAATATCCTCAAGCCGTTTTTTGAAAGAAACAAATTCACCATAAAAATTTATGTGCATATCGCACCAATTTAATAAATCTAGGGCTGCAGATGAATAGTTGCAGTTTGGCACGCCGTGAAATTCAACCTCTTTTGCGTATTTATAATTTTGTGTTTTTAAAAATTCTCCGCCCGCAAATTCGTGGTTGGTTTTATCAATTTCATATCCAACATCATGTAGCAAACCAAGCAAAAACATTTCGTTTTCGTCTAAGTTCAGTTTGCTTGCCTTTTTCTTCATCAGTTCGGCAACTTTGTAAATATGATTTAATTTATTTTTATCAATCATAAATTTATAATAACATAAAATTTAAATTTTTCAAAAAAATATGAAGCCGAAAACATTTTCTATTTTTTTATAATTGTGCTATAATAACATTATGGAAAAATTTGTTGTTGTAGATGGAAATAATTTGGCGTTTAGGTGTTTTTATGCACTGCCAATGCTTAGAAGTTTATCTGGTAAACCTTGCAATGCGATTTATGGTTTTTTGAACACCATTTTAAATGTTATAACGGGTGAAAAACCAAAATATTTTGCATGCGTTTTTGATGCGGGCAAGCACACTTTTCGCCATGATTTATATCCTGCTTATAAAGGCACGCGCGATGCCACACCGGATGAGCTTAAAGAGCAGTTCCCCGTGCTTAAAGAGCTTTTAAACACAATGGGCATTAAAACGCTTGAGATGCAAGACATAGAGGCGGACGACATAATCGGCACAATAACACGCAAATTCAATCAAAACTTTTTTGTTCTTTCTGGCGATAAAGATTTGTTGCAGCTTATTAACGATAACACCACAGTTTATATGCCCCAGCGCGGAAGTTATAGTTTAACTAAAGTTGATGAGCCGGCTCTAAAAAATTTGTTTAATTTAAAACCATGTCAAGTTATTGAAATTAAATCGCTAATGGGCGATAGTTCGGACAACATCCCCGGAGTGCCCGGAATTGGCAAAATCGGCGCGCAAAAATTGATTGACGAATTTGATAATTTGGATAACGTATACAGCAATATAGATAAAATAACTGGTTCAACGCGCAAAAAATTGGAAGAGGGGAAGGATATGGCCTATCTTTCCAAAAAACTTGCCACAATAAAACTTGATGTGGATTTAAATTGCACGTTGAAAGATTTTGAATTTAAAATGCCGTTTAATGAACAGGCGTACGATATGTTGTATGAGTTAGATTTTAAATCCATTTTAAACAAAAAAGAGCTTTTCGTTCGGTCGGTGGAAACGCGCAATTTTGAAAAATTATCTTGTCCAATAAAGGAAATTGTTACCCAACAGGATTTTGAACAAATGTTATCCTCACTTGGTCAATCTTTTGCGGTAAATAACGATTTGTTAACATTAAATTTTGCAACGGATGGCGTTGAATATTTAATTTATCCACATAGCGAAGTTTTTAACAACAATCTAAACACATTGCGAGATTTGTTTTTGGGCGACAAACAAAAAATTTGTTTTGATGCCAAAGCGTTGATGCATTTTTTGGCCGATTTTAACATAGAAATGAAGAATTATTTTGACCTATCCATTGCAATTTATATTGCCAATGAAATGGATGCTGAAATTTCGCTTGACGATGCATTAAAACTTAACAATATTTTAACTGATGCCAAGGCAAATGCGCTTTTTAAATTAAAGCAAAAATATATAACAAAACTTATAAACAATTCTCAACTTAAATTGTATAGCGAAATTGAGTTGCCATTAGTTAAAGTGCTTTTTGAAATGGAACAGGCAGGCATAAAGATTGATGTGGAACAAATAAAAATTTTAAGCAAGGCCTATCATGAAGAGGTTAAAGAGGTTACAGCAAAAATTTACGAGCTTGCAGGTGGCGAATTTAATTTGAACAGCCCAAAGCAATTGCAACAAATTTTGTTTGAAAAACTAGGCATTGAATATAAAGGTAAAAAGGGAACGGGCATTGAAATATTGAACGCAATTGCCTATAAGCATGAAATTGTAAACTATATAATAAGGTTTAGAAAAATTTCAAAACTTATTAGCACATATTTAGACGGCATGTTAAATTTTGTGTCGGCCGATGGCAAAATTCACACCACATTCATGCAACGAACAACATCAACTGGCAGACTCAGCAGTCGTGAACCAAATTTGCAAAATTTACCAATTAGAGATGATGAGGGCAGAGAACTTAGAAAAATGTTTTCCAGTTCGTTTGAAGGTGGCACAATGATAAGCGCGGATTACAATCAAATTGAATTGCGTTTAATGGCCAATTTTTCAAAAGATGAAAATATGATTGCGGATTATTTGGCAGGGCACGACATACACTCGGCAACGGCAAGCAAAATATATAACAAACCAATAAGCGAAATAACAATGAAAGAACGCAGAACGGCCAAAATTGTAAACTTTGGAATAATTTATGGAATAAGCGCATTTGGTTTAAGTCAAAATTTAGGATGTTCGTCAAAAGAAGCCAACGCGTTTATAAAAAAATATATGGCAGTTTATCCGCGCATATCTGAGTATGAACAAAAATGCATAGACACAGCGCGCGAAAAGGGCTACATTTCCACAATTATGGGCAGGGTTAGGCATATTCCAGACATTAATGCGTCTAATCATAACATGCGCTCGTTTGCCGAGCGCGTTGCCAAAAACACGCCTTTGCAGGGCAGTGCAAGCGACATTATTAAAATTGCCATGATTAAAGTTTTTAACCGCATGCAAGAAGAAGGGCTAAAAAGCAAATTGGTGCTTCAAATTCACGATGAACTTATTGTGGATTGCTATCCGGGAGAAAGCGAAAAAATTAAACAAATTTTAAAAACCGAAATGGAAGCGGTGGTCAATTTAACAGTTCCACTTTTGGTTGAAGTGGGCGAGGGCAGAACACTTTATGATGCAAAATAACAAAATTTTGCATCTTTTTTTTGAAAAACGTGTCTTTTTTTGCCAAAACAAAAAAAATTATTTGCATTTTTAAAAATTTTATTTAAAATAAATATTGATGACAAACGAAGAAAGAAAAATTTTATACATGAACCGCAACATTAAAATGTATCCCCCATTTTTAGCGTTAATTTGGGACGTGCTTTTTGTTTGGACAATCTCCACTTTATTTTTTACCAACCAAAAAGGGTTAAGTTACAGCCAATGCATGATGATTGAAACAATTTTAACCTTTTCTGCCTGCATAATGTGCATTCCAGTTACTAAGTTGTTTGAAAAAATTACGCCAATCAAATCGTTGCGCTGTGGTTTGGTGGGTTATGCGGCATTTTTAATTCTTTGCATTTTTGGCAACAAATATGTAGTTATGATTGCGCCAGTTTTTTTGGCGTTTGGCTATTGCGTTTTAAGCGTAAAGGGCAACCCACTTTTAACTGATAGTTTATCTGAGGTTAAAAGGGATAAAGAATACAACAAAATTTATGGCAAAGGGTTAAGCATTTATTATACGCTAGAAGCGGTTGGCGCGGTTGTTATTAGTTATGTTTATAGTATAAACCCATATTTAACTTTTTATATTTCACTTGGTTGCGTTGTGCTTGCCTTTTTATATTCATTTTTGTTTAAAGAGCCAATAAAATTTCAAGAAAAAAATGTGGCAATAGATGGCAAAGTTGTGGATGAAAACAGCCAATCCGCGCAAATAAACGATAAACCAAAGAAAAAGCGCACGGATAGTTATATTAAAATTTTATCTTCCGCTTTTGTAATTTCACTTTTGCTATATTCATTTATGTTTAGGGGCTTGGCATCAATAGACACTGGCGCATTCAAAATTTATTTGCAACATCTAACCGATGCCAAAATTTTGCCAATTTGGGCGTTTGGCTGCATTTTTGGAATAATGAGAATTTGCACCGCACTTTCTAACAAATATCAGTTTAAATATAATCTTAAATTTGGCGTTAGAAGTTTAATTATATTTAACGTTTTGCTTGTGCTGACAATTTTGTTAAATGGCGTTATGTTTATTGTTGCGCCAACAAATATAGTGTCAATTTTTGTAATTATTATTTCTTCTTGCATTATGTGTTCGCTGCGCACGCCAAACTTCATTTTTGTAACCAACTATATGCAGGTTTGCACGCCACCAAGAAATTTGGAAAAATTGTATGCGGTCAGCACAGTTGTGCAATATCTGGGCTACGCAATAATGAGTGCAATTTTCTCCGGCTTGCTGGGTGCATTTAACGATAATTATGGCTATTCCATGCTAACATATCTCGCAATAAGTTTGCCACTTGTAATAGGAGCCACAATTTTCTTTATCCGCATGCTAACAAAAAAACACGCACAAAAATTTACAATAATTAAACCTGAATATACCGAAGATTAAAAAAAGGGCGAATAGCCCTTATTTTTTATGGTAAGTTGCACCTCGTACATTGAAACAAGTTAATTGCTGGCATAAACCTGTTACACTCCATCAAAGCAACCCTATAGCACATATCGTATCCTTCTTAATGCTGCTGCCTTCCGGCCCTGACATGATTCGTAGGGCAATATTGTATAAGACCTTGATTTCATCATGCATCAAGCTTACTCAACACAACCAAGCTTGCCCCGCTGTATGCATTCAGCCCCACTGTAGCGGATTGTGGGCAACAGGGCACCGCTAGCTCCCCGCCTAGTACAACTTAATTTTATTATAGCACAAATAAAAAATTTTTCAACCTATTTTAAAAAAAATTTTAAAAAGTGCAAAAATTCAGCAAAAATTTTTAATTTACCTATTGACGAACTCAAAGTTTTGTGCTAATATTAACAAAAGGAGAGGTGAAAATGGAAAATCAGTTAACAAATTCTAATCTCGACACAAACGATATAACTTACGCTTCGCTTTATGCGTATCTTTTTAACAATGTTTTAAATGGCTACAAAATTATATTTTATCCGGATGTAAGTGCCAGAATAAGAAATTTAAGGTTTGACTTTTCCGAATTTGAAAGTCATCCACTAACCCATTTTGTAACAAAAAACGAAACAGGCAAAATTTTAATTAATGGTTCCTATTATAAAGTGGATCAGCAATTATTTAGAGTGTTAAACATTGCCGCTTTTGAATATTTGTCAAGAATGGTTAAAAAATATGAATTAGTTAATGTTGGCTTAAACAGCGAGGAAACTGGCGAGGCATATAGAAATCAATTTATAAAATCTATTAAAAAAGAGTTAAAGCAACATTATAATTTTAAGCGCGTGCAAATCGATGCAAATCATTACGAATTCAGTTTTATTAACAAACAAGATTATGTAAATTCTTGCATAAATTCCGCCATTTTAAACGCGTGCTTATTGATGCTTAAAGATTCAACTGTTTATTACGATTATGCACACATCAAACCTTCAACCGACCAAACAAACAATTGCTAAAATTTATTTGGGGCAAACGCCCTTTTTTGTTTGTAAATTTCTTAGTTTTTGTTATAATAATTACAGGAGATTGTATGAAAAAATCAAACGCAGAACGATTTATAGAAGCATATAACCAAATTGATTACAGTTTGCGCACAATTTATGATTTTAAACGTAGCATGAGTTTTAGCGACGTTGTTAGAAGAAGTGTGGTGTTAAATTCAGTTGTTAGAAAATATGAAGAAGATTTAATTGATTTTGGGCGTTTGCGCAACGCAATAATTCATCAAGGCAACAACCATTTCACAATTGCAGAGCCACATGATGATATTGTGGATAAAATTGAAAAGCTTTCCGCTTTAATTGCCGAACCGCCAAAAGCTATTGATAGGGTTGGCAAAAAAGAGGTTATAACAATCAATTATGACATGAGCATAAAGTCAGCCATGGAATTGATTGGCAGAAGTGGCTTTTCAAATTTGCCTATTTATAAAGCGGAAACTTTAATTGGAATTTTAAATGCAAGGAAGTTGCTTGGCGTGTTGGGCAATAAGTTGGCAGAAGGGGTAAATTTGCAAGAGTATATAACAAACACAACTGTCAATTCGGTAATTGCCGATATGGGCGAGGATTATTATTTTATGCTTGCCGACCCAGACATTTCAATCGATCAGGCCATGAACGCTTTTGAAAATAACCGCAAATTGTTAATTATCCTTATAACAAAAAATGGCAAGGATACAGGCAAACCATTGGGGGTTATTTCTTCAGCGGACATTATTGACATGAAAAAGATTTTGGACGTTTATTAAAATTTTTAAAGAAAATATATGAAAATAGCAACAGGTTGGAACAATTATGAAGTTTTAAAAACAGCAAATGGCGAGAAGTTAGAGCGTATTGCTGGTTTTACTTTTTTGCGGCCAGACCCGCAAGTTATTTGGAACACGGATGTGAATTTAAATTCGGATGTTGACGCATATTATAAACGAACTGAAAATAAATCTGGCGAATGGAAATTTAGCAAAAATTTTGAAAAAAATTTAATAGTTACTCGCAAAAACTTAAAATTTCATGTAGAACCAATGAGTTTTAAGCACATCTGCTTGTTCCCCGAGCAGGCAGTAAACTGGGACATGATGATGGATTTAATAAAATCCTCCGCACGAGAAATAAAGGTGTTAAATCTGTTTGCCTACACCGGCGGCGCAAGCATTGCATGCGCAAGTGCGGGTGCAAAAGTTACGCATGTGGATTCTGCAAAATCTATGATAGATATTGCCAAAATTAATGCAGAATTAAACGGAATTAAAGATATTCGTTTTATTCAAGACGATTGCACAAAATTCATTGAGCGCGAAATTCGGCGAGGCAACTTTTACGATGCAATTATTATGGACCCACCTTCATTTGGGCGCGGGCCAAAAGGCGAAACTTGGAAAATTGAAACAGATATATTTAATTTTGTTTCGCTTTGTAAAAAAGTTTTATCCAAAACCCCACTTTTCGTGCTAATTAACAGTTATACCACTGGTTTGCAACCAATGGTTATGGCAAATATTTTAAATGCAACAATTTCAGGCGGAAAAACCGATTGTTACGAAATTGGTTTGCCCACAAAAGAAAAGGGCATCGTTCTGCCTTGTGGATGCAGCGCAATTAAAATATTTAATTAATTTTTATAAAAAACATTATTTTTTGTTAAAAAATACCGTTTTTTTGTTAAAAATTCTATAAAAATTGCAAAATTTAAAAGAGAGAACAAATGATAGAACTAAATATTGTTTATGAAGATAATCATGTTGTTGTGGTGGTTAAACCACATAATGTTTCTGTTCAGGAAGACAAAAGCAAAGATGACGACATGTTAAACATTATAAAAAATTATATAAAAGTTAGGGATAACAAGCCGGGGCGAGTGTTTTTGGGCTTGGTGCATAGGCTGGATAGGGTAACTGGCGGATTAATGGTTTTTGCAAAAACCAGCAAAGCGGCCTCCCGTTTGTCTAGCGAACTTAAAGAAAACCAGCTTAAAAAGCACTATTTGTGTGTAATAAATGGCAAACCTCAACAGGCACAAGATAAACTAACCACCTATTTAAAAAAGGATGAAAAAACCAACACTGTTTATATTGCACCGCAATCTGAAAACGGGGCTAAAGAAGCTTCGTTAGAATATCAAATTGTTGCAACAAAACAAAATTTATCGCTAGTTAAAGTTAATTTAATAACTGGTAGGAGCCATCAAATACGCGTGCAAATGGCAAAGCAACTTAATTGCCCAATTTATGCCGATTTTAAATATGGCGACAAAACGCATAAAGGTAATTTGTGCTTATGGTCGTATGAACTAACGTTCATTCATCCCACCACTAAGCAAAATTTAAGGTTTGTTGCTTCGCCAGAATTTAAAAATTCTGGGTTTAAATTTTTTGAAGAAGATATAGAAAAATTAATAAAATAAAAAAATTTACGCCAAAAAACATAAAAAAGTTTAAAATTTTGGCGTTTTTTATTGTTTTTTAAAAATTTTTTGCAAATTTTTAAAATTTTAACACAAATTGGCAGAATTGACTCAAAAAACTGCCAAAAAAATTTTTTAAAAAACTTTTTAAAAAGGTATTGACACAAGCCAAATTTCGTGTTAAAACTATGCAAATCTTACAATAAAGTTTGTTGGATTTTTAAAGGAGAAATATGAATAAATTAGCGGTGTTTCAATTAGATATTAATGATATTAAATTGACAATATATAAATACACACCAAATGGCTTTTTTACAATTGACGAACAGATTGTGGAGCCAATAAAATTAACGCAAGATATGTCTAGGGATGGCTATATTAAACCGTCTCGCATTCAAGAGACAATTGCAATTTTAAAAAATTTTAGAAAAATTGTTGATGGGCAAAAAATCGAAACCCACATATGTTATGCCGACCCTATTATCGCCACAGCGCGCAATCAAATTGCGTTTTTAGACGAAGTGTATAAAACAGTTTCGCTTTATTTTAAAGTGCTTAGTTACGACGAGCAAATTCAAGCGCTTCATAGTGCGGTTTTATATTCATTTTCAATGACGCGCGGCGTTGTTATAAACATTGCGGATTACACAACGCAAATTATCAAGTTTAACAGGCGAATAATTAACAATAGTGTAACCCTTCCTTTTGGCATGGTAAATTTGCTTGAACAGGTTGAAAAGTTGCCAATGGATAAACGCATGGACAAAATTGAAGAGCTTGTTACCAAAGAGGTTAAAAAGCTTGATTGGTTAAAATCGCTTGACGAGGAAAGCGAATTTATTGGTGTTGGAGAAGTTTTTGAGGCACTTGGCAAACTTTCTCGCAAATCAACTCATTATCCATTAGACGTTGCTCACAACTACGAAATCACAACCGACAGTTTTAAAAATGTATATAACTTAATTCATGCGCTGGATTTAGATAAAGCCAAAAAACTTAAAGGCGTTTCCGACCTTCGCGCAGATTTGCTTGCAATTGGCATAGCAATTTCTAAGGTGATGTTTAATGAATTTGTGCGTCATGGTGTAAAGGTTTCAACAAACAGCGAAATGTATGGCATTGTTGCCAAAAGTTTGCTTGGGCAAACGGGCGAAAAGCCGCTGTTGGACATTCTAGGTTATTCACTCAGCTCAATTAATGAATTTTATCCAACCAATGTGAATGCGGATAGCAATTATGCGGTTGCAGTTATTTTATATAAGCAATTAAAAGTGCTTCACAGACTAACTCGCCCTTATGTTAAAGTTTTGCGCATCGCTGCAAGTTTGTGCATGGCAGGCAAGCGCATCGGTTATGAAAATTATATAAAGAACAACTTCCCAGTTATTTTAAATTGTGGCATCTATGGTGCAACTCATCGTGAAATTGTTTTAGCTGCCTTTGTTGCTGCTAGCCAAAAGGTGGACGATTTCAGCTTGAGCGAGTGGGTGAGATATAAAGATTTGGTTAACGAAGAAGATATAGATGCCGTTAAAAAGCTTGCGGTAATTATTAAAATGGCAACCATGCTTAATGTTACAAACGCAAATTCGGTTAAAGATATTTCGTGCGACATTTTAGGTGATACAGTCATTTTAAAAACCGAAGTTGAGCGAGATGCAACGCTTGAAATTAGCCAAGCCATGTCTTGTGCCAGCGATTTTAGAAAGGTGTTTGGCAAAAACTTGCAAATTTTGTAAAATTATGTTAAACTAAATTTGAGGGGAAATATGTTTAATGTGGATTTGGCGATAAAGTTTGGCAGCAATGAAATTATAATTTTTAGAAAGGGCTTTGGCATTATTGCAAAAGAACCGGCCTATTTGGCTGTGGTGGAAACGGGCAGCAAACTTAAAGTTAAGGCGGTGGGCAAGGATGCCGAATGTCTTTTTATGGGCAAAGCCAACAATGTTACAATTTATCAGCCAATTAAAAACAGCGAAATTGTCAACGAAAAAATGGCAACAATTCTGCTTGAAACAATAATAAAAAACACAATAAGAGACAGGTTCTTGTTAACTCACCTAAATGCGCTTGTGGCAGTGCCTTGTGCGTTAAATCAAAAGCAACTGGCGCTGTTAAAACGCGTGTTGCAGCAGTGCGGTGTGGGCAAAGTTACATTTGTGCAAAACAGCGTGTGCGCACGCGCCAATTTGGAGTTAGATTCTCACGCGCATTTAATGGTTGTTGACATTGGCAAATATATAACCGACATTTCAGTTTTAACCGAACATAGTTTTGATTTCGGCAGAATGTATTTCATTGGTGGCGAGGATATGGATAAAAGCATAACCACTTTTATTGCGGATAACCACAATTTAACCGTGTCAGATTTAACAAGCGAAAATGCCAAAAACGAAGTTGCATCGCTGTATGATAGGGATTTATACTCAACCGAATATATAGGCATTGATGAAAATGATAAATTCATTCGCCACAACATTACTGCTAACGAAGTGCGTGTGGCAATACAAAATGTGTATGATAAAATTTTTGAATTAATAAAAAATATTTTGGCAGGTTTAGATAAAGACATTGCCGCAGACATTTATAACACTGGCATAATGTTCGTTGGTGGTGCAAGTTCAATTGCCGGGCTTTACGAATATGCTAAAAAGAAATTGGACATTCCAATCATCATGCCAGAAAACACTAAAGATTGTGTAATTTTGGGTGCAGGCAAATTGCTAAGCACGGATAAAGAATTTTTAAAAATTGAGTTATAAAAATAAAAATTTTAAATTAAAAAATTTTAAAATTTAACATAAAAAAACTAAAAAACATTAAAAAATTGCAAATTTTTGCAATTTTTTTTGTGGTTTTATTAAATTTTATTAAATTTTTTGATTTTAAATTTATTTTTTTGTTACTTTTTTCACGAAAAAAATAACGCAAAAAAGTAAGTCAAAAAATAAAAGCACTAATTTTGGCGAATTTAAAATTTTATATTTGTTTTGCTTTAATGCAAAATTTTTTTATGTTAAATTGTTTCAAATTTAAAGGGGGTTAAATGGCACGAGTAATTGTAATAACTTCTGGCAAAGGTGGGGTGGGCAAAACCACAATAACCGCCAACCTTGGCATGCACTTAGCAAGCAAAAATAACCGAGTCTGTTTAATTGATATGGACATTGGGCTTAACAATCTAGATGTAGTTATGAACATGGAAGATAGAGTGGTCTACAATATGCTAGATGTGATTGAACATCGCTGCCGCGTTAAAGAAGCACTTGTGCAGGACAACACTTTTCCACTTTTATTTTTGCTTTCAAGCGGTGGGTTAAACCAAAATTTGACGATAACCCTTTCGCAAATTAAGGCGGTTATAAGTGAATTGCACCCAACTTTCGATTACATATTAATTGATTGCCCAGCTGGCATTGACGCTGGCTTTAAACGTGCGGTCAGTTTGGCTGAAGAAGCGTTGGTGGTAACCACGCCGCACCTATCCAGTTTGCGCGATGCGGATAAGGTTATAACCATCCTTACAAGTTACAACATAACAAGCAAACGCTTTGTAATTAATCGCGCGCGTGGTGATTTAATTCAAGATAAACTCATGTTTGATGTGCACGACATTGGCAAAACACTTGGCATTGAATTTGGCGGCGTTATCCCGGATGATGACCGCGTTTTAACCAACACAAGCGCAACAATTTCTAACAATAAATATGCATTAAACCGCGCGTTTGAAATTTTAACAAACAACATAATAACGGGCGGAAAAAAGTTGTTCGATTGCACATATAAATATCGCGGCTTTTTGGGCTCAATTAAAAAACTTTTAAAGAGAAAAGTTTAACAAACTTTGTTTGTTTTATTTTAATTTTTTATTTTATATTACTTTTTACGTTACTTTTTTTGTCAAAAAAAGTAACAAAAAAATAACTAAAAAATTTAAAAATCAATCAAAAATTACAAAATATTGTTTGTGTCATTCTGAGCGAATGGGGTCCCCACAAGAACTTTGTTTGCTGTGGGGCTAAAGCGAAGAATCTAGATCCTTCGGCTCACTTCGTTCGCTCAGGATGACAGGGTAACAATAAAATTAAAACAAAAACAAAAAAAAGGAGATTTATGAACGATTTAAATAAGAGGTTAGATAACATAATTCAAAAGGACAAAGAGAATAATCCTAAATATTTAATTAATGTTATAAAGTCGGATTTTTACTATTTAATAAACAACTATTTTGAAGTGGATTTCAACGACATTGATGTTGAAATTTCGCTAGTCGATTCAGCCTATCAAATTGAAATTAAAACTAAAGGCGACAGGATTAAACTAATGAAAACAATCCCAAATTAATACTAACCAAATTTTTTTAAGGTTGAGATTGCCACGACGTCACAAACTGCACTTTTGCTAGTTTGCTCGAAACTCGCAAACCTAAGCTTAAGTTTGTTTGTTCCTCTTCCCCCACAAAACAACAAATTGTTTTGTGGGGGACTCCGAGATGGCGATTTTCGCTCGCAATGACAAGGAAAATCGGTAAATATCTTTCAACATTTTAGGCAATTAACAGCATGATTTAAAATTGTATTTTAGTTATAATGCTAACCTAAAAAAAATATCTTAATATATGAAAAAATTTAAGGTCGGGGCAAGCCTAATTTTGCTGGTTGCAATTTGCTTGGTGTTTAAAAATTTTTTGCTGCTTTTAAACTATTTTTTTGCCCTAATTTTGCACGAACTTGCCCACCTTTTTGTTGCTACCGCACGCGGATATAAGTTGAAACAATTGCGGTTGGACATGTTTGGTTTGTCGCTTTCGTTAGACGAAAAAATTGCGGATAAAGATGCGTTTGCAATTAACCTCGCCGGACCGCTTTTTAACCTGGTTTTGTGCGTTATTTGTGTGGCTTGCTATTGGCTTGTGCCCGAGAGTTATTACTATCTAAATTTGTTTTGCATATCCAACCTTTGCTTGGCAATTTTCAACCTGCTGCCAATCTATCCGCTGGACGGCGGCAAAATTTTCCGTTCAATTTTTAAAAATGAAAAAACATATCTTAAAACCGACCTAATTTTGCGCATAACGCTTTGCGTTTTGTTTGCCGCACTGTTCGTTTTCAGTTGCTTTAACAACATAAATTTCTTTTACATTTTAATGTCAATATTTTTGCTTACAAGCAAGCCAAACCGCGAGCCGACAGTTTCTGTTTTCAAAACTGCCAAAGAAAAGGATTTTTCAAAAATTGTGCTAATAAAAGTTAACGAAAACAACACAATTTTTGACCTATTAAAACGCATAAAACGCGCGCACTACACAATTTTTTATTGCAACACCACTAAAACGCATTATTTAGACGAAGATGGGTTAATCAATCTATCTTTAACCAAGCCATTAAACTGCCAATTGAAGCAAATTCTATAACTTAATTATTAATATTAATAAAAATTGCAAAAACCGGTTGACAAATGTTTTGGTTTATGATATAATGCAAAGCGTAGTACCACATTGAAAAGGTTTAAAATGTTTTGGTAAACTCAATTTTTTGCTTAATTTATGTTAATTTAAAAACCAAAAAATACCTTAAGAGTGAGTCTTTATAGGAGGTAACTAGTATGTACGCAATCGCAAATATTTCGGGCAAGCAATACAAAGTGCAGGTTAACGACACCGTTTTGGTGGATAGATTGTCGGCAGAAGTTGGCGAAGAATTAACTTTCCCAGTGCTTATGATTGTTGACGGCGAAAAAGTTAAAACAGGCAGCCCAGTTGTTAAAGATTGTGTGGTTAAGGCTAAAGTTTTGGCGCATGTTCAGGACAAGAAAATTACAGTTTTCAAATACAAAGCCAAAAAGAACGAGCGCAAAAAACAAGGTCATCGTCAACCATACACAAAAATTGCAATAGTAAGTATAGGTTAATAATGATTAACATTTCAATTTTTAAAAAAAATTCGCAAATCGTAACCATTGAGGTGGTCGGGCATTCCGGCTATGCGGAAAGCGGGAAAGACATTGTTTGCAGCGCGGTTTCGTCAATAACTGAAACGGCAGCGCTTGGGCTTGAAAATGTGCTAAATTTGGCGGCAGACATTGTTGTGGACGAAAAAACTCCGCTTTTAAAAATAGATTTATCCGCTTTAAGCGCAAGCGAAATTAAAAAAGCGCAAACCATTATGCAAACCGCATATTTGGGGCTTAAAGAGGTGGCAAGTGGTTACAAAAAATATATCAAAATAAAGGAGAAATAAGATGTTGTTTAATATTCAGTTATTCGCTCACAAAAAGGGCGGCGGCAGCACCAAAAACGGCAGAGATAGTGAATCTAAGCGCCTTGGCGTTAAAACTGGCGATGGTCAGTTCGTTAAAGCTGGTTCAATTCTTGTTCGCCAACGCGGCACAAAAATCTATCCAAGCGAAAATGTTGGCTGCGGCACAGATTACACCTTGTTTGCATTAACCGATGGCGTTGTTCGTTTTAAAGTTGACGGCAGAGGCAGAAAGGTGGCAACAATAGAGCAAAAAGCAGAAAAAAAGGCAAATTAGTTGCCTTTTTTTGTTGCAAAATTTGGTGTTGAGAGTTGATTTTACTTTAAAAACCGGGTGTCAAAATAATTTTTGCATTGAAATACAATGGCCAAAAATATGTCGAGAATATAAAGCAAAACCACAACTAAAATTACAAGATATTTCGCGCCCCAAAACGCAAGCCCCATTATTAGCAGGGCGGTTACAACAAATGCCACAATAATTGGAATAATGCTAAATTTGTTGAAGCCAGTTTTAATTTTTAGAGATTTGCTGGTTGGCTTATCCTGCACATAAATGGTGTGAGATAAATTTGGGTCCATCTCAAAAAGGCGGTTGCCAAGATGTGTGTCTAATAACTCTTTAACACACAACTCGGGCAAATATTGCAATTTTGGGCTTATCATGCTATCATGTGTTTTAAAAATTGACTTTACATAAACATTATATGCACCATTGCACATCTGCTCAAAACTATTATAGGCAGGCAAAACATTAACCAATTTGTTGCCATCACCAATTTTAGCAGAAAATTCGTCTAAAAGCGGATTGCTTAAATTTACACTAGAATAGCACACAATTAAATTGGAAACATTTAAACGCATTAGCGTTATATGCATAACTTTTGTTAAATTGTTTGTGTAAACCGCGCTGGTTGTGTAACCAAAAGTGCTAAACAATGGGGCAAGATTGGCTTTTACAATAAAAACAAAATCATTGCCAAAATGGGTTTGAAGCATGTGCACTTTTTTATTTAAATCTTCTATGTTATCCACCACAAAAACAACTTTCATGTTTCCTCCTAGCTATTTAATATTATATAACCTTTTAAATCATTTTCAAAACAATTTTAGGCGGGGCTTTGCACAAAATGAATTTTGTGCAAAAGGGGGCGCAGCCGCGCCCCCTTTGCGCGCGAGGCGCGCAAAGCCCCGCCCACGCAGAAAATATAGCATAAAACATAAATTCTTTTTTTGTTTGCGTTTTGTTTGCGTTTTAATTTGAAATGTGATAAAATAAACATAGAGATTCTTCGCGGTGCTCAGAATGACGTCGTCGCAACACGCCTTTAAGCGGTTGCTCCTCTTCCCCACTGCGCAACAGGTGCTTGCGGGGACCCCTGAGATTCTTCGCGGTGCTAGAATGACAAAGATTCTTCGCGGTGCTCAGAATGACATAGGGATGAGATTGCCACATCGCGATGCTCCTCGCAATCACGTTAATAGTGTCGCGCAAGGGCAAATTCGATAGTATAAAATTCAATTCAATTATAATAAAATAACAAAAAGGGAAATATGGAAGATATAAACAAAATAATAGGCAAAAATCTGCTTCAGTTGCGGAAAAATGCCAAACTAACTCAAATGGAGTTGGCCGATATCTTTAATTATTCAGATAAAAGCATTTCAAAATGGGAAACGGGCGAAAGTTTGCCCAGCATAGAAACGCTTTACGATATTTGCATTTTTTATGGCGTAACGTTAGATTCGCTGACAAAAGAGGAAGTTCCCACCCCAGCAGAAGTAACAAAGCCAAAACGCAATTTGTTGCCTGTCCATTTGGTTATAACCCTGCTTGCGGTAAGCGCGGTTTGGTTGCTGGCAACCGTGCTGTTTGTCAGCTTTAAAATCAGCTTAAACAAAAACATTGGATACTTCTTTTTGTGGGCGGTGCCAATTTCGTTTGTCCTGTTGTTGATCTTTAACAGCATCTGGGGCAGGAAATATCTGCTTTTTGCAATATTAACCGTGCTTATTTGGTCAACTTTGGCTTGCATACATGTCCAATTGCTGAAATATAACCTTTGGATGATCTATCTGCTTGGCATTCCCCTTCAAGTTGGCGTAATTTTGTGGGGTGCACTGCTTAAAAAACCGCACAAACAAAAACCAAAGCCAGATCAGGTTAAAGAAACAAAAAAATCGGAAATCAAACTAAAACGCGAACAAAAAAAGAATAAAAAAGATGTAAAATCTAACCCAGAAATTGTCCCCCTAACCAACATCGAGCCATTAAACGATTCTAACACCAACCAACCTCAAACCACTGAACAAGAAACAACTAACACACCAACAAAATCTCAAAACCAAGATGACGATTTTGGGTACGACTTTATTGAAAATAAAGACAAGAAATCTTAGCATTTGGCTAAGGTTTCTTTCTTGGGGAGGGGGCTTGCGCGCATTTCGCGCGCAGCGGGCGCGGCAGCGCCCGCTTGCACAAACGCCGTTTGTGCAAGCCCCCGTTATCCAAACAATTTCCAACTTTTTCGCCAAAATACCTCAAAATGTTTGTAAAAACGCAATGGAAAGGTTATAATATTTCTATGAAATATTAAAGTTTGTCTTTTGGGCGAATTGGGGCGTGCTGCGACGACGTCATCCTAGGCAAACGGGGCGTGCTGCAACGATGTCATCCTGAGCAAGCGATAGCGCGTCGAAGGATCTAATAGATTCTTCACTGCGTTCAGAATGACATAAGGTTGATAGATTCTTCACTGCGTTCAGAATGACATGGGCACGTTCAGAATGGCATAGGTACGTTCTATGTCATCCTAGGCAAACGGGGCGTGCTGCAACGATGTCATCCTAGGCAAACGGGGCGTGCTGCGACGACGTCATCCTGAGCAAGCGATAGCGCGTCGAAGGATCTATTCACTCGAATGGTTCGTGAATTAAAAGTCATGCAACAACGAAAAAGGGGTATAAATGAGTAAATTAGGGGTAAAAAAATTATTAGTAGTAATAATAGCAACAATATTAACACTGGGCAGCGGCATAACTTTGGCGGCGGCAATTTACAACACGCGCGCTGATAACGCCCCGCGAGCATTAGACGTTCAAACACTGGGTGAGGGTGCAGATGACTGGAATTTTGACAATATCTTAAGAAACTACAAAAATTGCTCAACATTTGAGATTACTCACAAAGATGGTCTTATTGCCTTAAGAAAAATGGTAAATGAAGATCATAAGAATAATGAGAATAATGTTTATGATTTTAGCGGTAAACGGGTAAAATTATGTGCAGATATTGATTTAAGCGGTGAAAATTGGGAACCTATTGGATATGGAATAAGAACCGAAAAAACATGCACGTTCAGGGGGTCATTTAACGGGCAGTATCACACCATTTCCAATTTGTACATAGATAACTCAAAGTTAGAAAAAGTTGGTACGGAAAAATTAAGCGACGGGCAATTGAAAAAAAAATCTATGGAACAACTAGGTCTGTTTGGTTACGTATCAAATGGAGCTATTTATGATTTGAGATTAGATAAAGTCAACATTAAAGTTTCTTGTTATTTTGACGCTAATCAAGCTTCTTTTGAAGATCAAGTTAGTGTAGGCTGTTTAGCAGGGAAAGTTTTTAACACATCAATTGCTAATTGTGTAGTAATAAATGGTTCTATAACAAATGAGGCAAAGTGTGATAATGGTTATGCTGTAACAGGCGGTTTGGTTGGTACACTTTCTGGAGATAGAGACAAAGATTCAACATTTAATGGGACCTCGGCAAAATATGATATAACAAATTGTTCGGTACAATGTAATATAGATGCATTAAATGCATATACCAACACTGCCAGCAGCTATGGTTCTTTATATAACTTCGATCATTTATGGTTTGAGGGTAGATGGAGGCATGCTGTTCCAGGCGGGGGATTCATCGATCCTAATCCTGGTTGGCCAGTTAGTTTATCCACTTATGCAAACATAACTGACGAACTAGAAACATCTAATTACCCTATTATAGGCAAATATTTTCAGTTTGTATATTCTTCCGGAATAGTAGGATTTTGCGGAGCTTCTTCGTGCGCTGTTGATTATGATACGAATAACGAATTATTCGATATAAGGCTGAATATAGAAAGTTGCTATTATGAGGGTAATTTAAAAGGTCACACACAAGGGTTAACTGCGGACATTTGTATTTACAATTTGCATGCCCCTTACGCTAAAAAAGTTCCGGCGAGATACGAATTCGACAATTGCATTGTTAAAGAAGGTGGTAGTTTTAGTGGTAATACAGCATCCCCTTTAGATACTGATTACCCTGGCGAGAATGGAACCCTTCCACACGAATGGTCTGGGGTCGTTAAGCAAGCAACCCATTTGCCATCTAATTTGCCAACTGAATACTCAAAAGCAGATGAAAAACTTGCAGAATTTAGAAAGATATGGAATAAAAGTAAGACACGGAATGGAAATGTTTATTATGAAGTGGTTAATACTTTAAATAACCGTATTGTGGATACAGATGCTTTTGTTGGAGATGGTACTCAATTTTATTTGCCTAGAACTAACCAGTTTAATAATGGTGTTCCACTATCTATATACTACCTTTATGAACAGAATGAGATTGGCCAGTATGTGCCTAAGCAAAACAATGCTATACAATCTAAAGCTTTACAGGTGGACATTAAAGGCAAAGGAGAAGTGGAACTAAAAAATATTTTTGACTATCAAGGAAAACCATATACCCAGGTGCTTACCGAAACAAAAGAATCAGCTTTATATTTGCCTTATGATCCGACAGGGTGCAATTACGCAGAAGATTTTAACAAAGATTCTTGGAACCCTAGTGGGGATAGTTCGCTGTTGTATGGATTCACAATAACGGCAACGCCGAATACCGCTGAAGGATATGAACTTGAATATATGAAACTTGTCACAAATAATTCAGACGGGAAAGGAACAGCGGGTAGTCCATATAAACTTGAAGTTAAATTTGTCACTCTAGATAACCGCGAAAGAGACATTAAAGTGTATTTTGGCGGTTATCTAATGGTTGATGGCACATACGAGTCAGCTCAATTTACAAATTCGGATGGGGTAACTGCAATTCGAGGATATGCAATTGGGGCGGAAGTGTCATCGTCGGTAGACGAAGATTCGGACACTCGCCATATATTTAACGAATATACATTTAATGGCAATCAAATCAATGAAAAAAGCAATTATAATTTCGAGGTTTTTACAAAAGCCAGCAGTATAAACGTATATCCTTCAACTAGTTTGCGTGTTAATTTTTTTACCAAATCGGGGTCTGAATCGTGGGATAGCATTCGATTGATAGCCGACTATAGTGGACATACTAATCTCAATCTTCCTTTAGCCTATACTACTGTTGAGTCTAAATATGATGTTGCTAGAGATATCATAGACAATGGAAAGGATTACAATAATGCCGAACACACTCCTAACAATTCAAAATATGGTTATGAAGATAGGCGCGGTTTAACTGATGGTCCTATGACTGCATTAATAGGCTCGACAAACCATGGATATGATGAATTGGTTTATGTTTGGGCTGTTATTGAAACTCAAAATGTAACCGTTAACACGGTTTCTAAAGGGTCAAATCAACTAAATAGAAAAGTGGCGGTAATTGAAGATAATAATTTTAATACTTTAAACATCGAAACCTTAAATTTTAACATTCTAAAAAATATTGCACCCGCAGAAGATGTAAAAACAGGAAAATTTAAAAATGAACAGGGGTTAGTCAATCGTACTTATTTCTATAAAGACAAAATCTCAATTTTAGACAAATATGAAACTCAATTTACAGAACAATATTTAAAGTTTGGCAAAGGGGAACTTACTCTTTCGCCTAAACCTATTGCTCCAGCAGTGAGAACGGAAGAATATTATCTTTATAATATAAATCCGTCTGTTAGGTCTTCTTCTATAAAATATAACTTTTTTTCAGCAAAGGGATATTCTAAAGAAAATTGTGAAATAAGCATGGTGAAAAAAGATGCGCAATTAGACATAACATTAAAATTTATTCCGATTGAATATAGCTTTTATGTTTATGCAATAGGGAATGACAATCAGATACTTACATCGGATAAATTAATTTATACTGTTGAAAAACCATTTAATGTTTATACCGATGTTACCTTTAATGGTAGAAGAATTAAACCAGAATATTGTGGTATAATAGATGATGCTGATGTTTGGAGTGCTTATGGATATATGGTAAGATATCCTAAAGTGACACAAGATGAAAAAATTGCTACATACTCTGTTGGGACATCGCAAACTTATAACGAAAATTCCCCAGGAATTACCTTTGGCGTTGAAAAAGATTATTTAGGTGGAATAGATTATCAACTTGTTTTACGAGAGATAGAAATTTCGGGCAAAAAATATAAATATGCCAAGATTGCAAATAACATATCCGAAACTGGTGGCGGAGGAATTTGGCAATCTGTTGCGGGAAATGTGTTTGGAGAAGTTTATAGTGATGTAAGCATCATGCAAATGGGTCCAGATAGCAATCAGGCACACACCAATATTCCGTGCATACTCATTCTTGACGATTATTCATCAATAAATGTAAAAATTAAAAACGTTAAATATTCTTTCCAAGACAACGATTTAACCAAATATCAGGAAAAATATTTAACCACCGAAAATCAATATCATTATAAACAAAACGATAATGATATGGGAGACCTTTATTACAATAATGCCGGCAATGGTTATGTGTATGAATTTTCGTTGGGCAACACATCTTATGCATATAGATATCTTAGATACGACAAGAGAGAAGGTTTTATTTTTTACATTGTAAATTTCGGTGATAGTTATGCAACGAAGAGTTTAGCTTTCTTTCCTTATGTTTATAGTAAGCCGGGCGAACTCTTGTATTATGATAGCAGCAGAGAATTTGCGCTTTATGATGAATACTATACAACATCTGTGTTCTACAGTGTTTATGATAATGGTCGACTAGAAAAAACAGACATTTTGAATGGCTATCCATATTTGCGATTTGAATCAGGAAAGACATACGAATTTTGGTATGAAGTTACCTTTAAAAGAATTGAATTAGATTTTGAAGGGTTTTTACTGGCTAAAAATTCAACTTCGCGGGCAAATAAAGCGGATGTTTTAAATATTAGTTATTCATTAAATTCTATTGACGAGCCAGAAAATTTAACCGTGTTCTGGGGCGCTAATTTAAAATGCGATGGACCAGAATATGTTGGCGAAGAAACGGATGAAAATAAATTTTATAGATTTAAAATAACAATGCCAGACATCTATTTAAAGTTTGGCTATAAAGCAAATGAAATAAATTACGAAATAATTTATTCTAAGTATTTTACAACGGCGGAAAAGGTAAATGCCGATCCTAATTATAAGCAGATATACGTAATTTTTAAAGGTGGGCACGATTTGTTGCGCTACAGTGGAGATCTTTTAAGTGTGGCAACTGCAAGATCGGATTATTTGTTGAGAAGCAGTAGCACTAGCAGGTTTAGCTCAACCGATATTAATTTTAATTATGTTAGCAAATATCCTTACAATGACCCTAGCAGTGTCAGTATAATTATAAAAGCTATTGTTGGCGAAATCGACAACTCAATTCCGTTGTATTACGAACAGGGCAGCGAGGATTATTCCAATTATACTTTACCTTTTGTTGTTTCTAAAAATTACGATTTGCAAGATATTATAAGCAGTGAAAAAGATTTTAGTTGGACAAACACTTCTATGGCGTATTGGGGGTTAACTTCCAATAAATCGGTTTTGTTGAAATCGGGCTTTACGCACATTGCAACAAATGTTGGCGACAACAGCTTGAATTTGAGAGCAATTAACGCCATGTCTCAAACTGAGTTAGATGGCATTTTTGAAAACGCGCTTGGCAAAAACGAAGGGCAGAGGGTCGTTGTGCTTTTAAGGAATTATTCGCCTGTGCTAAACTTTACTAATCCTCTTGATTATGAACGATGGTTCTTTGAAATTGGCGAGTCGGTTGGAAATAGTTATAGCGTGGATAGCGATGTCGTTTACTACAAAGTGTTTAGTTTAAAAACCAATTCTTTTGGCAGTTTGCAGGAAGGTTTTGTTGCGACAAACCTTGATGGCCAAGAATTTTTGACTAAAAACCCTTTAAAAATTAAAGAGGACGACCCTTATTTAAAATTGTTGTTTGCAACCTACGAACTTCAAATTAATGTGGGCGAGTTCTTATATAATGGCAATGAATATGTAATTTCAAATTTGGCTAACCAAAACAGGCAGTTTGAAGTTAAATCTATTAATGGCAACATGGCATATCAATTGGCGGATGACACATGGCTAAAATTCGTTCAAGAAGATAATGTAATTAAACCATATTTAATTGTTAGCAAAATAACTTGGAAGCAGGTTCTAAAATTTGATATTTCAACCGGAATTTTAAGTTTGTCTGACGGCGCAAACAACTTTGAATTGCTTGTGTATGTGCCAATAAATAACGCCGATGGATATTTAAGTTATAATGCGGATAACCAAGATTTGATTGGTTTGTATTATGAATCTCCTCAATTTAAACTTACGGACGGCTTAGGCAACCCTATTCAGGTTGAATCTAATTTGCTTACTGCGTTAAATATTGATTTTGGCGCGCAAGATGCAAGTGCTTCCAATGTTCGCCAGTTAACAATTCAATTAAAACCAAAACAATACAGCCAAAATTTCGACACTTTTGGCAATGGCATATTTGGAGAAAATCAATATACAGCAGATGGCGTTGCAAATTCGCTTGGCCTTAAAGTTTTTGCCGGCACTAATTTAAAAGTTGGGGTGGATACCTCGGTTGCACAATTGCAAAATTCAGACCAAACAGATAGTTTAACCTATTATTCAATTTCGTTCATTTTGCCAACCCATCTTGAAGCAATTTATACGGTTGAACGCGATTTGTCCAACACTATAATTTACATTATTCCGCGCCTGATGGCTAAAACCGGCCATGCAAATTTCTATGTATATCCTGTTCATGGCTATATGCTGGAAAATAGTTCTTTGCAAGATGGCACACCTATAATTGTTTACGAGTTGGAAGATTATTCCGGCCCAGAAACAGCTTTAACCGCAACCTCAGCCGATGCCTCAGTGCAAATTTTGAAAAATGCTTATTATAAAATTTGCTACAAAATGTTAGATTATTACATTCCACTATATTATCGCGGTGTGGGCGAGGAAGTTAGTGATTTCTATAAATACACCGAAAATATAGATGAAAATAGATATAATGTAACCGAAAGCACAACCTTCCCAGCAGTTACCGACATTTTGGGGGATGAATTTTCCGATTTGTCTGGCGGATTTGATTGGGCACTAACATCTAATAAAACAGTTTTGATGGAGCAAGGGTTCAATTTTGTGTTAAAACCTGGCGAGGATGAAGGTGTGGATGAAATTTTAAGCCTCGATACCATTCAACAAGACAACCTTGATGCAATTTTCGACAAAGCGCGTTTGGGCAGCTCGCACGTTGAGTTATATAGAAGCATCTATCCTTTATTGGCAGGGGTAGAAGGGGATTATTCTTACGATTACCAAAAAATAATATTTGTTTTAACAGGCGCAACTGCCTTTGATAGAACTTACGCAAAATATTATCTTGTCAGCGGCATAGATGTTGGCTCTTATTTAGGCGATTTAGAGCCAAAAGAATTAAATGCAACCATAGACGAATTGGAAAATTATCCTTATTTATATCCAGTTTATAAACAGTACGAATTACGTTTATTTACCGATGTATTCAACAATGATTTGTTAAAGGAAAATCAAAAAGTTATCGTAACCACAAATAATCAATATTATAATGTTGATAACGAATTGTCCCCTTGGATTGGCTACGACACAGAAAACAAAGCAGAAGTTATTTATGAACATAGAGATGTTGTGGTTGGGCAAACACTATCATTTGATGGCACAAATTTAATGTTAGATAGAATTATTTCGTCTGGCTTTACCTTCCAAGTTGCTGTGCCATTAGATGCAGTTCTTGGCGGCACCGCAACCGATAGAAATGATGGCTCTGGGTATATTTATTTAAGCAACCCAAGTTTAAAAACTTATTATTCAAAATTAACATGGATAATAAATGAAAACGACACAGAAGTTTTAACGCGCGAATTTGATTTAGACACTGCAACCGACCTTAACTTTAGTTATCAAATTCAGGGCGAAACCACCGTTCGCTTATTGTTAACTCCGCGCGAAATAACCGAAATTTTACAAGCGGGCGAAAAAACAGAAGATTCTTACAAAACCGGCGTGGGTGGAAGAATTATCTCTTCTCAAACAGTATCTTCAGATTCTCCAAACCGTTTGCAAAATTTAATAGACAACACTGTTAATTTAAATGAGTTTACCGTGTTCGCCGGCTCGAGTTTAAATTTAATTAAAGCTAAAACTAATTTTGACTATTATTCAATTAATGTTACCGCACCGCTTTATTTAAAAGATTTGGTTGAGGCTCTAAAAGGTGTTGCTAATAGGGAAATTAAATTTGACATTTTGCAATATCTAAGCACAACTACATCTGCCGTGTCCGATTATACAATTTATCCAATGCATGGCTATAAATTGGATGTTGAAAATTTATCGCCATTAAAATATTCTGATGGTAGGGAATTAAATGTTGACTTGCTAACAAATGCTAGTGTTGGCTCAATGATTTTGTCCTCCACCTTAAATTATTTTGTATGTTATTCTCTTGTGGATTCTACAATTCCACTTTACTACTATAGCGAGGCAATAGACAATAAAAATTACACCTCGTTAACCGTAGATTTCAACATTAATTCTCCAAATATTGATTTATCTGGTGTTAAACCAGATGGGGTGGATGTAAACGGATGGATAATTTCAACTAACGTTAACGATTTAACAAATCAATTCACACACATCTTAAATAAAGAAAATCAAATTGAAAGGATAGAAACACAGCAACAAATTTTGGATATTTTTGCCGATTCGCAAACTGTAACCTTGTTTAGAGATAATGGCATGTCGGATAAATACGATTATGATTCTTGGACATTTGAAATTGGCGAAAGTTTACGCACCAAAACAGCAACATATTTTATTGTTAAAAACTTTGTAACTCTTTCAACAAGTTATGGTACAATTCCATTTATGTTAATTTCTGCCGATTCAGATAGCACGGTTGGCCCATATATACGACCTATGGTTTTAAAAGAGTATAGCGTTACAATAGATAACCTTTCTTACGATAGCGAAACAATGCAGGATACTACAATTCACGCAAAAGATGCTAATAATCTGTCAACTTATTTGGGTGTTGGTGGGGAAGGCAAATTTGTTGTTAATCCAAATTTAATTCAAAATCAGTTTGGCAAAGGATACACACTTTCAACGTTAATTAAAAACACGTCTAATTATAACTATCAGTTCTTTAACAGTTTTATCAGCAAACCTTCGTCTTTCTTCTTAAAACAAGATTTCTTATCTAACCTAGACACTACAAGCCAGTGCGATGGCAATTATTGGTTTGTGTTTAACTATGGCTATCAAATTTCTGGCTGGAAGGTTATGTACCTTTTAGATAATAAAGTTTACGACCTTTACATTTTAGGCGATAGTTGGCAAGAAAAAGAGCACACTGTTGGTGGCATAGAAAATTCAATATCCGATTTAAATTACATTTACCTTGCAAGCCTTGCAGGATATTTGGATTCTAATTGTTTTGACAGCGCAAGGCCAGCAGAATTAATCTTAATTCCTTGTTGGCAAGCGGTTAAAATTGCTCCAATATATATGAGCGGAACAAATTTAAGTTCAATCAGCTTTAATTATGGCGACAATTACAATCTTTCAAAATACGAGTCAAGATACACGCCTTTGGGGCAAACACTCATGTTCTTTGCCGCACCAAGTTATGTTGAAAACGAAACGAAGGGCATAATTTTAAATCCTAACACTTCAAGCGGAACGGTTGAAACAATTGCATGGAATTATAGAAATTTAACTTACACAGATTATTCTTATTCAAATGGCGAGTTTAAAATAAATCTTGCACCTAAATTTGCAAACAACATTCATAAAATAGATTTACAGATAAATGAAATAAAACCATTAAGTGAAAATGGCAAAAATAAATATGTTTTAAATAGCAAGAATTATTCTTTCGACCCAACAAATAAATTTGTTTTAACCGAATATACTTACAGCAATAAAGATTTGTATAAAGATGCTGATTTCAGCTTTACTTCACTTGCCGACTATAAAAAAGCTGGCGAATATTTATGGGCGGAAAATTATGCAAAAGTTTTAAACGATTTCAATTTAAAATATAGCCAAGCAATTGCGGTATCAAGTTTATCAATTTTTAACAAAATTTATTACACTGGTTCAAGCATAACTGTGGGCAACACAGAATATGAAGGGCAAAGTTATCCTTCAATTGAATGTGCGCCATCTGCGCTAAAATCGATGTATATCTATCTAGCAAACAACCAAAAAACAGGTTTAATGCCAGCATTCTTAACCAAATATTACGAATTAGTTTTATGGCACAATCAAGGCATAACCACAACTGGCAATCCGGTTGACTATGCGTATGCCACAGATTTATACAATCAAAACGAACATAAAGATGAAATAACAGAAAATAACTTTGTGCTGTACGACATTTGGCGCTATTCACAAACTTTGAATAATGGTGTTTATGATTACTCGCTAAAACCTCATTATTTTAGAAAATACTATTATTTAAATGTCAAAACCATTTTAGATGAAACTAAACAAGTTGGCGAATATGGCTATCTAATTGTGTCGGCTAAAGACAATTTGGATAATGGCAATAAGTCCGAAAATTTCCTTGCAATTTATCTGGACGGAAGCATGAAGTTCTTCTCGTTTGCAGCTGGAAATGATTGGAGCGGATTGCTATCTCACACCAATGTTTCAGCAGAAAATGCAACCACCGAATTGATTAAAGATTTAACACCAGTTGACAAGATAAAAATCTATGCTGGCTGTGACTTGTGTCTGTCTGTTTACGACCAAAGCAAAGACCCAACCGCTATGGCTTCTGGGCATTACGATGAAATGATTGGCTACAAATGGACATCGTTAATCTGGTATGATAGAGATGGGCATGAAAACTTTACCTCTAACCCAAACAAAAGTTATGAAAACGATATTTCAAAAGAGTCAATAGATGAATTTGCACTTTCAACTGCAGAAGTTTGCGATATTGACGTTGAATTTGGCAAGATTGAATATTCGTTTGACATAGTTTTGGTGGATAGAAATGCCGGTTCGTTTAGTTATGTCGACAATGAAAATAACTCCAAAATTGGCTATAAAATTCTTGAAGATTTGCAAATAAAGGTTGGAGAAATAAACATAATAAGTTATTCTGCAACGCTGGGCTATGAGTTTGCAGAAAATGCGTTTGTGTTAATAAAAAATGGGCAAGAAACTGTTTTGGCAACCTATTCAAGCTTAAAACAGGGCAATCAAATAAATCAGTCCTTGCAAATAAATCTAACCGGAGAATGGTTGAGGAAGAATTTGTATGCTAATTATACGGACTATTCGTTGTCTATAACCTATTTGGGCGAAATAGACATTAACACAACCAAAATAATGTTCAATTTATATGCAAGAACGTTCGATTCAAGCCAGTTGGCAACAACCAAGTTGGAGGATATTCTATTAACAGAAAATTGGATAGTTGGCACAGATGTCTCGTTAGAGGATTCGCGCCTGTTTGCGCCAATTGAAAGTGGCGGATATGGCTATGTGTTTGATGGAAAACAATATGTGGTTATAAAAAGTTATAGCTATGTTGCAAAAAATCCGTTAAATGATAGCAATGCACTTGATCAATACGATTTTATATTGAGCGAAATTCCAACAGCCAGATATAATATAACAGAATTTTTAAGCGATAATTTAGGCATTTCAACCGGCACAATTGCCGCAAACAGAAATGTTTATATAGTGGTAGAAGTAAGGCCATTGTTGTATGTTGATGTGGAATTTATTATGGCAGATTACGACACAAACACCACAGTTAGGCAAATAACAATTCAAAATCAAAATACAGATAAATTAAATGCCTTATCGTTAACACTTACTCGAAACAATGGCTATGTTGAACAATATGGCGTTAACTATTTCCAAGTTCAAGGCAACACAAGGTTATATACTTTCTTTAATCAAGAAAATGTTATTCCTAGTGAAAAATTGATTTATAACGCAAATAGATATTCGGGTGTGGATTATAAACTTAACACTTTAAACTTAAATGAAAACAAATTTACAATAACAGAAAATTCAATTTTGCAAATTACGTTTATTCCAAAACTTTTAAGTTTAAATGCCGAATATCAACTAGATGGCAGCGCAACAGATTTACAAACGCTAAAAGATAAATTGATTGTGGAAAATGCAGAAATTGGTCCACAAGAAAATTTACACATCGGTTCGGTTGTTAATTTAACTATTAGCGTTCAATCGGATTATCTGGTTTCAATAACTAGGTTTGGTAATGTTATTGCTGTAATAGGCAATTCAATTTCGTTCTTTGTAAGTGATAGCGATTATGATTATGGCGCGGTAAATTGCACAATAAATGTTTACAAAAAACCTAACCGCAACATTATAGTAAGGTTGCAATTATTAGACAGCAACCAACAAACAGCGGCAGATAATTATGGCTCTTTAACAATTATTGTTGATGGCGTGCCAAACGAAAACGCAACTGAAGCAAATGTGGTTAGAGGCAAACGCGTTGATGTAACAATGCAGTTAAACACTGGTTATTCTTATGCTGGGCAAATTAATGCACACGGAATAAGAAAAACCGTTCCACTTTCTAATGGATTAATCAATTTAATTGAGTCATTTAGAGTTGAACAACAAGGCGATGTCGAGGTGTTCCCAGATGCTGGCGAATATTTAATTTATATCAAAAAGGAATTAATCACTTTGGAATTAAATTACAATTCAAACGAGGGCAGATACACCATGTTCAACAACTCATATAATTGCATAAAGAGCGAAACTAATGGTGGGCAAACGGTTAAAATAACAGGTGCTTATGTTGGCTCGGAAATTAGTTTTGGCACAGTGCGCGAAGTGGCTAACTACGATTTAGATTATTTCTACTATATAGATAGTTCAAATGTAAAACATCAAATAGACAATAATCTAACAGTCACAAGTGAATTGTTAAATGCTTGCACCACAGCGAATAATTTCTATATTAATTTCGGCGTGCAAACAAAACAAAAATATCAGGTTAATTTAAAAGTTACAGCCAGTGTGGTTGGGCTTGAAAATAATCTGCAATATTTCACAAATCTGCAAGAATTTGTATCAGGCAAATATTATCCAAGCAATACAAATGTTGAATTTACATTCTTTGGAAGCGTGCTTAACAAATATGATGTTACTGTAACGATAAACGATCAAGAATTTAAGCCAAATGAACAGGGTTACACAATATGTTCATTCGAGCTAAAAGAGGATACAACAATTGTTGCGAACATCGAACAATCTAAATTCAATTTAAATGCAAACGAATATCATTACAACCAGTTAAAGGACTTAAACGATCCAGATTTGAAACCGGTTGACGAGAGCGAAAATTTAAACAATTTGCCAAATATTTCAAGATATAATGATTTAGTTACATTAAATATAGCGTTAGAAGAATCGAATTATAAACTTAAATTAGTTGAAATTATATTCGATGATTACAATTCCTTGTCAATAGAAATTGTTGATGGTGCAATGGTTGTTAAACTCAACGGTCAGTTAATAATTCCAGATGAAAATGGCATTTATAACATTATGTTAGGGCAGGTGGGTTACTCTTATTCATTAACACTTTCTAACGATAACTTAACTATAATGTTCGCGGCTAATCAAGATCTTGCATTTAATTTGCACTACATTAATATTAAAGAAATTTTGCCTAAACAATAATAAAAAAAACAGAAAGTTAAACGATAACTTTCTGTTTTTTTGTTTAAAAATTATAAGTTATAAAAACTTTTAAAAAAACACTTGTAAAAATAAAAATTATGTGATATAATTATAAAGCCACAAACAAAAATAATTAAATGCAGGGCTGGTAAAGTGGTCTAATACAGCGGTCTTGAAAACTGCCAGATTTCCAGCAGTATTATCTTGGCTTTTAATTTTAAAATGTTTTGTAAAAGCCCTATAAATTAAGACATTTGGAGATTTTAAAATTTTAAAAATGTCTACCAAAAAATGTTGAAATTTGCTCAATGTCTACCAAAATGTCTACCAAAACATAATTTTCTTAATAAAATGTCTACCGTGGAGAGTTGGCTGAGTGGTCTATAGCGGCGGTCTTGAAAACCGTTGAAGTTAACAGCTTCCGGGGGTTCGAATCCCTCACTCTCCGCCAATCAAAATCTAAATCGAACATCTCGGTTTAGGTTTTTTATTGCATAATAAATTCATCAGCTGTTAGCAAAAAAACATCTGTACAAAATTTATCAAGCGCCAATTTATGCTTTGTTTCGTTTCCTTCTTTATCTGTACTTGTTATAATAAGATCACCAGTAAATTTACATTCCTCGTTTAATTCAAGTGTTGTTTGTTTCGTATTATTATCAACAAATTCTATTTTAATAGAGTGTATTATTAATGATAAACTTTCTTTAAAGCCCAAAGATTTTTTAGTTGAAAGATTTTCGCCCACATTAATAGCTCTTACCTTTGTATTGACAGGGAAATCCCCATTTTCTACATATTGATTTCTAATTAAAACAGACACACTAATCAAATTGGTTTTAATATTGTTGCTGATTTTTGTTAAATAATCTTGTACTTGCAAGAACTCATAATTAACAGGTTGACTACATTCCTTGTTGAGTTTTGAAAGATAGTTATTTAACTTATTAAAAGATAATGCGGCTTGCAATATTTCTAATGCCATTTCAGTAATTTTGTCCATAAACCTCCTACATATTGTTTCCAATAAAAATAAAGCGTTTAATCACCTTAAGCATAACAATGCCTCTTGTATCAAAAAATAAGCGTTAAAATGTTATAATAAAATTTTTCAAATTATTAGCAAAAGAATATATTTTATCGCGATTTGAACCCATAATGACAACTCTTAGACCCGTTGTAGAAGTTATTTCAATTTCGGCGTATGCACACACTGGTAGTTTTTTGTTATTATTAAATCTTAAATCGGGACTGCCATCCTTATTTCTAAATTTCCAACTACCATCAATTATTTGAGTATCTTTAGGAATATTGCCAGTTTCTATGAATCTAGTGTTTATGTAGTTAATGTTTAAATCTTTATAATTTATCAAATACCATTTTTTGTTATTATAACACACAAGCATATTTGGCAAGAATAACAATTTTATATGTTTTAATTCTATCATTCTCATTTCGCTATCAAGTCTAACGAATCCCAACTTTTTATGTATTTTAATATTGGAAGAAGTTTTTAAAAGACTGCTTGCACCCGCTTGTTTTTTATAGTCACTAGTGATAGTTATAGTTTCAACCTCAACAAGTTTTTGTATTTGAATTAATTTATCGATACTTGATATTAGTAAATTATATTCTGGCTTTATTGAATCATTTGTAAAATCCAACGCAATAAAAATTTTTTTAATAGTTAAACAAGTCAAAACCAAAAACCCCACACAAGGTAGGATTGACCACAATGAATTTTTAATATTTATAAAAGATATAAAAAGCAAAACGACAAATATAATCCTTTTGTAAATATTTGCCATATATTTCTTATAAATTTTATTTAACTTGTCTATAAATTCATTGTTTTCCGTTTCTGTCAGTTTGCTTTCGATTTTAATTGTATTAATGTTATCAATATTTGATTTATTGTCAAATTTCTTCAGGTTTATTCTTCTAGAAAGAGCAGAAATCCCATCTCTTATTAATGCTATAATCATTATGACTATTAAAAATGCAATTGCCAATTTATCCTCCGTATTATATTTATTATATAAAAATTTTTTAACTTTGTCCAGCAATTGGGATATAATAGACATAAATGACAAATTCAATTTCGATTAATAGGCATAGAAAATAATACTGTTCGTAAAATTTTCATGTTATTGTCGCGTCATAACATTTAAAAACTGCAATAATATTGTAAACTGAATTGCTCGTTAAGTTAATTTATCATATTATCACATTTCCATATCGTGTTTTTTCTTTAATAACTCTTGCTTTTGTTTGATAAGTTTATCCAATTCTTCAATCTCTTTATCTATGTTGGAAGAGGTTTGTATCATATTTATCTCTTTAATTTGGCTTTCTCTATGCGTTGGCAAATGTCTAGGTTTAGGTAACGATATTTCTTGATTGGGTTTTTCGGTTGGCAATATAGGTGTTTCTTCAAAATCTATTTTATTTGGTTTGTCAGCTTTTGCTTGTTCTGCAAAGGCGGAATTAATTACATTTGCAACTCGTTTTTTAGATGAAAAATCCAAGTGTGAATAAATGTCAGCTGTTGTTGTGTATGTAGAATGCCCAAGCCACTCTTGAATTTCTTTCATTCCAACGCCTTCTTCGAGTAATAAACTTGCACAACTATGCCTTAATTCGTGAAATCTAATTTTAGGCAAGTTGTTTTTCTTTAAAATCATTTGAAAGTGCGCGCTTATTGTTTCTGGGTTTCTTCTATATCCTAAATCATCCACACAAATGTAATCATCATATTTATGCTCGTATTGTTCACCATAAATTTTTTTGTTTTCATCTTGTTTTTTCTTTAATTCTAATAATAATTCTTTAACTTTTGGTATAAGCGGAAGCGACCTTAAACTTGAAGCATTTTTCATAACTCTTTTGCAATAATAATGGATTTGCCTTTAAATTTTGTTTGCACAACTGTGTGGTTAAGGGTAATCATATTATTTTTAAAATCAACATTCGACCATTTAATACCGACCATTTCACTTCTACGCAAACCATAATAAGCGGTAATTTTATAAATGTAGGCATAATCATCGTTTTCAATACAAGAAAATAATTTTTCCAACTGCTCTCGATTATAGAATTTTGCAATATGTTTTGGGCTTTTAGGTCTATCTATTCGGTCGGCGGGGTTAAATGGTATTAATCCTGCTTTTAACGCCGTTTGCAACGCTTTCCTAATGTTTACATGATAATGTTCGCATAATTGGCTGCTTTTGCCTTGTTTTTGCAAATACGCATAAAAATTTGCTATATCAAATGGTTGCAAATCCAATAAGGTTATTTTTCGTTCTCTAAAATATTTTGCAATTTGAGATATTTGTCCCTCATAAGTCGCATAGGTTGAAACTTGCAAATTGGTTTTTGCTCGGTCAAGCCATTGTTCTAGAAAATCCGCAAAAAGAATATCCGCACTGCCTCGTTCCATAAATTTATAAGTATTTTCAAATTCTCGCAATTTTTCTTCTTGTAACGAATGTGCATATTTCCTATTTTGTTTGGTGTCATCCAATCCTGTGCTAAACCACTTTTTCTTTATGTTATCAAATTCATCTTTGTATGAAATGACTATGTATAATTTGTTTCTTTTAGATATTATCCGTGCTTGCATTTTCATCCTCGCTTAATATAAATTTAATTAAATTAGATTTTGCAATAATCCAACTATGTCCAACTTTCTTGCCAATTATCTTTTTGTCGGTTAATAATTGGTAAGCCAAGTTTCTACCAATGCCCAATATTTTTTGTAAATCTTCAACTTTAAGAACATCGTTATAATTTGAAAATAAATTTAAATTGTTTGTATCCATTATTCCTCCTCAAAAATTCAACAATTTTATTTTCTTTCTATTACTTTTCTATTTCTAAATTTTTGAAAAAGAATTGCTTAATTCCAATTTTCAAATAACAAAAAAAGAGATGTGAAAACACCAAAAACGGAAACGTGTATCCCGTTTGTTAAGATTAAGAGGAGTGACTCAAAATTGTGCCACCACCCATACCCGCCTGACGCACCTAAAACCCCCTATAAAATAGGGCATTTTCGTGGCGGTACAAGGCATTTTGTGTCTACATCTTATCCTGCTTACTAAAAATTTCTATACTTTCGGCTTTAATTTTCACTCTTTTCGCATATTCATCTCTTTGTTAATGCAAAAACATATTTACTCGTAAACCTCCTTTTAATTTCTAATTTAACAAGGGAATTGTTGTTTTAATAAACCTAGGACTAACAAAAAATAAAAGACCCCTCTATATCTATGAGGACATAAAATTGCAAATCGTTAAGTCATTTTTAAGAAAAAAGTTTTAAATTTTCTAAAATTAGACAAAATTCGTACTTTCGGCTGCCCAAAACTAACAATCCCCTCTATATC
>CANQYX010000009.1 GCA_947628205.1 uncultured Clostridia bacterium
GGGTGTTTTTACAAATTTTTTTAAAATATTTTATTTTCCTGCCACTTTTTTACGAATTTCTTCCATAAATCGCCCGTGTCAGGCCAATTTGGGCATGAAATACCGCGTCATCCTGAGCGAACAAGGATTGTGAGTCGAAGGATCTAATTAGATTCTTCGCTAGCGCTCAGAATGACATTAAAAGAGGTAGAGATTGCTAAAAGAGATACACTCCACGCGTGAAAATGAATTTTCACTTGGTCGGTATGACATAGTAGGTCATGTTGAGCGCAACAGAGTGGAGTCGAAACATCTAGATTCTTCGCTAATGCCCCACTGCGAACAAAGTTCTTGCGGGGACCCCGAATGCTCAGAATGACATAAGAACGTTCAGAATGTAGTTTGGTGTCATGTTGAGCGCAACGGAGTGGAGTCGAAACATCTAGATTCTTCGCTAATGCCCCACAGCGAACAAAGTTCTTGCGGGGACCCCGAATGCTCAGAATGACGTCATCGCGCCATGCCTATGTCTTAATTGGCAAGAAAAAACTCTCGGCTGAGAGTTTAATCGTCAAAATCTTTTCTATCTAACGCGCCAGAAATAATTAGTGCTTTAAGTTGAGGGCTTAATGATTTAATTTCTTCCTGAATTGTTTTTTCATTTTGTTGCCCTGAAACTATCGGGCGCGGGCGAAACCCTTCAAAATCTGCAAAAGTTGGAGTTGGGAAATTGCGTTTAGGGTGAGTTAACCTTTTGCTTTTTCTTTCTGCATAATCTTTAAAATCATCCTGATGCGAAGTGTTTTGCGCAGCAGGGGCGGTTGGCGCCGGCTTATATTCATCCGGCTGAGCCGCGTTTTGTTCCGCTTTGGGTTTTTCTTTTTGAGGTTTGTTTTTAAATTTGTTTTTTAAAAATTTTGGCAAAAAGATTAGCAATGCTATTATGGGCATTAAAATTGCGGCGATTAAAATAACTTTTTCCACTAATGACATTTTGCCTTCCTTTAACAAAACTATTTAAGTTATTCTCTAAACGGTGGCCTATTTGAGCCAGATAGGCGATCTTTGTCCTTATCCTTATCCTCTTTTGGTGCGCCAATTGAGTTGCGCATGTTTGTATCTGCAACTATGTTTTGAAGTTTGTAATAGTCCATAACGCCGAACTTGCCATTTTTAAGTGCCTGTGCCATGGATTTGTGAACTTCGCTTTCTGCCGCAAGCACAAGCGCTTTCATCTCTTGCGTTTTGGCTTTCATTTCTTGCTCTAAGGCAATGGCCTGTGCCTTACGCTCTTCCGCTGCCGCTTGGCTTATTTTCTTTTTGGCTTCTGCATCCTCAATTTTAAGCTTTGCACCTATATTTTCGCCAACATCCACATCTGCAATGTCTATTGATAAAATTTCATATCCAGTTTGCCTATCCAGATGATCATCCAATATGGTTTTGGAAATGATTGGTGGGTTGGCAATTATTTCCGAATGAGTGTTTGCTTTACCGATTGCGGTAACAATGCCTTCGCCAACGCGCGCTAAAATTGTTTCCACATCCGCAGTGCCAATTTGCCTATCCAACCTTGCGCGCACGGTAACTTGGGCAAGCACCTTAACCTGAATGCCATTTTTCGCCATTGCACCAATCCAAGGTGTGCGGATTATTTTTGGCGTAACACTTGTTTTAACCGCCTCAACCACATCTCGCCCAGCGAGGTCTATTGCCTTTGCCTGCTCTAATGTTAAATTTATTTTTGCGCTGTGCGCAGCAATTAACGCATTAACCACATTTTCAATATGGCCGCCTGCCATTAAGTGCGTCTCCAATTCGCTTATAGGGATTTTAAGCCCTGCCTTTTGGGCAACTATGTAAATGTTAACAAGCTGTTTGTAATTTATTTTTCGCACCTTCATGCCTATTAAGCGGAACATGGATATGTGCGCACCCGAAGCAAGCGCCCTAAACCATATATTTGTTGGAACGATAATAAGCATGGCAACAAACAAGGCCACAACCACTGTTAAACTAACAACTAAAATTGTTATTTGAACACCAGATAATAATAAATTGCTCATAACTCCTCCCTATTCAAACCATTTTCTTACCATAATTTGATTGTCTTTAATGGCTATAACTTTAACATGCGAACCGGCCGGAATAAGCGAAGTGGCAGACACGACATCATAAATTTTGCCCTTTATTTTTGCTTTTCCGCCCAAATTTAACTTGCTTAGCGCCCTGCCAGATTTGCCAACAAGTTTTCTAAGCTCTTTTTCCGTTTTGTTGTAATCTTGCCTTAAGGTTGAATTTGTTTCAAACAAACCGGTTTGGCTTAAAATGCCATGTTGCGCGCTGAAAACCATGTACATGCCTGCCACAACATAAAAGCCAACAACAATCAACACCAACGATAGTGCTTGAACCAAATTTAAACCTTGCGCAATTCTAACAATAATTCCTGCCACCATGCTTAAAATGCCAACTATGCCAAAAAAACCAAAACCCGGAACGAACACTTCAACAATTGTAAAAACAAGCCCGAGCGAAAGCAAAACTGCAGGTATCCAGCTCATTTCTGTAAAAATCTGTGCAAATTCCATACTATCTCCTTAAAAGTTAAACTCTTGTTGCTACAAGATTTCTATCTGTCTTGATTTTACCACAAAAAAAATTTTTGTCAATACCCTTTTTAAAAATTATTACGTTTGTTTGACTTATTATATTTATTATGTTATTATATAAATATAAAAGGAATTAATTATGTTTTGCAATCAATGTGGAACGGAAAACCGCAATGACAGAAAATTTTGCACCAATTGTGGTGCCAAATTGCACGATTACACCAAACCAAAAGAAAATTTAATTATGCCAGAAGAAATTCAACAGGCACAAAACACCGTTCAAAAGCGCAATTATATTAAAAAGCTGACAAGCATTTTGCTGTTTATTTTCTTTGTTTTTGCCTGCTCTTTAACCGCGGTGTCGTTTTTCGTGGATGGGCTAGTTTTTTGGCTGGTTATTGGTTTTGCCCTTGCATTTTTTGTTATAATGCTTATAATAGTAATTGTAAGGCATAATATGTTAAAAAAACTTAAAACAAATTGAGCGGTTGAAAAAAAGAGCAATCGCTCTTTTTAAATTTGAACATTTTCGCTTTTGCTTAATGCTAAATGCTGTTGATAATTCACAAACCTTAACTCTCCCTTTGAATTTTTGGCGGTAAGCATAAAATTGATGTATGCTTTTTTAAGTTTGTTGGCCGCTTTTGTTTGAACATTTTCTGCCTGAACGTTAAAATCGCTAAAATAATATCTTTGCAAAAGTTGATGGCTTTTCCTTTTAACCGAAATTAACATATCGTGCGCATAAACTTTGTTTGCAAAGAAGAACGCAACATCATTAAAGGCCAAGTTCAAAATTTGGGAAATATCCTCATCTGTTAAACTGTTAATATACATATTTTCTAAATATTCCATATTTCATCTCCGCTGATATTCTAGCACTTATTTTTCATTTGTCAATATGTTTATTAAAAATTGCTTAAACTTTTATTTTGTTTTCTCTGTAATAATAAAAGACATATTGCTGAGCAAAACCTGACAAGTTGCCATAGCGCGCAACCAATTCTCGTGATATTTTTTTGCGGTCGTTCTCTTTGCGTTTTGTTAAATCGTTATAAACTTTGTTTATCCACGTATCCACAGGAAACACATCTTTAACGCCCAAGCCAAAAAGCATAATGCAGTTAGCAACTTTTTCTCCTATGCCTTTTAACGAAATTAAAAACTTAAATTGCTCCTCTTTATTCATGGCTTTTAACTTTTCAATACCGTCCGCCGAAAGTTTTTGCACCGTTTCAAACATCTGCCTCGCCCGATAACCTAAACCTGCCTTCTCAAAATCGGCTATGGATGCTTTTTTTAATTCGTTTAGCGTAGGAAAGGCAAAATATTCGCCCATATCCTTCCCGAAATGCGCACACAAATATTCAATAGATTTTTTAATCCTTGCGATGTTATTGTTAGCGGAAATTATAAAACTTATCAGCATTTCATAAGCATCATTATTCAAAATTCTAATTCCTGCACCATATTCTATGGCTGGGCGAAGGAATTCATCCTTAATAAGAATAGATTTTATTTTAGAATAATCTCTATCTAAATCAAAAAAATTATAAAAGAATTTAATGTCTGATGAAAGTATTTCAATTTTATTTTTATTAAATGTAATTTTAGCGCGTTTATCCATAGAATAAACGTAAGCTAAATCGCCAACAATATTATATCTAAAAATCTGCCCACAATTTAAGGTTTGAACAAGGTCAAAATCTTGGGGATTAGTAATAATAATTTTGTCTTTAGCTAGTTCTATTTTCATAATCAATCCTTAATTAATTTTAATTTATAAACAGCCACTGTGCCATAGAATTTTTGGCTAATTTCGTAATCAGCACTTTTAAAATTAAATTCGTGCGCTCTATCTGTTTCAAAAATTATAATTCCATTTGAATTTAACAAATTGTTTTTAGTTATTACTTCAATTGCTTGTACGCCCAAATCTGTAATGTAAGGCGGGTCTAGCAAAATTACATCAAATTTTTGTTGACATGTTTTAAGATAATTTATGCCATCCATATTAACTAATTTATAATTGCCGTCAATGCCGCGCAAATTTTCGGTTATAATTTTGATTGCTTGCGGGTTATTATCAACAAAAATAACGCTATCTGCCCCACGCGAAATGCATTCTATGCCGAAAGCGCCCGTGCCAGAAAAAAGGTCTAAACAATTTGCATTAAGCAAATCGAACTGAATAAGATTAAAAATAGATTCCTTTACCCTATCTAATGTTGGGCGGGTTGATGGCAAATTAAACTCTTTTAATTTTTTGCTGCGATATTTCCCTGCAATAACTCTCATAAAAGCATTTTAAATTATATTAACATTTTTGTCAAGCCAAAATAAAAAAGCCCTCAATCGAGGGTTTTTTAAATTGCAATTTATTTCTTTTTAGCTGGAGCTTTTTTAGCAGGAGCTTTTGTTGCAACTTTTTTAGCTGGAGCTTTAGTTGCTGGTTTAGCAGCAGTTTTAGCTGGAGCTTTTACAGTTTTGGTTGCAACGGTTTTTGTTGCAACTTTTGTTGTTTTAGTTGCTGGCTTTGCAGCTGCTTTTGGAGCTGGTTTGCATTCAGCTTTTTTGCAGCAGCAAGCTTTTTTAGCTGGAGCTTTTGTTGCTGGCTTTGCTGCAGTTTTGGTTGCAGGTTTAGCAGCAGTTTTAGCTGGAGCTTTTGTTGTTTTTGTTGCAGGTTTAGCTGCGGTTTTTGCAACTGGTTTTACAGTAGCAGTAGGTTTTGCTTCTGGCCTTTTAGCAATTGTTTTTGTTACAGTTGCTTTTGCAACAGCCATTGCGTTGCCACCTTTTTTGGTTGTTTTCTTAACCGTTGTGGTGGTTGTGGTAACTTTTTTAGTTGCCTTGCCTGCTGGAGTGGTTGTAACTTTTGTTGTTGTAGTTGTTGTTTTTCCTGCTGGAGTGGTTGTAACCTTTGTGGTGGTTTTGGTTACAGGTTTCTTAGCAGCAGTTTTTGTTGCAGGTTTTTTAGCAACAGGTTTTTTTGCAGCTGGTTTTTTAGCGGCTGTTTTTGTTGTTGTAGTAGTAGTTGTTGTTTTTGTAGTTGCCTTTTTAGCTGCAGGCTTTTTAGCAGTTGTTGCTTTAGCGGTTGTTTTACCAGCTGGCTTTTTAGCAACAGGTTTTTTAGCTGGGCTAGCTTTCTTTTCAACTTTCTTAGTTGCAGTCTTAACACTAGCAGTAGACTTTGCGTTAGCTTTTTGTACTTTTTCCATTTTATCCTCCTTTTGTACATTTTCAGCTTTTTGCATTGGAACGATGTTTACTTCCATTTGCTCACTCTCTACCGCGAGAACTTTTTCTTGGAAATCGGACATAATTTTTTTATCTCGCCTATCCAACCAAACGAGCACAACGATAAGAGCGACGATGATGACAGCCAAAATTAAAACCATCCACCACCAATTGTTTGAAATAAATTCCATCATAAAATCACTCCCCCTTTGTAGTAAGCTGAAAATATTTTAACACCAATAAAAAATAAATACAAACGATTTTTGATATTTTTTAAATTTTTTTTGAAAATTTTTTATTTTTTTTCACTTGAAAACCGTTTTTTGCCAAGATTTTAATTTTTTAGAGCAAAAAAATCAATTTTAAACGGAAAAATTTTATGGATTTTAATTAAGTTGCAAACTCAACATAAAAAATTTTTTAAAAAATTCACAGCGTTTTTGCAGTGAATTTTTATGTTTGTTTAAAGCAATATGCAAAGTATGCCGCCCTTGCCCTCGTTAACAATTCTAGACAAAGTTTTTCTTAATTTGTTTTGCAGGTTAACTGGCATTGAAGTTAATTTTGAGTTTAACCCCTCGTTGACTAAACTTTCAAGCGATTTGCCAAACATATTTGTTTTGTAAATCCCCTGAGGATTGTTTTCGTATTCTTGCATTAAATATTTAATTAAATCTTCGCTCTGTTCGTATCCGCCCATAATTGGTTGCACTTCGGTTTCAACATCAACCTTCATAATATGCAAACTTGGTGCGCTTGCCTTTAATTTTAGGCCGCAACGCCCACCTGAGCGAACAATTTCTGGTTCTTTTAATTCCATTTCGTCTATAGACGGAATAACTATGCCATAACCCGTTTCGTTAACTTGATTTAATGCCGAGGCAAGCTTATCGTATTTTAATTTGGCAGATGTTAAATCTTTTAAGCTGTTTACAAGCTCATAATCATCCTTAATTTCGGTGCCGCATTGGTCGGAAAGAACTTTATAAAACAACCCTTCTTTAGGAACTATATCAAAGGTTACTTCGCCCGAGCCCAACTCTATATTGCTGTTTAAAATTGGCTCGAAACTTTCGCTGTTTTCAAAAAGAACTTTGTTCCCGTTATAATCGCCCACCTTGGATACATCGTTAATTGCGTTAGTAACGGTGTCTAAAATTTCTTTAATTGTGGCATTGTCGGGCGAAAGGGGTTTTAACCATTTTGGCATTTTTATATTTACCACTTCAAGCGGAAATTCGTTTAAAATCTCTGTCATAATGTTATCTACATCTTCCTTTTTTAATTCATTAACATTTATTGGCAAAACAGGGGCTGAATATTCTTTTTTAAGTTCGTTTACAAGTGCAATTGTCTTTTCGTCTGTTGGGTTTGTTGTGTTTAAAATCATAACAAAAGGTTTGCCTGTTTCTCTAAGTTGAGAAACGGTTCGCTTTTCGGCTTCAACATAATTTTTATGAGGAATGTTTGTAAAACTTCCGTCGGTTGTTATTGCCAATGCAATTGTTGAATGCTCGTTAATAACCTTTTCCGTGCCAATAACGGCCGCTTGGACAAACGGAATTGGCTGTTTATTCCACGGAGTTTTAACCAAACGCGGTTTGCCATTTTCTTCTGCACCCAAAGCCCCTTCAACCATATATCCAACACAATCAATAAGGCGAACACTCATTGCGGTGTTGCCAATTTTAACTCGCACCGCTTCGGCCGGCACAAACTGAGGTTTGGTGGTCATCACTATTGTGCCTTCGCCCGCTTGCGGAAGTTCGTCGTTTGCGCGCTCGCGGTCGTGCTTATTTGTTATGTTGTTAAGCACAAAATTTTGAATAAATTTTTGAATGAATGTAGATTTGCCGCACCTAACCGGCCCAACAACACCGATATACACATCTCCATTTGTGCGTTTTGCAATGTCGGTGTAGATACTTGAATTCTTTTCCATTTCCCCTCCAATCTAACTTAACTTATGAAAAAACAAATTCAAATATGACAAATTAATTGAACTAAAAACAAAACCTGTTCAATACAACAAAAAAAGCGGGTTTGCCGCTTTTATCTTATTATTTTATTTGGGTTATTAAATGTTGTAAATTTCCTTTAAATTGTTTATTTGTGTTTTTTTGCATTAAAAATTTCATTTTTATGCTGTAAAAAGCAAGCACATTGTTTTTATTTGTTATGGCATCCATTCTCGAATCAAAAGCCATTTCTTTAAGCGTTATTCTGAAATCTTGCACATCCAAATTTTCAGGATCTAAAATAAAATTCCCATCTTTATCTGTTAAAACAAACTTTTTTGTTAACTCATTATAATTATTAACATCTTCAATCAACAGCAAATTGAAAAACTTTGTTAAGGCATCCAGTTCGTTTTCGTTTTTAACTTGCGCGGCAGCCGAAATTAAATCTCCAGTTAAATTGAACTTGTTAGCAAAAATTTGAAAATTTTTTCCATTCAGTTCAACCCCTTCCAACGAGCCAACAGAAATTGGCAAATTGGCATATTCCGTTCCCTCATTTGTGGCATAAATGGCCACAGTTTTAGATTCATCCGCCACAATTGCATATCTATCCTTGTTAAAAAATAGCAACTTACCACAAGGAAAAATTGTGGACCTATCAAACTGCTCCACAATTTGCACGCCTGCCAAATTATTCTTTTGGGCAAGTACATAAAAGGTTGGAAATTCGATGCAATAATCGTAAATTGCTGGGTCGATATAATCTTGTTTAGATTTGTGCATTTCCACAAAAGCTTTTGAAACAATATTTAGCTTTTTGCCTAAACGATATAAAAACGAACTACAAGCCACGCTCCTGATTGAATCAAAACCAAGGCGGGTGTATTTCCTGCCTTTTTCATTTACAAAATATTCTTTTTCATCAACAAACATTCGTTGCTTTATCTTTACGTCCATATTAGTCCTTTTAAAGATTGATAATTTATCATATATCTTGCAATTTGTCAAGCATATTTTGCAAAAAAAGGCACCATTATTTTTTATTATCCTTGAATAGAGCCAACCGTGCGAGGGAAAAATTCCACATCGCGAATGTTGCTTATTCCGGTTAGATACATAACCATGCGCTCAAAGCCCAAGCCATAGCCCGAGTGAACGTTAGTGCCATAGCGGCGCGTGTCCAAATACCAAGAGTAATCTTCCTCTTTAAGGCCCAATTCGTGAATGCGGTTTAGAAGTTTATCCAACCTCTCTTCGCGCTGGCTGCCGCCAATTAATTCGCCAATGCCAGGCACAAGCAAATCGACTGCCGCCACCGTTTTGCCGTCATCATTTTGGCGCATATAAAACGCTTTAATGTCTTTTGGATAGTTGGTTAAGAACACCGGCTTTTTGTAAACCTCTTCGGTTAAATAGCGCTCGTGCTCGCTTTGCAAATCCACACCCCATTTAACCGGGAAAGTGAACCTATCCTTAACCTTTTCAAGTTGCTTGATAGCATCGGTGTAATCTAGGCGGACAAAGTCATTTTCAACAATGTTTTTAAGGCGAGCAATTAGGCCGGTATCCACAAACTTATTTAAAAATTCAAGTTCGTCCGCGCACTCGCTCATAACATAATTGATGACATATTTAACCATCTCTTCTTCATTGTCCATAAGTTCGGTTAGGTCGCAGAAACAAATTTCTGGCTCCATCATCCAGAACTCGGCCGCGTGGCGAGTAGTGTTTGAGTTCTCTGCCCTAAATGTTGGGCCAAAAGTGTAAGTTTTGCCAAAAGCGTGCGTTATTGTTTCTTCATGCAACTGACCGGACACTGTTAGCGACACTTTTTTGCCAAAGAAATCTTTGGAATAGTCCACTTTGCCCGAACTTGCCACCTTGTCTAAATCTAGCGTGGTAACTTGGAACATATCGCCCGCGCCCTCGCAATCGTTTGATGTTATAATTGGCGTGTGGACATAAACAAAATTGCGCTCGTTAAAAAATTTGTGAATTGCAAAAGCCGCCACCGAGCGAATGCGGAACACCGCGTTAAATAAATTGCCGCGTGCACGGATTGTTGGAATGGTGCGCAAAAATTCAACCGTGTGGCGCTTTTTTTGAAGTGGATAGTCGGTTGCACTTTCGCCCAGAACCTCAACTTTTGTGGCGTTAATTTCAAATGGTTGCTGTGCGTTTGGCGTTAAAAGCAAAACACCTTCAACGCAAAAAGATGCGCCCACATTTTGCTTTACAACTTGGTCATAATTTTTCAACTTTTCCTTTTCAACCACAATTTGCACGCTTTTAAATGCGCCGTCGTTAAGCTCAATAAAAGCAATGTTTTTGCTATCCCTAACCGTGCGCGCCCAACCGCAAACGGTGATTGTTTTGTTTGCATAATTTTTAAATGTTTTTTGCAAATCTTTAATTTCAATGCGTTTCATAATTTTCTCCTTTTACTATGGTGTTATTCTTTCCGGCCCGCGGAACAAGAACATGGCTTCTTTAATACTTTGTAATTCAAGCAAATTCATAGTTATTCTATCCAACCCCAGGCCAAAGCCGCCGTGTGGAGGGCAGCCATATTTAAAGAATTGCAAATAAAATTCCACATCTTTTGCCAGCCCTTTTTCTTCCGCTTGTGCCTTTAAAATTTCATATCTATGCTCACGTTGCGCGCCTGTGGTTATTTCCACGCCCTTCCAAATTAAATCGTACCCTTGTGGCACGCCATTTTTGCGCATGTGGTAGAACGCGCGCTTTCTTGCGCCATAATCAGTTACAAAAATGAATTCGTGGTTGAACATATCGCGCGCTAATTTATCACATAGTTTTTCCGCCTCTGTGGTTAGGTCATCCTTTTCCTCGTCTGGGCAAGTGTAGCCATATCTCTTTTCTAGTTCAGTATATAAATCTTTAAGTTTTAGCCTAGGGAAAGGGAGTGTTGGCACAACAACTTCAACATTAAATTGTTCTTTAATTGCATCGCCATATTTTTCTTTAACGCGTTTTAGCGCATACGTCAAAAGTTCCTCTTCCAAATGCATAACATCCTCGAAACTTTCTATGCCTGAAAATTCCAAGTCAAAGCCAGTAAACTCGGTTGCGTGTTTTCTTGAATGCGATTTTTCCGCCCTAAACACTGGCGCGCACTCAAAAATTCTGCCCAATCCACCAGCCATTGCCATTTGCTTATAGAATTGAGGGCTTTGCGCCAAATATGCCTTGCCATTAAAATATTTCACTTCAAACACTTCCGAACCACTTTCGGATGCGGTTGCAATTAATTTTGGAGTGTGAATTTCAGTAAAATCGCGTTGCAACAAAAATTCCCTTAGTGCAGCAGTAAATTCGCTTTGGACTTTAAAAATTAACGTGTTTTTGTCAACGCGCAAGTCAATCCAACGATAATCTATCCTATTATCTATATTGCTCTCTTCTGCAATTGGGTTAGCCTCGGCGCTGCTTGCAACTTCAACCGACGAAGCATAAACTTCTTGCCCGCCCATTTTAACATATTCGCTTTTAACAAGTTCGCCTTCAACCACAACAACCGAGCCGGGTAAAAGATGATAAAAAGTATCCCCCACTTCGGGATATTTAACCTTATCCACCGTAACTTGAATTTTGCCCGAGAAATCTTTAAGGACAACGAATTGGATGTTCTTTTTGTCCCTAACCGTTTCTATCATGCCCATAAATTTAACATTGCCAACATTTAATTTTGAAATTTGTGTATACATCTTTCCTCCTAAAAACAAAAAATCGCCCATAATGACAAGCAAAACTGCTTATTCATTAGGACGAATTATCTAAAACCCGCGGTGCCACCTAATTTGCTTTTCAGCCACTTATTTTATGCCCATATTGGCGGGCAAACCATAAAACTCAGGAGTGTCTTTCGCACGGGCTGCGTTGGCAAGTTCACACTATCCTTACCTCACTTAAAACCAATTCCCACGTTACTCTTTCCGTCATCGTTTTAAAGATATTTGCATTTTAGCACCAAACAAAATGTTTGTCAATTGATTTTTAAGTTTATTTAAAAAAATTTTCTTTTTTTTAATATTTTTGTTTTTTTGTTTAAAAAATTTTTTAATAAAGTCAAATTCCAAACGAACAAAAAGGCACGCCTAATTTTGTGGTGTGCCTTTGCCCTCGTCATTTTTATTTTCGCCTAAATTGAAAACCTTTAAAATTTCCTCCAATTCCATGTTTGGGTGCAATGCCTCATTAAAATCAAAACCGCTGGACGAAACATTGTTCAATAAATCGTCCGTTGGGCCACCGCGCTTAACATCTCCGCCCACCGATTTACTATCAAAGCAATTTATGATGTTGTGCAGCAATTTTTTAATAGGGTCGTCCACCACAACTTGCTTTTTCATATCCACAACCGGCTCTTTTGGGTTGGTGTTAAGGTTGCTATAAACAAGTGACTTAAATTTTTCGCTCATATCCTTCAACTTTGTGTCCTGTTTCAATTCAGGATAGCGCAAATAAAGTTCGTTAATAATTTGCTCCATGCGCATATACATGAGCCGGCTGCGCTGAATGTCCAACAAATACAATTTTTTGCGGCTGGCTTCAAGCTGATTGGCGTGCTCCATGCTGGCAATAATTGCACTGGAAATTGACTGCTCTTTATTTTTATAATCCTCCACAATGGCGCGCAGGCGGGAAATTGTTGCGCGTTGCTCGGCAATTGTTGCCTGCAATTCGGCAATTTTTGCGTTGTAATCTATATTTTTATCCATTTTTCTTTCTCCCTTTAATTATGTTAAACACGAAATATGCAACAAACCAGCCAACAAGCAGTCCAATCATCCACCAAAGGTTGATTATTTTTTGTACGAAAAGCAAACAAATCAGCCCAAAGCCCAAAAACAAAATGAAAAGTTTAAGTTGCAATTTATCTTTAAAATACAGCCCAGTGAACAAGCTTGCCACCGCCACCGCGAACAGATAATATGGCCAAAATTGCGAAATTTGCCAGCCGCCCTTTGTCTGACCAAAGTATAGCATAAAATTTAAAATTCCGCAAAGCAAAAGTAGTATACCAATGAACATTGAACTGTCTAATTTTAGCGAAAAGGCACGAACAATAAGCAAAATGCCAATAAGCATTAGTGACACGGCAAAACTAATGCGGAAAAAAGGAAAGTTGATTGGCAATAAATCGAGAATAAAACACACGATATTCACAATCAGCACAGAATAATATAAAATTTTAGATTTTTTGCCCAAATTTAACTCCTTTTTTACTTTTTAATAATTTTTTAATGTCATTATGATTTCCATGTCATTGCGAGCGTAGCATGGCAATCTCTATCTCTGCCTTATGTGTCATTCTGAGAGAGTGTAACGAGCCGAAGAATCTCCTTAACTCATTTTTTTGCCTGCCTATTCCTAATTATTTTAACCAAATTGTAAATCAAAATTCCTGCGCCTATTAAAAACATTAAAATGCTTAAAACTTGCGAGATGCGCACGTTAGAGCCACCAACAAACAAACTATCGCCGCGCACACCTTCTATTATTGTCCGCCCAAGCCCATACCAAACAAGATATGTAGCGGTTGGCACCGCTTTTTTGTTTGTTTTCAAATAAACAAGCAACACAACGCCAAAACCAGCCAAGTTCCACAAACTTTCATAAATATTTGTGGCTAAATGCCAGGTGTATTCGCCCGAGCCAACATAAGTTTCCACCTTCATAGCGAACGGGAACCATTGAAGGTTGGGGTCGGTTACCAAATTGCCATAGCAGCATTGCGAAAAGAAACAACCGATGCGCCCGATTGCCTGCCCTAGAATAAGCACAGGCACGCAAAAATCAAAAATGTCAATTAAAATTTTGAAGTTGCGTTTAATTGTGCAAAAGATAACCACGCCCAAAATTCCGCCAAAAACCGCGCCCAAAATTGCAAGCCCACCATCTCTAAAATTAAAGAAATCTTTAAACGATGCATCATTAAAAATAAAATAGTAAAGGCGCGCGCCAACAATGGCAAGCGGAAAACAAAGGACTGCCAACAGAATTATATCATCACTCTTAAAACCGCGCTTTTTAGCAAGGAAACAAGCAATTACAACTCCCAAAAGCATAGCAAACGCAATTATTGCCCCATAAAAAGTTATTTCCAAATTGCCAATGTAAAACCCACGCGGCGGAACAGAATACAAATTCATAACACAATTGTATATCAAAGCAAAAAAAAATGCAACTAAATATTTTCAAATTTTTTGCATTTTTTTGGTACTTTCATTAAGAACAATCAAGTTGAGTTGTAAAAACTGCCCAAAATCACTCTTCTTAATTTAAATGTCAAAATTATTTTAATTTTCATATTTAATTTTATGAAATATTTTGGAACAGACGGAATAAGGGGCGTGGTTGGGGAAACGCTTACAAAATCCACAATAAAAAAACTTAGCCGCGCGCTTGTAAAATTTTATAAAACTCACAAATTAAAGCCGGTTTTGCTGGTTGGCAACGATAGCCGAATTTCTAGTGACTATATTTTAAGTTTAATGCAAACCACTCTTTTGGCGCGCGGGGTTGAAGTGCACAATGTGGGTGTCTGCTCTAGCCCATGTTTGGCATATTTAACGCGCAAATTTGCCTATCCGCTGGGCATGATGATTAGTGCCTCGCACAATCCGCATGAATATAACGGAATAAAGTTTTTTAATAGCGCGGGCGAAAAAATAAGCGAGCAAACCGAACTTGAATTAGAGCGATTTATGGACAAAAAATTTGAGTTTAAAACCGACTTCGCCCTTTTTAAAAATAAAGAAAATTTAAAGGCGGACTATATAAATTTTTTAAGGTCAATTAAAAAGCACAATTTGCCGTGCGTTATTGACTGCGCGTTTGGCGGAGCAAGCGACATTGCAAAACTTGTTTTCCCCACTGCCAAAATTATTAATCACCTCTACACGGGCAAAAACATCAATTTAAATGCCGGTTGCACGCATATTGAATTTTTGCGTTCGATTTGCCTGCAAGAGCAAAAAATTGGCTTTGCTTTTGACGGCGATGCGGATAGATTGCTTGCTGTTGACGAGCATGGCGAAATTTATGATGGCGACAAAATTATGTTTATCTTCTCTCAATTTTTTCAAAACGAAGGCAACACGCTTGTTGGCACAATTTATTCAAACATGGGGCTTGAAAAAGCATTGACAAAAAGAAAAATAAAATTTGAACGCGCACAAGTTGGCGACAAAATGGTCTATAAAAAAATGAGTGAAACGAATGCAAGTTTGGGCGGAGAAAATTCTGGACATATAATTTTAAAGCAATTCAGCAACACGGGCGATGGCGTTTTAAACGCAATAATTTTAATGAACATTTTAGGCACAACAAAAAAATCGTTGAAAGAATTGACTGCCGGATACACCGAATATTTTCAAGCACAAGAAAATTTAAAAATGAATAAAAATTTTGAGTTGAACGAAAACACAAAAACACTAATAGATAAATTTGAAGATTTGGGTGCGCGCATAATAATCCGCTCGAGTGGCACCGAGCCGGTATTGCGCCTTATGGTTGAACATAAAGATAAACAAACTGCAACAAAATTTTTAGAATTTTTAAAATCAAGCATTGAATAAAAACTTTAAACTAAAATTTACTTTGTTATTATTACAATAGTTATAATCATTTTAAAATTATAAAACTTATTTGTCATTATCGCAATAATTAATAAAAAAATTAAAATCTATAAAATTTAATAAAAATTTTTAAAAAATTGAAAATTTGCGCCTAATTTTTCAATTTTTTTGCAATTTTTTGTTGTTTTTCTTGAATTTTAAAAAATTTTTACTATTTTTTTACTTCTTGCAATTGTTGCAAAAAATTTTGGTTTGTGCTAAAATTATTTTATGGATTATGTGTTAGACAAAAGTTGGAGTGAAAAACTCTCCACCCGTTTTGAACAAGATTACAAACGCAAATTGTTTGGCTGGCTAAATGGCGAATATGCAAGCAAGGTTATTTTTCCGCCAAAGCAACAGATATTTAATGCACTTAATTTGGTGCCGATTGACAAAGTTAAAGTTGTTATTATTGGGCAGGACCCTTACCACACGCGCGGGCAGGCAGACGGGCTTGCGTTTAGTTGCCACAACGGCACGCCGCAACCTAGCCTTAAAAACATTTTTAAAGAGATTAATGACGATTTACATATTGAAATGAGCGGCAACACCGACCTTACCGCTTGGGCACAGCAAGGAGTGTTGCTTTTGAACACGAGTTTGACAGTTATTGAACATCTTCCTGCCAGCCACGCAAACGACCTTTGGCACACCTTTACCACCGAGGTGGTTAAAATTTTAAACGAACTCAACCAACCAATCGTTTTTATGTTATGGGGCAACCACGCCAAAAGTTTTTTGCCAATACTTAACAACCCCAATCATCTAATTTTGCAAGCCGCCCACCCCAGCCCTTTTTCGGCATATAATGGCTTTTTCGGTTGCAAGCATTTCAGCAAATGCAACGAATTTTTGGCCAACCACAACCTAACCCCTATTGATTGGAGAATTTAATGTTGAATTTAGACGAACTAAAAACTAAATCTATTAGTGAGATTAAGTCATTTTTAAAAGAAAATGGCAGTGTTTTTGTTGAAAGGCATGGAGATAAATTAAAAATTCAACATTTATATGTTTCCAACGGCGATATTAAATCGCTTGAAATTTCTAGTGGGTTGAAATTCAAACAAATCAAAAAAGATGTTTGGTTTTTAGAATATACGCGAGATTATGTAGAAAACATTTGTTACTATTTATTTAAAGATTGCGAAAATTTAAAAGGAACAGATAGAGATAAAAACATAATTGACGACCCTTACGCTAAAAACAAATTAGATTTTTGTAATGAAAATGGCGAAGTGTATTTTTCTCAAAATTATGTTTTGCCCGTTCCAAAAATACCTAATTTCAGTTTAAAGGCCGAAACACACAAAGTATATAGCGATATTTTAAAAAAAGAATATGAAATTTTGGTTGCCTACCCTAAAAATTTTGGCAAGAATAAGTCACAAAAATGCCTTATTGTAACCGATGGTGGAGTTTGGCACTATTCTATGCATTTAGCAGAACAAATTAATGAAATTGACAACTTTTTAGTTTGTTTTGTTATGCAGCAAGATAGAAATGTCGAGTTGCCCAACAAAGATTTCGCCAAGTTTGTTGCGTGTGAACTCACAGCATATTTAACGGACAAAAAACTTGCTAAAAGCAAACAAAACTTATATTTTTGGGGACAAAGTTTCGGCGGATTAACCGCGCTATATATTGATGAATATTTCAGCGATTTTATTGGAAATATTATTTGCTCTTCCCCTTCTCTTTGGTTTAAAAACAACAAATTTTTAGATTATTATAAAGAAAATGCGCCAAAAACAAATTTCCATTTAAGCTATGGCAATGCCGATTTTGGAGCCATTAAAACCAAAACCAAAATTTTGGCAGAATACATTAAACCACTTGAGACAACAATATTTAAGGGCGGACATGATTATGTTAGTTGGGATTTAGATTTTTTAAACACAATCCGCACTTTAAAAAAACAAAATTTCAACAATAAAAAACTTTAACATTAAAATTATTGACAAATATAAAATTATTTGTTATTATATAGATATGTATAAGGCAATAATTATTCGCAACATTATTATTAACATCTAATTTAGATGTTGCGATTTGCTGCGAGAAATTCAAGTGTCAGGCAGGTCGCTGGCACTTTTTTTAGAGATTGCCACGGCGGTTTGATGGGCAAACCGCCTCGCAATGACATCGTCGCAACTCGCCTTTAAGCAAAAATAAATTAACAACTTCAATTTAAGGAGAAAATTATGCAAAAAGAGCAAGGGAATTTGAATTATGTAAAAATGGAAGAAGGTGTGCTTTCTTTTTGGCAAAAAAACAACATTTTTGAAAAAATGAAGGCCAAAAACAAAAAAACTGGCAAATATTTTGCTACTCTTGATGGCCCAGTGACCGCAAATTATGATATGGGCTTGCATCATGCATATAACCGCACTTTTAAGGATGCGATGTTTAAATTTAACGCGCTTTGCGGATGTGATGAACACTTTCAAAACGGGTTTGACTGCCACGGTTTGCCGGTTGAGTTGCGTGTTGAGCGCGAGTTGGGCATAAACAGCAAAAAAGAAATTGAGCAATACGGGATAGGCAATTTTGTTGAAAAGTGCATGGAAGTGTGCGACAGATATTCAAAATCTATGACGAAATCTTCAATTCGTCTTGGGCAATGGATGAATTGGGATGATAGTTATTTTACTAACAGCGACAACAATATTACAGCAATTTGGCACTTTTTGAAAGAGTGCGACAAAAAGCATTATATCTCTAACAGTCCGCGCATTATGCGTTGGTGCACAAGGTGCGGAACAAGTTTGAGTGAGCACGAAATGAGCGACCAAGATGCATACAAAACAGTTAGTTGTTTGGCAATATTCTTTAAATGCCCAATAAAAGGCACGAACAACGATATGTTGGTTTGGACAACCACTCCGTGGACACTTTGTGCCAATGTTGCAATCGCGGTTAACCCAGAATTAGACTATAATATTGTTAAAGTTAAATCATCTAGCCGCAACTTGATTGTTTGCGCCAGTGCCATGAAAGTGCTTAAAGATGATGTGCTTGAGGTTGTTAAAACGGTCAAAGGCAGCGAACTTGTTGGCTTAACTTATGAAACATGTTTTCCAGATTTAAGCGAGCAACAATTTGAACATAAAATTGTTGCTTGGAGTGATGTTAGTGCGGATGAAGGCACGGGCGCGGTGCACATTGCGCCTGGCTGTGGTGATGCCGACTTTGAGCTTGGCAACAAACTTGGCTTGCCACAAATTTGCCCTATTGACGAAAGCGGATATTATTATAAGAACTTTGGAGTTTTTGCTGGCAAAAATGCCAACACAGATGAGTTAAGAGATTTTGTTTTTGACCTCATGCAAAAAGCGGGCAAGACATATTATATTCATAAATATTCGCACAACTATCCGCATTGCTGGAGATGCAAACAGCCACTTTTGTTCAGGTTGGTTGACCAGTGGGTAATTAAAATGGATGAGTTGCGCCCACAACTGATTAGCGCAATTGACAATGTTGAATTTAGCCCAGATTTCATGAAAAAGCGTATGCTAGATTGGCTTAACAATATGGGAGATTGGGCAATTTCCCGCTCGCGATATTATGGCTTGCCGCTGCCGTTCTACCCTTGCCAAAAATGCGGACATTTGACCGTTGTAGGAAGTTTGGACGAGTTTAAAAAGCTATCCAGTGCAGAAGAAGTTGATGCTCTGCCACACTTGCACCGCCCTTATATTGACAAAATTAAAATAACCTGCCCACACTGCGGCAACAAGGTTGAGCGCATCAAAGAGGTTGGCGATTGTTGGCTAGATGCAGGCATAACCCCGTTCAGCACTAAAAAATATTTCACAGACAAAGAGTTTTTCAACAAAAACTTCCCTATTGAGTGCGTAATTGAAGGCAAAGAGCAAGTGCGTTTGTGGTTCTATTCGCTGCTTGTTATGAGCGTGGTTTTAACTGGTAAAGCGCCATATAAGCGCATTGGCACAACACCTATGCTGCTTGCTCAAGACGGCAAAAAACTTTCTAAATCTAGCCCTAACAACATTCCGCTGGATACTGCGTTTAGCGAGATTGGTGCGGACATTATTCGTTACAATTTTGTGCAAACTCCGCTTATTAACGATGTTAAATTTGGGCGGGACACTTGCGATGAAGTTAAACGCAAATTGCTTGGGCTTTGGAATGCGTACATTTTCTTAAACACTTATGCGGTTATAGACAAGCCCGACCTTACAAATTACGAACCAAAAGAAAGCGAATTGACCTTTATGGATAAATGGCTAATTAACCGTGTTAACGAGTTTACTTCAAACGCGCACACTGCTTACTCGGACATTCAATTTGGCGCAGTGGCTAAAGATTTTGAAAATTTAATTGACGAACTTACAAATTGGTATATCCGCAACAACCGCAGGCGTTTTTACAAGAGCGAAAATGATTATGACAGTTTGAACGCGTATTTCTGCCTAAACTATGCAATTAAAAACATTTGCATGGTTATGTTCCCTATCATTCCGTTTATTAGCGAATATTTGTGGCAAAATGCGGTGCGCGAATTGGATAAAAATGCGGCAGAAAGCGTTGCGCTTAACGGATATATCATCGGCGAATTTAAAGTTAAGGACGAAAATCTAACCGAATACACCAACATTGTTAGAAACATATTCACTATGGTTAGTAAACTACGCAACGAAAACCAAATTAAAGTTAAACAGCCGCTTAAAACGCTTTACATCAACGGCAACGCGCACGTTGCAAAGGCGGTTGAGTTGTATCGCGACATAATTGAAAGCGAACTTAATATTAAAAATGTGGTTATGGAGCATGATAATTCAAAATTCAATGATGAATTTTTGGTGTTAGATTTTAGGCGCGCAGGTGCGGTGCTTAAAGGCGATGTTCAAAAGGTTAAAAACTATTTATTGCAAGCGAGCGAAGCCGAAATGCAAAAAATGGTGGACGGCTTTAAGGCGGGCAAGGTGGATGTTAACGAGTTTAACGGGCTAGACAGCGCGCTGTTTACCCTATCCACCAAGCCAAAGCAAGATTATGTGATTTCTAACGACAATGACATAACCGTTGTGCTGGATGTAACAATCGACCGCGAGTTGATGCTTGAAGGCCTATCGCGTGAACTTATCCGCGCGGCACAACTGCTTAGAAAGCAAGCCAACTTTAATGTTGAAGACCGAATTTATGTTGAATTTAGCACAACAAGCGCAGATTTAAACGAGATTATTGAAAAATATGCAGCAAAAATTAAAGCCGAATTGTTGGCATTAGACATAACAAAAATTGACAAGCCAGAAATTAGCCAAACGGTTGAAATTGCAGATGAACAAATTACAATAAAAATGAAGAGATAAAAGCATTTGCTTTTATCTCTTTTGATTTTAACTTTATGAGGCCAAAAAAATTTTATTTAAATTTTTGTAACATAAAATAAATTTAAAAAAATGCCAAAATATTGGCATTTTTTGTTTAATTAAGCCCAAAATTGAGTGCGTGCTTTGCCCCATCTGAATTTAAGGTTTGAGCATCTTGCCACGCCAAATTATTTGCAATTAATTGCTGAAGCAAGCTTATTTCTTTGCCATTTTGCTCCCGCTTCCTTCTTAAAAAGTTTTTAGAAACTTCTTTCATTTTCCTGCCCAAACTTTTTGGGAAAGCCCTATTCATCTGTTCTAACATTTTAATGTCTGATTTCGTGGTTAATTTATATTTATATTGATTTCTGCCTGCAGTTTCCGAATCAATTCTATTTGCGAAAAATTGTTTAGCATAACTTAGCAAACGATCGTATGTTTCTGTTGTAAAGAAATCGTCCTGCAAATTATTAAAAGTAAAACGGTTGCCATCGTAATTAAGGTGAGCTTTCCAAAAATCGTTAACCATTTTCATAACCGTGTCTGTTTTTTCTTGCTCGCTTAAAGGCGAAAATTTGCCATCTTCCCCCAAAACAGCAAATGAGTTTACATCTGGCAAAATGCGTTCAATTCTGTTTAAACGCGTATCCAACTTGGCACTCTGCCCAAAATATGCCAGATTTACAACTGTGCCAACTTCTTCAGTTTTGGCGATTGTAACCAACTCTTTAATTTGTTCATTAGTAAGATTGTTTTTCATATCTCTCTCCTTAAATCAATTTACAATAACAATTGCGGTTGCGCTATCTTTAGAATGGGAAATGCTAATTTCCGCACTTGTTAAATTTTGTTCTTTTAAAATATTTATTAAATACTCATTCAAATTCAAATATGGCTTACCCGAACCTGAATGCAAAACTTCAATTTGATTAAATTTTAATTTTTTATTATCCAACGCTTTAACAAGCGCTTCTTTAACACAATAAAACCCACAAAAATGGCTTAATTTATTTTTAAATTTGTTAGCATATTCAATTTCCGCTTTAGAGAACACGCGCGCAAATTCTTTATCCGTCCAACCAGCAAAACGCGACACATTTTCTAAATCAATGCCTAACATATAGGCATTTTAACACAAAAAAACAAAAATGTAAAATAAATTTCTACATTTTTGCAAAATTTTGTTGAAAACTCAAAAATTTTTGTGTTGAGCAGATGATATATCAATAAATTTTATTCAAAATCTAACTTTATATCGTTAAAAACGCGTTTGATTGTTTCAAAGTTATATCCTTTTGACGCCAAATTACGAGTTAACTTTTCAATTGTTTGTTTATTTATTTCTTTGTTTTTTAAAAATTTTTGGGCGTGAATTTTACAAGATGGATAATCGTCAACATCCAATAAAAATTCGGATAAAACATCTTGTTTTACGCCAAACGAGATAAGCTTTTGCTTTAATTTGTTTGTGCTAAAATTTTTGTTGCTGGCAATATAACTTTTTGCAAAATATGCATCGTTAATTAAGCCATATTCTTTTAGTTTGTTTAACACCGCCTCAACCGTTGATTTATGATAGCCTTGCTTATATAAATAATCCTTAATCTGTTGTTCAGTTTTAAGTTTGTTTGCCAAATATTTTGTGGCTTTTTCTGTGGCAATTAACGCGCTGCTTTCTGCCACTGCCAAATTGAAAACGTCGTCCGCCACCTCGCCTTTTTTTATAGCATGTTTTACAATTGGCTCGCTATGCAGTTCAAACTCTCCACAATCGGTTAACACAACGAAAACATTTGGGTTGTTTTTATTTTTTAATTTTAAAGCTTTAATTTCCATATCAATATTATATAAAATTAATTTTAAATTTCAAAATTAATTTTTGCAACATTCATTTTTTAAATTGGTGGATAAAATCATTTCCTTTTAAAAATATAATTTGTTACAATAAAGGCAGGAGAAAATTATGAAAATTAAAAAAATTGATGCTTATGAAGTTATAGATAGCCGCGGCAACCCAACGGTTGAATGCGCTGTTACGCTTGAAAATGGCGTTGTTGCGCGTGCAATGGTGCCAAGTGGAGCTTCCACCGGCGAACGCGAAGCGCTTGAATTGCGAGATGGCGGCAAGCGTTTCCACGGCAAAGGCGTTAAAAAGGCATGCGATAATGTAAACAAAATTATCGCCAAAGCGGTTGTTGGCATGAATGTGGAAAATCAAACGGCAATAGACAACAAAATGCTTGCGCTGGATGGCACTGAGTTTAAAACCAAACTGGGCGCGAACGCAATGTTGTCGGTTAGTTTGGCAGTTGCCCGTGCCAACGCGCTAAATAAAAACAAACCGCTATATAAAACGCTTGGCAAAGGCAACACCTTGCCTATGCCTATGATGAATTTTATCAACGGCGGCGCGCATGCAACAAGCAATGTGGATTTTCAAGAGTATATGATTGTGCCAGTTGGTGCAAAAACCTTTTTTGAGGCAATGCAAATGGCAAGCGAAACTTTTATGGAATTAAAAAAGGTGCTTGTAAATAAAAAATATTCAACTGGCGTGGGCGATGAAGGCGGTTTTGCCCCTAACTTTAAAAATAATGAAGAGCCACTGCAAGCAATTGTTGAGGCAATTAAAAATGCGGGCTATCAACCTAAAAAAGATATTGCCATAGCAATGGATGTTGCAGCAAGCGAATTTTACAATGAAAAAACTAAAAAATATGAACTAACCAAGAGCAAAGGCGGCGCAAAAACCACGGACGAGATGATTGATTGGTATGCAAATTTAATTGCAAACTACCCTATTATTTCAATTGAGGACCCATTAAGCGAAAATGACTGGGCAGGCTGGGCAAAAATAACCAAAAAACTTGGCAAAAAAATTCAGCTTGTGGGCGATGATGTGTTTGTAACCAACCCAAAAATTTTGGCGGAAGGCATTAAAAAAGGCATCGCAAACGCAATTTTAATTAAGCTCAACCAAATTGGCACACTTACCGAAACGCTTGAAACAATCCGCTTGGCGCAAGCAAATGGATATAAAACAATAATTTCGCACCGCAGCGGCGAAACTGAGGACACGTTTATTGCCGATTTAGCAGTGGCGGTTGACGCTGGGCAAATTAAAACAGGTTCTATTTCGCGTACGGATAGGGTTGCTAAATACAATCAACTTATTAGAATTGAAAGGGAACTTAAAAATAAAGCCAAATTTAACTAACACGGCATTTAGCCCATGTTTGGCAAATAAACTATAAATTAAAAAGGAAATTATGATAATTTCAATTGATGGTCCGGCAGGAAGTGGGAAATCCACTGTGGCACATTTGTTAAGTAAAAAGCTTAGGTTTATTCATTTTAATTCGGGTTCGCTTTTTAGGGCGGTGGCGGTTTTTCTTAAAGAAAATGGCTATAATTTTAGCCACCTTACCCCCGAATGCGACATGCCAAAGTTTAATTTTAAAGTTGAATTTAAAAAGGATGAAATGCGTGTGTTCGTAAACGACCTGAATTGCACCGCACATCTGCGAGATAACGATATAAGCATATTTACAGCCAGTGTTAGCACAAACAAGCATGTCCGCTTTCAAATAGACGAATTTCAGCGCAATTTTGTAAAACAGCACAATGTGGTTGTTGACGGGCGCGATATAGGCAGCCATGTTTTTCCTGATGCAGAGGTTAAATTTTATTTAGATTGTAGCTTAACAGAGCGCGCAAAACGAAGATTTACAGAGGAACAAAAAAAAGGAAATAAAATTGCATTAAAGGATGTTGAATTGCAACTAGCCGAGCGCGATGAAATTGACAAACATAAAAAATATGCCCCACTAGTAATCCCCAACGGCGCAATTATAATTGATTCAACAAATTTAACAATTAATCAAGTTTTAGAACAGATGTTAAAACACATAAAAATTTAATTTATGCCAAATCTTGAATTATAAAGTTTTTTAAAATGTAAATAAATTTATGGCAGGTGGGTGGTTTTTGCTCGCACCAAAAATTACCCAGCTTAAAATTAAGTTCTTTATCCCAAAAGGATTTAATAACATTCCTAATATCCCGCTCTATGGTGGCGGGCTTTTTTGAATATTTAATGGCTACAATTGGATAAATTTCTCTTGAAAAAGATTTAACCACCATATTTTGATTAATCAACATATTTAAAATGTCATGCAAATAATAAAAAGCAATGTATGTTTTTTTTAGCCCCAACTCTTCCAGCTTTTTATAAATATAATAATTTGCCGTTAAACACGACCCGCATTTTTCTGCCTTAACGCTCATATTTCCCCTTCTTGTAAAATAATTTTAACACATAAAAAACAAGATGTCAAGCATTTTTGTACAAAAATATTTAATTTTGTACAAAATTGGACTTTCTTTAACATAAAATTCTATTTAATGTCGAAATTTATATTATTTTTTTGAATTATATAAACTCAATTGTTTTGTTTGACTTTTTTTGTTATTGTGGTAAAATATTGCTAGGAGATAAAATGTTTACACTTTATTGGACTTATTATTTGTTAGGTTTTATTATGCTGCCCGGCATTATTTTGGGCATTTATGCGCAATGTAAGGTGTACTCCACCTTTAACGAGTTTAATCGCGTGGCATCAAAATCGGGCAGAGTTGCGAGAGATGTGGCGCGGAATATGCTTGATGGCGCGGGATACACCGACATTAAAATTAAGCCTATTCGCGGCGAGTTGACCGACAATTTTGACCCACACAACAACACCGTTTCGCTTTCGGAAAGCGTTTATGAAAACCCAAGCATTTCGGCAATTGGCGTTGCCTGCCACGAAATTGGGCACGTTTTTCAGCATAAAGAAAATTACGCGCCAATTAAGGCACGAAACGCGCTTGTGCCGGTTATGAACTTTTTGGGCTATCTGGTTTGGCCGCTAATTTTGGTTGGCATTATTATGGAGTTGTTCTATTTAGGCACTTCGGCAGATGTTGTGCTTTACATCGGGGTTGGCATTTATGGCCTAAATGTCATATTCTGCCTTATCACACTGCCAATTGAACTGAACGCAAGCAAACGCGCGTATAAAATGCTGCGCGTGACTGGCGAAATGGATGAGGAAGAGGCCGCCGGCGTTAAAAAAGTTTTAAACGCGGCCGCCCTAACCTATGTTGCCGCACTTGTAACATCGGTTTTGTCACTTTTAAGATTACTTTTGTTCGCTTTTGCATTTAGAAGAAATGATTAAAATAATTCAAAAAAATAAAAGACAAAAAACCTCACCAATATAGTGAGGTTTTTGTTTTAATTAAGTAAATTACTAAATATAAAAATTGAAGTAAAATTCTTTTTTGAGAGGGTGCAAAGTGATTGCAATGAGCGATTTAGTATTACAACATAAAATTTATTTAAAAATTACCTTATTTTGCGAGGGTGCGAAGTGATTGGCTCGAACGACTTTGCCATAGGCACTTAAGTGAGAGCCAATTGCCGAGCACCTTCTATTCAATTTATGACCTTATTTGCGAGGGTGTGAAGTGATTGCAATGAGCGATTTAGCGGGATTAGGGGTGCCCGCGTCTAGCGAATTGCAATTACTGAACACCTTTCATCGTCAAAGAAATTCTCTTTTTAGCCAAATCCACTGAAAGCACTTTAACTTTAACGCGCTCGCCAACTTTTAGCACGTCGCTTGGGTGGGAAATGAAGCTATCGCTTATTTGCGAAATATGAACAAGTCCATCTTGATGCACGCCAATATCCACAAACGCGCCAAAGTCAATGACGTTGCGCACAGTGCCGTCCAGCACCATGTCTGGCTTTAAATCTTCCATTGAAAGAATATCGCTCCTAAGTTCGGGCAGAGGCATATCCTCGCGCACATCTCGCCCCGGTTTTAGCAGTTCTTTAACAATATCTTGCAAGGTTGGCACGCCCACGCCGATTGCGTCCGCCACCTTTTGCTCGCCCTTTTTGTCAATAAGTGTTGGCAACATTGTCAACTCGCCTGCGCGGATTTGCTCGTCGGTTAGGCCAAACAAATCTAACAATTTTTTAACTGCGCCATAACTTTCTGGGTGAACAGCGGTGTTATCCAAAATGTTTTCGCCGTCCGTTATGCGCAAGAAGCCAGCGCACTGCTCGTATGCCTTTGGCCCCATTTTCTTAACTTTCAATAGTTCATCGCGGTTGTTAATGTGCTTAACTTGGCTGCGATAATCTACAATATTTTCTGCAAGGCTGCCCGAAATGCCCGAAACATAAGAAAGCAGGCTAACAGATGCGGTGTTAAGGTCCACACCCACGCTGTTAACGCAATCTTCAACCGTGTTGGTTAAAACTTCGGTTAGGCGGTTTTGTGGCATATCGTGCTGATATTGCCCCACGCCAATTGATTTAACGTCAATTTTTATTAGTTCAGCAAGCGGGTCTTGCAACCTGCGCGCAATTGAAACCGCACTGCGCAAATTTACGTCGTAATCTGGGAACTCTTTAGCGGCAAGTTTAGAAGCACTATACACAGACGCGCCCGCCTCGTTAACCATGGCATAACTAACTTTGCGTGGGCAGTTTTTGATGAGGTCCGCCACCATAATTTCGCTTTCCTTGCTGGCTGTGCCGTTGCCGATTGCAATGACATTGACTTTATTTTTAACAATCATGTCCATCAAAATGCGTTTTGCCTCTTCCATGCGGTTTTGTGGTGGGAATGGGTGGATGACTGAGGTATCCAGCACATCGCCTTTCGTGTCGATAACCGCAATTTTGCAACCATTATAATAGCCAGGATCAACCGCCAAAATAATGTTGTTTTTAAGCGGTGCTTGAAGTAAAAGCGGCTTTAAATTGACTTCAAACATTTTAATGGCTTGCTCGTTGGCTCGGTCGGTTAACGCGGTGCGGCACTCGCGCTCTAACGATGGGAACAACAACCTATCGTAACTGTCCGCGATTGTTTCCTCCATTATGGTGTTGGTGAACTCGTTATCCTTTTTATATGCCTTTTCAATTTCGCTTATCGTAAGTTTTGGGTTAATTTCAATGTCCACCTTAAGGCATTTTTCCTTTTCGCCGCGGTTTAATGCCAAAATGCGGTGGCTAGGTATCTTTGCCACTTCCCCTTTAAAGTCCTTATAATTTTCATAAGTTTTTTGCTCGTCCGCAGTTTCATCCCATGCAGCCAAAATATTTGCCTTTTTGGCAATTATTTCTCGCAGCGTTTTGCGCAAATTAGCATCATCACTCATGCGCTCGGCAATAATATCTTTTGCGCCGGCAATGGCCTCGGCAACGTCCTTAACGCCCTTTTCTTCGCTAACATATGCGGCAGCCAAATTTTCAACCGGCTCGGTTAAATCTTGCGCTTGAATTAGGTTGGCAAGTGACTCTAACCCTTTTGCAATGGCAACGGTAGCGCGCGTTTTGCGTTTTGGCTTATATGGCCTATAAATATCCTCAACTTCGGTTAAGGTTAGCGCCTGCTCAAGCGCCTGAGCAATTTCGTCCGTCCACTTTTCTTGCTCGCGGATAACCTTTTCCACCTTTTCCTTTTCTTTATTTAAGTTGCGCAAATAGTTCAATCTATCTGCAAAATCCCTTAGCACTTGGTCGTCACACGCGCCGTGCATTTCCTTGCGGTAACGCGCAATGAACGGAATTGTGTTGCCCTCGTCTATAAGATTGATGATGTTTTCGGCATACTGCTCTTTTAAATTGAATTCGTAAGCCAATTGTTTTGATAATTCCATTTGTAATATTTCCTTTTAATGAATGAGTTTTAACCTTTTTATTATAGCAAACAAAACAAAATTTTCAAAACAAAAAAGATTTTAATTTAAAATTTCAAAAAACTATTGACAAATTCTCGTTTTCAAATTATTATAAAGGCAAGGAGAAAATTTATGGAACAAAGCAGATATGCCAAAATTAGGCAAGTTGTTCGTGATATTATGGCCTATTTAGAAGAAAATGGCTGGAACAGCACCCTGCATTTAATAACGGAAATTCAACAACGCAATGACGATGTTTCTAAAAGCGTTTTGCAAGAGTTGGAAAGTGCAATTTCTTCTTGCAAAAATGGGGATTATATCTATTACTACGCACGGGATGTTAAAGGGGCAAATTTAAACTCTTTGCTATATGGGCTTGAAAGTTTGCTTGAAGATATGATTGAATTTTACAATTTAAACAAAAAAGAATATGATAGGTGGGAAAGACATAAAAGAGAAATTGAAAAATGGATTGAAAAAAGAAAAAAGCCACTAACAGATGGTGACATTTTAGGTTCGTTGGACGAAATTTAAAAAACTCCGCATTTGGCGGGGTTTTTATTTTTGGTTTTTATAGGTTTGTTTGCGCTGTTTTGCATCGGTTTCGCTTTGTGTTAAAAGTTTGTCTTTATTTTGTTTGTTCACTTTTTCAAGTATGGCAAAGCGGTTTTCGGTTTCAACGTATTCGCGATAGTTCATGGTTGGCTCAAAACTATCAATTTGCATTGGTGTTTCGCGCGTTGGGTTGTATCTAAACAGCGTATTGTAGCCGCTTTTAACCGAATTGAACGCGTGTTGTTGGGCGTAGCGCAAATTATAGCCATGGCTTATGCATGGCGCGTAGGCAATGATAACGCTTGGGCCATTGTAACTTTCTGCTTCAACAAATGCTTGCACGCATTGTTCTGGGTTTGCGCCCATACAAACGGTGGCAACATAAACATCTTTGTAGGTCATAAGCATGGATGCCAAATCTTTTTTCTTTGTGGTTTTGCCCGTTAAATTAAATTTGGCAGTTGCGCCGCGCGGAGTTGACTTGCTGGTTTGGCCGCCCGTGTTTGAGTAAACTTCTGTATCTAAAACCAAAATGTTAACATTTTCGCCACTAGCTACAACATGGTCTAGCCCGCCAAAGCCAATGTCATAAGCCCAGCCATCGCCGCCAATAATCCACACGCTTGGATTGGTTATTAGGCCAAGATTTTCAAACAAAAATTGTTCGTTTGGCAATATTTCATTTTTGGTTTTGTAAGCCTGCAAATCCAAAATAATTTGTTTGTTTAGGTTGTGGTTTTCGTTTGAACTTTGCGCATTTTTTATAAATTTTGACACAATTTTTTGCAAATTTGGTGGAAATTTGGTGTTTTTTAGCCGATTTACAAAAATTTTTCGCTGATTTTTCTTAGCCATGGCAATTCCGTAGCCAAATTCTGCATTGTCCTCAAACAGACTATTTGCCCAGCTTGGGCCAAAGCCGTTTTCATCTTTTGCATATGGGCAGGTTGGGTATGTTCCGCCATATATTGACGAGCAGCCGGTGGCGTTGGCAATAAGCATTCGGTCGCCAAAAAGTTGGGTGGCAAGTTTTATATATGGCGTTTCGCCACAGCCGGCACACGCGCCTGAAAACTCGAAATATGGCTTTTTATATTGCACATCTTTAACATTTAAGCCGTCCGGCTCGGGCAATTTTTTGAGTTTCTGTTGGAACTCTAAATTTTTAACTTCGCGTGCGCGGATTTCGTCCGCTTGTTTCATTATAAGCGCTTTAACCGGACAAACTTCGGCGCACACTCCGCAGCCGGTGCAGTTGAGTGGGTCAATCTGCAAATGATAGTTGCCCTCGCCCACAAAACATTTTTTGCTTGTGTAGGCTGGCGGAGTTTTGGTGTTTTCTGCAAACCTCACCGGGCGGATTGCTGCGTGTGGGCACATTAGCGTGCAACGGCCACACTGAATGCATTTTTCGCTTATCCAATCGGGCAGTTCGGTGGCGATTGCGCGCTTTTCAAATTTAGCGGTGTCGGTTGGCATATGCCCGTTTATATCTAACTCGCTAACCGCGATTTTATTGCCTGCTTGTGTGCTGGTTGGCACAATAATTTTGTTGTAATATTCGCTTGTTTCATGCTCGGTTTTTTGTTGCGTGGTTGGAGTTAGTTTTTTAATGTCTATTTTGTGTATTTTATCCGCAACATTTTCAATTGCGGCAAAGTTGGCTTGCAAAATTGCCTGCCCTTTTTTGCCATAAGCTTTTTCAATCATTTCCTTAATAGATTTTAATGCGACATCAAACGGCAACAGATTTGTAACTTTAAACATAGCGGTCTGCATAATGGTGTTTATTTTTCCGCCCAAATGATGTTCGCTTGCAATTTTGTTTGCGTCAATTGTGTAAAGCGAAATGTGTTTTTCAACTAAATCTTGCTTCATTTTATCTGGCATAATTTCGCTTAGGCGCGCTTCGTCCATGCCGCAATTTAAAAGCATTATGCCGTTTTGGGTTAGGCAATCGGTTATATCATATTTTGAAACAAAGCCCACATTGTTGCACATCATCAAATTGACTTTTGTTGGATTAAAAGGCGCAACGATTGGCTTTTTGCTTGAACGCATGTGCGAAATGGTTAGGCTGCCAGATTTTTTGCTGTCGTAATCAAAATAACCTTGCACAAATTCGCCTGTCTGCTCGCCCAAAATTTTGATGGTGTTTTTAACCGAGCTTACCGAGCCATCGCTGCCCAAGCCATAAACGCGCATGGTGAAATGCGAAAAATTATCCACAAATTTATCTGCCACCTTTAAGCTGGTGTGCGTTAAATCGTCATTTATGCCAACAGTGAAAAATTCCTTTTTGCCGGCTCGCATATTTTCGTAAACAGAAAGCGCCATATCTGGCGTAAACTCTTTGCCGCCAAGGCCAAAACAGCCCGAAAAGCAATTGACATCCAACTTTTTCTTTTGAAGAGCGGACATAACAATTGCGGACAAGCAATCCACCCCATTAACGTCTAAATTTCGCTCTAAAATCGTTACATTTTTTGCGGTTTTTGGCAAGATTTTAATAAATTCCGCCTCATCAAAAGGTTTAAGCAATCTAACCTTAACAAGTCCGCGCTTATCCCCCGCTTTTAAAGTGAGTTTAACAATGTCTGCGCTTGTGCCCATGGCAACAATAATGTCGGTTGCATCCTTATCCCCAAAATATTCAACTGTGGCATATTTGCGCCCCGTTATCTGCTGTTGCAATTTTAGTGCCGACTTAAATTCACCTAAAACTTTGTTGTAACGCGAAAGCGCCATAACCCTGTTTTGCATAAACACGTCTGGATTTTGGTTCGTGCCGGCGGCATAAGGATTATTGTTCGTTATTGCGCGCGCCCTAAATGCTTCAAAATCTTTTTCGGTTACAATCTTTTTTAAGTCATCTAGCTCGTTTATATATGCCGTGTTCAGTTCATGACTCGTTCTAAATCCGTCAAAAAAACAAACAAACGGAGTGCTAGATTTTAAACTTGCTAGTTCGCACGCAATGGCAAGGTCGTTCACCTCTTGCACGCTTGAACAGCACGCAAAATTAAAGCCGGTTTTTAGGCAGGCGTAAATGTCGCTATAATCGCAAAAAATGTTTAATGCGTGCGTTGCCACCGTGCGCGCGGCAACATAAAACACGCATGGCAGCCCCTCGCCCGCAATTTTATACATGTTGGGGATCATCAACAGCAGCCCTTGGCTTGATGTGAAAGTTGTGGTTTTGCCGCCCGCAATTAAACTGCCATGCACCGCACCAGCCACGCCGGCTTCGCTTTGCATTTGGGTGAGCATGAGAGGCGCGCCAAACAAATTTTGCTTGTTTTCGTAGGCAAATTGGTCGCAATCCTCCGCCATTGGGCTGGACGGGGTAATTGGGTAAATAACCGCCATATCGTTAAACATATATGCAATGTTTGCCGCGGCAAAGTTGCCGTCAACCGTTAACTTTTTCATAAAACTCCTTTTTATTTGTTCAAATTACGCTATTTTTTGTTTTATAAATCAAAATGTCATACCGACCAAATGAAATTTTTAAATTTCATGCGCGGAAAATCTTATAATTATATATTAAAACATTTTAATTAAATTTCAAAATAAAAAGACGAAACAATTAAAGTTTTTTCATTTTGAAAACAAATAAAAATGTGCTAAAATAAATTTATGAGATATTTGATGATTGTGCAGTATGACGGGCGGACATTTTCGGGCTGGCAGCGGCAAGAAAATGCGGTTACAATTCAGCAGATTTTGGAAGAAAAACTGAAAGTTTTGTTAAAACAAAAAGTGGATTGTGTAGCAAGTGGGCGCACAGATGCGGGCGTGTCAGCATATTTTCAGCCCGTGCATTTTGAGTGCGGCAAATCGATTGAACGGGAGAAATTTTTGCGTTCAATAAACGGGCTTTTGCCGGATGAAATTAAGGTTTTAAGCGTGATTGAGAGCGAAATTCACGCGCGGTTTTCGGCAAAGAAAAAGACTTATGTTTACAAAATGTATGTGAGCCATATTGACTTGCCGCTTTATTCATCTGCCCTGCGCGTTGAGCCAGATTTAGATTTTAAGTTGATGAAAAAGTTTTGTCGGCTTTTAATTGGCAAGCACGACTTTTTAGGTTTTCGCGCTAGCGGCGGAGTTAATGAAACCACTGTGCGCACAATATATTCAGCAAAGTTGGTGCGCGATGGCGTGAACTTGACCTTTTATATCACGGGTGATGGATTTTTATACAAAATGGTGCGCAACATTGTTGGCACAATGCTTGAAATTGGCAAACACAAATTAAATTTTGACGAGATTAAAGCCACCCTATTTAAAACCTTTAAAGCAAAGCACACCGCCAAACCCGAGAATTTGTTTTTGCTGAGTGTTGATTATAATTAAGGGGGCTTTGAGCACAAAACTCTTGTTTTGTGCAAAGCGGGCGGCACGCCGCCCGCTTATGCGCGTTGCGCATCAAAGCCCCTATTTTTTATTTGTTACCAACTCATAACTTCGATCTATAAGCGCGAACAATTTTTTCTCGGGCAAGTTGTTGGATAGCAAAACGGTTATCCAATGTTTTTTGTTCATGTGATATGCCGGAAAAACAAATTTGTTGTCCACAAGCGCATCAATTTCGCCCGGCTCGGCTTTTAAATTTATAACATTAATTTTATGCTTGCCCGCCAAACCCAATTTGTCCGCGCCAATGTCCATAATAAGCGCAAACCACTTTTGTTTCGCGTTTTTAAACGTGCAAAAGTTGGGATACTCTGCCCACGGATATTCGGGTTGCGCGCCATATTTTTGCGCGATGTAATTTATCGCCACCGCCGTGCAATTTGTGTTTATTAAGCAATGCGTTTTAATATACTCCACCAAATCGGCAATCTGCTGCCGCAAACCTGCCAAAAAGCCACCATCCAAACTAGAAATGTTAACCATCTCATAAACGTCATTAAACCCAACATCGAACAAATCCACAATAAATTTATGCTCATTTAGGCTAATTTTCGCAATAAATTCGCCATTTTCAATCGGTTTTTCCAGCAAAAACGCACCCGCTTTTCTTTTAAAGCCGAAAGCTTTTAGGCGTTTTTCATCCAAAATATAATCGTTTAAAACAAAACTGAAATCCATAAAAACATTATACCACACCGCCAAATATATGCAAACGAAATGCCGCTAAATTTTAAAAATGCTAAAACCGCTTAAATTGCCCGAAAAGTTTTAAAAAACTATTGACAAATAAACTTAAATTAGATATAATAAATTTGTATTGCTAGATATGCTGCACTTTTTGCCACACGGAAAGTGCCACATATCACCCGACCTTGAACGCGAAATAAAAGGTCAAATTTAATGAGAAATTATCTGCCAAACAAGTTGTCAGAAAAATTCTCAAAAAATTAGTAAAACAAATTAAGGAGATATTAAATGAAAACAATTATGGCAAAACCTGCCACTGTTCAAAAAAAGTGGTGGTTGATTGATGCCGATGGCAAAGTTTTAGGTCGTGTTGCTAGCGAAGCTGCAACTTTGCTTAGAGGCAAACACAAAGCAGATTTCACCCCAAATGTGGACTGCGGCGATTATGTTATTATTATTAACAGCGACAAACTTGTTTTAACCGGCAAGAAAGAGGAACAAAAATATTTCAAACGTTATTCTGGCTATCAATCTGGCTTGCACCTAACCCAATACAAGAAAATGATGGCAGAACAAAGCGATGTTGCCTTAATGCGCGCAATTAAAGGGATGTTGCCTAAAAACAGTTTAGGCAGAACAATGGCAACTCACTGCCACATATATAAAGGCGCAGAACATCAACAACAAGCCCAAAAACCAGAAGTATGGAACGGAGGTAAAAACTAATGGCTGAAAAAGAAGTTAAAGAAACAAAAGTTAAGGCAGAAAAGCCTGTAACAAAAACCGCAAAAACTGCTGAAAAGGCAGAAACTAAAACAGTAAAGAAAGTGGTAAAAGAAACAGCTGAAAAACCTGCTAAAACCACAACCAAAAAAGTGGCAGAAAAGGCAGAAAAACCTGCCACAAAAACCGCAACAAAAAAAGCCGAAACAACTGAAAAAGCTGAAACAAAAACTGTTAAAAAAGTTGTAAAGGCAGAAACAAAAGTTGAAGCAAAAACAGAAAAACCGGCTGCAAAAAAACCAGCAACTAAAACTGCAAAACCTAAAAAGACAGCGGGCAAAGTGCAAGAATTTTTAGGCACAGGCAAAAGAAAAACTTCTGTTGCGCGCGTTCGCTTAACAACCGGCACAGGCAAAATAACCGTTAATGGTGAAGAACTTAAAAAATATTTTGAATTGGACACTTTGGTTACCCTTGTTAAACAACCGCTTGTTTTAACCGAAACTGAAAACACTGTTGACGTTGTTGCAAACATCTATGGCGGCGGCAAGGCTGGCCAAGCTGGCGCACTTCGCCACGGCATCACAAGAGCGCTTATTGAATATAAGGCAGAACTTCGCCCAGAACTTAAAAAGGCAGGTTTTGTAACACGCGATGCTCGCAAGAAAGAGCGTAAAAAATATGGTTTACACAAAGCGCGTAGAGCACCTCAATTCAGTAAACGTTAAACCTTTACCCTATTTGAATTTGAAAAAGACCACATTTGTGGCCTTTTTTATTTTTAAATATCTTTCAATCCTAAAATAATGTCGGCTGAAACACCCAAAACCAGACAAAGATTTTTTAAATTGTCGTAACCCGGCTTACTCTTGCCCTTTAACCACTCGCTAACTTGACTTTGTTTTATGCCTAACAAATTTGCAAGTTGAGTTTGATTTAAATTATTTTCTTTCATTAATTCAGATAATATTTTTATAAAATCCATTTACAACTCTCTATCTAATAAATAATCTACTGATACGCCATAAAAATCTGCAAGTTTACACAACAATTCAAGCGGAATTTCCCTTTGATTATTTTCATATCTATTATAAACCAACCCTACTCACTTGAATAACTTTTGCCACATCTTGTTGTGTCAGATTATTTTGCAACCTTAATTCTTTTAAATTTCTAGAAATGGATAGCATCAATAACTTCCCTCTAACATTTCATCTTTAAATAATTTATCATTAAAAAAATCATAAATAGTTATATTTAGTGCTTGGCATAAATCTAAAATTGTTCGAGTGCCGGGATTTTTACTCTTGCCATAAAAAATACTTTTTAAAGAGCCAGCCGGCATGCCTGCCATACTCGCTAATTTGTTTGGAGATATTTCGTATTCCTTACACAAATCGTAAATTCTTTGTGTTATTGCTTGTTCTAATTTCATATTAATAATTTCTCCCAAAGTTATATCTTCTATAAGATTACAAAATAAAATTTACAAACACGGGAGATATAACTTCTATTTTGTGCTATAATATGAATTAGGAGCGGCTTCAATGAAAACATGTACTTTTTTCGGGCATCAAATTGCGCCTGAAAGTTGCAAAGAAAAAATTTATAGTGCGGTGGAAAACTTAATTTTAAATGAAAATG
>CANQYX010000010.1 GCA_947628205.1 uncultured Clostridia bacterium
GCCCAAGGCGTAAGAGGCATGATGATTTGACATCATCCCCACCTTCCTCCGTATTATCTACGGCAGTCTCGTTAGAGTGCTCAACTTAATGTTAGTAACTAACGACAGGGGTTGCGCTCGTTGCGGGACTTAACCCAACATCTCACGACACGAGCTGACGACAACCATGCACCATCTGTATGGATGTTATATTGCTATAACTTCACTGCTTTCACAGCTATGCATCCTATGTCAAGCCTAGGTAAGGTTTTTCGCGTAGAATCGAATTAAACCACATGCTCCGCTGCTTGTGCGGGTCCCCGTCAATTCCTTTGAGTTTTAAACTTGCGTTCGTACTCCCCAGGCGGTATACTTATCGCGTTAGCTACGACTCTGACTTTGTCGAAAAAGCCATAGTCTAGTATACATCGTTTAGGGCGTGGACTACCAGGGTATCTAATCCTGTTTGCTCCCCACGCTTTCGTGCCTCAGCGTCAGTTACGTCCCAGTTAACCGCCTTCGCCTCTGGTCTTCTTACTAATATCTACGCATTCTACCGCTACACTAGTAATTCCGTTAACCTCTTCCGCACTCTAGCCTCCCAGTATCTGATGCAGTTCTATGGTTAAGCCACAGGATTTCACATCAGACTTAAAAGGCCGCCTACGCACCCTTTACGCCCAGTCATTCCGGACAACGCTTGCTTCCTACGTCTTACCGCGGCTGCTGGCACGTAGTTTGCCGAAGCTTTCTATTAGAGTACCGTCACTATCTTCTTCCTCTAATACAGAAGTTTACAATCCGAGGACCTTCATCCTTCACGCGGCGTTGCTGGGTCAGAGTTGCCTCCATTGCCCAATATTCCTAACTGCTGCCTCCCGTAGGAGTCTGGACCGTTCTCAGTTCCAGTGTGGCCGATCATCCTCTCAGATCGGCTAAGCATCAATGTCTTGGTGGGCCGTTACCTCACCAACTAACTAATGCTACGCGAGCTCATCTCTATCCGATAAATCTTTCACCCCTAGCACTTGTGTGCCTGTGGTCCTATGCGGTATTAGCAGTCATTTCTAACTGTTGTCCCCCAGAAAGAGGTAGATTACTCACGCGTTACTCACCCGTCCGCCACTAAGGGTAAGCATTCCACTAAACGACCTATATAAGAGCGCTTAGTGGAACACTTAACCTCCGTTCGACTTGCATGTTTAAAGCACGCCGCCAGCGTTAGTCCTGAGCCAGGATCAAACTCTACAAAAAATTGTTCGTTATAACTCATTTAAAATTAAAAATTTTAAATTTCGCCTGACACTCCAATTTTTTGTTTGCCCCACTTCGCACAAGTGCTTGCGGGGACCCCAATAATTAAAGCATCAATAAACAAACTTTGTATTTTAACCTTGCTCATTCGCTTGGCTAATTTCGTTGTTCAAAAAACTTGGAATTGGCAAGAACTATTTACATTCCGTTCATATTTCTTACCTTGTACTTATTTAGATATAATGGTTCAACGAACTATTAAGTTCGGCATCCGTATGCGTGTTCTCACGCTGAATGCAAGTTAATAATAGCACATAAAAAAAACTTTGTCAACAGTTTTTTAAAAATTTTTTAAAAAATTTTGAAATTTTTTTAAGTTTTTTTGGCTTTCCACCAAAAATTTGTCTTTTTTAGCACCAAAATACGAAAAATGACCATAAAATACTCTTTTTTATGCTTAAAATTTGCCTTTTTGAAATTTAAAAAACATCGATTGAATAAAATTTTAAGTTTTAAAAATTAGCATTTAAATAAAACGACAAAAAAAGAGTGCCTAAGCACCCTTTATTTTGTTACTAATTCACTTTTTAAAACTATATCTAATAGATCATTGATTTTTATATTTGCTAAATCCTGACCGGCAATCTTTTTACCTTCTAGATCTACCGATATTATGCCAGCATTTTTTAATGTGCCAAGTGTGGCATTGCCTAATGTTTCTCCTAACAATGTTGGCAATTTATCTACGCTATCTTTTTTGTGTTCATTTAATATATAAAGCATACTGCCCGGTTTTTCAAATTCTTCTGGTTCAAAGATGTTTTCTAAGGTTAGGCTTAGGCCTTCTCCGCTTTTCAACTCGGCAATTGTTTTTTGTGCTATAAAAGATTCTAGGCTAGATGCTTCGTTGTCTGGAATATGAGGTTTGGTTTTATAAACTTTGCCGCCCTCTATATCGTAACCCATAATCGAGGCAATTTGAAGTTTTTCAATTTCGTTGCCAAGTTCGTTTAGATGAGTGGTTGAAGGAATTGTGGACAAGAAAGTAGGAAGTTGGAAGCCATAAGATTCCAAATCAGCCAACGTCATATCGCCAGAAGGATCTAACCCAGTGAACGCAATTTTGATTGGCAAATAGTAAAGATGAATTGAAACCTTGCCACCCTCAACTTTTGGCGCATAATTAACTGGTTCTTTATAAAAGTTTTTGATATGCACTTCATTGTTAACAATTTCATATTTAAAATCGCTAACCGCAGTTTGGCAGTTTGAATCTGTAAATAAGGTTGTGCCTTGAACATAGTATTCGTTAGAATGTTCGGTTAAGAAATCTTTTATGCTTTTAGGGAAAGCTATAACATTTTCAATTTCTTGAGCGCTTATGCTTTCAAACTTATCGCCTATTTTGTTGGCCAATTCTTTAAAACTTACAACTTTAAGGTCGGATATATCAATTTTAAACAATTCGTCTGGAACATTAATGCCGAAATCTTTTTTAAGATCTTCCAATGTGTAACTATCCAGATTTTTGCCAAGATTTATTGCGCCATTTACAACATCGCTAATTGTCATTGAATTTAAATCGTATGGCAAATTTATACCCGCTTTGAAATGTTTGTTAATCCAATTTGCTGAAACTTTAAAATAAACAAAGCTAAACAGCCCAGCAAGCAAGGCAATAGTTACCAAAAAACCGACAAACCAGCCTAAAAAGAACGACCCTACCCTTCCGCTTTTTGTTTTAACTTTTTTGGGTTGACCAATTGTTTTTTCCATACACAACTCCTTTAAACGAATTAATTTATTAATTGCAACACATTGTTATTTTACAATAAACTGCATTATAAAACAATTAAAATGAATTGATTCTTTAACATTCAATAATATTATTACACAAATTTAAAAAAAACAAAACTAAAAATGACAGGTTTTTTAAATTTAGATATTTTTCGCATTTATTTTTCAATTACAAAATTACAATTGTGCAACCGGGGTTTAACAAATACAACTCTTTATCTGCAAGCAAATCTGGGCAATAGTTTATGGCAATTTTGCGCGTGGTGTTTTGCGGCGTCCATTTATCGCAACAAACAAAATCTTCAATTTGGTGGCGGTTTTTTAAATCTTGGCACTTTTTTAAAAAGGCAACTTTTATTGCGCCGCCAACGCCGTGACTGCCATAACCGTGAATGACCTTCATCACCTTATAACCGCCCTTTTTATAACTTTCAACTTCCACCAAAAATTCCGCCAACGCTTGATTGACCGTTTGATTGTTGCTTTTTATGTCGATAGTTATTAGTTGCATATGGATATTATAATAAAAATTTTAAGAAAAGTAAAACAAATAAAGACAGGGGGCTTTGGTGCGAAATTTATTTCGCACTGGGCGGACAGAAATGTCCGCCACCGCGCGCAGCGCGGCAAAGCCCCCACCCCAAATAAAAAGAGCCATAATGGCTCTAAATATTTACTGAATTGCTTAAATCGTTAATTCTATCCAAAATGGCTTCATAATAAGTTGTAAAGGTTTTTTGATCTATATCTGTAAACTTATATGTTAAATCTGTTTTGCCTTCAACCTCTTTGCCTTCAAAGGTTTTTAAATTGCCCTCTTCAGCAAACACGAAATTGAGGTGCTGATTTTCCTTATCGTTTTCTAACACAATTGAATAAGCACTATCTTTATCTTCCGTTTCGGAATAAGAAATTACCGTGCTTTCGTCATTAATCAATTGTGCGCTGCCTGTTGTTAAAACATCTTTAACGAAATCCACTTGAGAATATTTAACTTCTGCCTTGTTCTGTGTTGAACTTTTGCCGGAAAGCAAATCGTAATTATAGAAACAAGAATTGTCCACATAACTTAAATAATTAGGAGTTTCTACTGCATAAAGATTTTTTGCATTGTTTACATACAATTTGCCCATACCCTCATCGGCACCAAACTGGGTTGCATCAATTTGATAGTAATCGCTGCCAGTTGCTAAATTGACGCCTTGCTTAATTGCTGAACTATAAACAACTTTTTCCAACGTTTCAACATAAGTGTTGGCTTGGGCGTAAAGGTCCGCAGCTTGTGGATATTTGGCTTTTAATGCCTCAATTTGAGGTTTTTGTTCGTTAATTGTTTTCACTGCGCCTTTAACATCAAAACTCAAACTTTCTGCTGCCTCTCTAACCTGTTTTAATGTTGCAATAACATTTGCAAATTCGGTTGTTGCAGTTAAAGTCGGCTCGGTTGGTTGTTCTGGTTCGGTTGGTTGAGTATTTTGCTCATTGTCTGACGAATTGCCATTTTCATTTTGCTCGCCATTATTGTTTCCGCTGGTTTGATCTTCAGGTTTAGTTTGCCCAGATTGATTGCCATTTGGATTGCCCGAATTATCAGTTGTTCCGCCACCAATATTGCCTTCAATATCGTCTAAAATTTGTTCGCTTTTGCTATCTGGCTCTGCCTCTGCCTTATTATAATTGCCTAGCAAAGCATTTGCAGTGAAATGCCCTGCAGTTGCAAGAACACTAACTGCCAGTGCAGTTGAAAGTAATGCTATAACGCCTTTATTTCCACCTTTTTTCATTTTACCCTCCTATGTATATATAGATTTTAACATAAAATTATGTAATTGTCAATAGTTTAATGAATTTTTATTATAAAAAAACCGCCACATTGGGCAGTTTGTAAACAGATTCTTCACTTCGTTCAGAATGACATCGTCGCAATTCGCCATTAAACTAAATTTTTTGTTGTTACAAAAAATTGTAAGTCTTTATGCGGTTGCTCCTCAACCCCTTCAAAACATTCGTTTTGCGGGGACCCCGAGAAATTCTTCACTTCGTTCAGAATGACATATATTTTAAGCGGTCTTTTTATCCTTTTTAACTATAGATTTTACTATCTTTGGCTTATCCTTCTTATTTATAAAGTCACCCGTAATGGTTATTTTTTTAATGTTTTCTTCAAAATGACAAGAATACATTATGTCTAGCATGCGTTCTTCCAAAATTGTTCGTAGGCCGCGCGCGCCGGTTTTAAGTTCAATTGCCTTTTTGGCAACCGCTTTTATTGCGCTTGGGTCGAAAGTTAAATCGATGCCATCCATTTTAAAGATTTCAACATATTGTTTTGTTATTGCGTTTTTAGGCTCTACCAAAATGCGTTCAAGCGCGGCTTGGTCTAGGCTATCCAACGTGGCAACAATTGGTAATCTGCCAACAAATTCGGGTATCATGCCATATTTAATAAGGTCTTGCGGCTGAATATTTTCAAATTTATTAACTGGCTCGGCATCGGTTTGCTTTTTAACTTCAGCGCCAAAGCCAAGTGAGGTTGCGCCTGTGCGTTCGCTGATGATTTTATCTAGCCCAACAAATGCGCCACCGCAAATGAACAAAATGTTTGTTGTATCAATCTTAATGTTTTCTTGTTGCGGATGTTTGCGCCCACCTTGTGGCGGAACGGATGCAATTGTGCCTTCCAAAATTTTTAAAAGCGCTTGTTGAACGCCCTCGCCGCTAACGTCGCGCGTGATTGAAACATTTTGCGTTTTGCGCGCAATTTTATCAATTTCATCAATATAAATTATGCCTCGCTGTGCCTTTTCAATGTCGTAATCCGCATTTTGAATTAGTTTAAGCAAAATGTTTTCGACATCATCGCCCACATAGCCCGCTTCGGTTAGCGCGGTTGCATCGCTTGATGCAAACGGAACTTGCAGCGTTTTGGCAAGCGTTTTGGCAAGCAGCGTTTTGCCCGAGCCGGTTGGCCCGATTAAAAGCACATTAGATTTTTCTAGTTCAACTTCGTCTTGCGCATTTTCGCGCTTAATCATGTTGTAATTTATGCGCTTATAGTGGTTGTAAACGGACACAGCCAAAATCTTTTTAACTTCGTCCTGCCCAATTACGAAATCGTCCAATCGCGCCTTAATTTCTTGTGGCTTTGGAAGCGCGATAAAATCTGACTTTTCACTTTTCTTTGTGCGAGAGTGAAAATCCATAAGGTCTTTCCCAATGTTGATGCACTCGCGACAAATAAAGCAATCGCCTTCTGGATTGCTAATAATGTCGGTCAACTCGCGTGCCGGACGGCCACAAAAAGAACAAATCGTTTCAATTTCTCTCAAAACTCACCCCTTAAAAATTTTATTATATAAATATATATCTATTATTTATCTTTATTATGTTTTAATACTAAAAATTTGCTTTTCTGTTTCTCTTTTTGATAAAAAGAGAAAAATGAAAATCTACTTTCTCTTTTCAAAAATCTTATCCACCAATCCGTATTTAAGGGCGGCTTTGGCGTCTAAGAAATTGTCGCGGTCGGTATCCTTAGTTATGGTTGAAATATCTTTGCCCGTGTTGTCGGCAAGGATTTTGTTAAGCGTTTCGCGCGTTTTTTGAATGTGTTTTGCGTGAATTTCAATGTCGCTTGCCTGACCTTGCGCGCCGCCAAGTGGTTGGTGAATCATCACTTCGCTGTGTGGCAAGCAAACGCGTTTGCCCTTTGCCCCGCTAGAAAGAATTACTGCTGCCATGCTTGCTGCCATGCCGATGCAGATGGTTGAAACATCGCATTTGATATACTGCATAGTGTCATAAATTGCAAGGCCGGCAGAAACACTTCCGCCCGGGCTGTTGATATACATAAAAATGTCTTTATCTGGATTTTTGCCTTCCAAATAAATTAGTTGAGCGACAACGGTGTTTGCCACATTATCGTCAATTTCGCCGGATAGGAACACAATTCTATCCTCAAGCAAGCGGGAATAGATGTCGTAACTGCGTTCAACATTCCCAACTTGGTCAATAACCATAGGTATCATAAAAACTCTCCTTTTTTAGATTTTTTGCATTGTTTTGCCAAATTTATAGTGAGATTCTTCGACTGCGCTCAGAATGACAAAAATAATGTTTGAATAATGCTACAACAGAATGACATTATTATTTAATAGTGTTGTTGGCGCGCAAGAAGTCAGTTATCTTTTTCATAAGCATTTCGTTGGCAACGCGATTTACCATATTATTATTGTCCTCGCGTTTAATTTCTTCCAAAGTTTTGCCAGTGTTTTTTGCCATTTCAATAAGTTTTTTGTCGATTTCTTGCTCGGTGATGTCCAAATTTTCCGTTCTAATCAATTTTTCAAGCACCAAGCGCGCTTTAACGTTGCGCTCGCAATTTTTGCGGATTTCAGCTTTAAAATCGTCCATAGTGCGGCCGATATATTTAACATAATCTTCAAGCGTAATGCCCTGATACCTCATTTGCGCTTGCATGCCATTAAGTTGGCGGTTAAATTCTTCATCCACCAAAACTTCGGGCGGAGTTAAAGTTGTGTCGTCAATAACCTTATCTAACATGTCGTTATCCAATTCAATTTCTGCCTTTTCGTTGGCTTCTTTATTTAGGCGCTCTTCAATGCTCTTTTTAAACTCTTCCACCGTGTTAAATTCGGTTGAATTAGAAACAAATTCTTCGTCTAACTTAGGGGTTACACGCTCGCGCACGGCTTTAATTTCGCACTTAAATGTGGCAGGTTTGTTTTGAAGAGTTGCTTCGTGATAGTCAGCTGGGAAAGTTACAACAACATCTTTTTTATCCCCAACATTTAAGCCAACAAGTTGATCTTCAAAATTGTCTATAAAAGTGTGGCTGCCAATTTTAAGTTGATAGTTTTCTGCCTTGCCGCCATCGAATGGTTTGCCATCGATGTAGCCATCGAAATTAAGAGTTACAAAATCGTCATTCTTAACTGGCTTGTTTGTCTCAACCAAACGAGAAGCGCGCAAAAGTTCGCGGTCGATAGCATCTTTAACATCCTTATCTGTAACCTTAACTGTTTGTTTTGTGAAAGTTAAGCCCTTATATTGAGCCAATTCAAAGGTTGGAACGCATGGGATTGATAACACAATGTCCACCCCATTTTCGCCAACACTTTTAATTTCAAGTTTAGGGCTATCCACCGGCTTAATATCCTCATTTTCGCGCAAAACTTGGGTGTATGCTTTGTAATACACTTCGTCCAACGCACCCTCAATAAATGTTCCACTGCCGTACGCTTTTTCAATCATATTGCGTGGAGCGTGCCCCTTTCTAAAGCCCGGGATGTTATATTTTTCCTTATTCTTTTCGTACGAAGCGTTAAGAGCGGCATCCCACTCTGTTGCAGTTACATGCACATCGGCAACAATTGTTGCACCTTTTGTTTTATCTAATTTGTATTCCATTAAAAACTCCTTATATATAATTTAACTTGTATATATTATCATAAAAAAACAAAAAAAGCAATAATTTTAAATAAATTTTATTGCTTTATTTGGCGGTTTATAATTTAATTTCGTAGTTTGTGGGGTCGATGCTTACAAACTTTTTTTCATAATCATATAAATTTTCAAGATTATTTAGCATATTTTGTTCGCCCGAATGCTCTTCCACGCACAAATTATAAAGCCGAACAAATTCTTGATCTGGCAGTGGATTGCTGGCGTTGTTAGAAACAAATTTATTGTAATAGTCCGCATCGTTATACACCCTATACGCTTTTGCAAACGGGATGTCGGCCTCTTCACTGCGAGCGGAGTGATAGGCACGTAACATTTTCAAAATGTTATAATACACCATAAAAAACTCTTTTCCGCCACGCTCTAAAATGTTTTTTAAACTAGCAATTCGGTTTTCTATTTGCACAAGTTTTAAATCGTAATTTTGCTTTGGCCTTTCCCTATTTTCGTTATAAAATTGGCTATCCGCATGCATAAATTCTTGCATATTGCACTTATCCAACAAAAAATATGCGTTTTGATAAAGGGCTACATGCGATGGGCAGTTGGATTTTGTGAATTTAACCCCCTCGCTTAAAAATGCTTCTATTGGCTTTATAAAATATTCAATTTTTCTGCCACGAAACATTTTTACGCCACGAGTAACTTTTTCTGCCCTATTGGCAATAATTAGCAAATCCACATCACTATTTTTAGACGAAAATCCGGTTAACGATGAGCCATAAGTTACAATTGCCAAAAGCTTATCTTTATCTAAAAACAAATCCATTGGCAAAATATATTCGTTGCAAAAATCGGTTAACAGTTCTTTAATTTCTGGGTTAATTTCTTTTGTTGGCATAAATTCTCCTAGTTTTATTTTAACACAAAAACAAAATTTGTCAATAAAAAAAGCAAAATCACTTTTGCTTTTTAAACGGCGCAGGCAATGCCTAAAATAATTAACAAAATTGAAAAGGCAAACCCACCCCAAATAATTTGCTTGCGCTGCTTTTTAACGGCCTTTAATTGTGCAGCATATTCGTAAAACGCGCCTTCGGGCAGGTCGTCTGACTGCATTTCTTGCTGAATAAATTGCAAAGTTTCATTTAGTTTTGAAAATTGATTTATTGAAAAGAAAATCATTGCAACCGCAGAAAAACAAAGGCCGAAACACAAACAAAATCCGTTTTTTAAAACGCAGCCTAAAATAAGCAATATTGCTGATACAAATAAACTCACCAAGCATAAGGTGAGTTTATAATCTAACCTATTTTTCATTAGATGTTAAAGTTAAGCACCAAGAACACTAAAATGATGATTACAAAAACGATGAAAGCAATCATCCAGCCGATGTTCTTGCGGGCTTTGGCATATTGGAATGCGAAAACTGCCGTGATTGAATAAGCAACAACTTGCGCAATTAAGGTCATGGCGTTAACCAAGCCAGAAGTTAAATCTAACGCGGCGAAAATTTTGGCTAAAACCAAAGCAATTGCAACAAGGCCAATTGCGATATACGACAAGAAAGTAATTAAACCTTTACCCTTCATAAATCCTCCTAAAATTATTATAGCATAAAAATTTTTTAATTTGCAAACAAATTGACATTAATTTGAAATTATTTTTAATTGTCATTCTGAACGAACGGGTCCCCACAAGCACTCGTTGCGCTGTGGTGCTATGTGAAGAATCTCTTTTCATTGTTCGAGATCCTTCGCTTTTGCCCCATTTTGAACATAGTTCTCATGGGGACCCCAAATGCTCAGGATGACATTAGTATATACGTAGAATGACTGCTTGCCATTATAACTTTTTTAGCACGTCGTTAAAATATTTTGGCAGCGGCAGTTCAAACGTCATTTGCTTGTTTGTGGTTGGGTGAACAAAATTGATTTTATACGCAAAAAGCAGTTGCCCGCCGTCGTAAATTTGGGTTGAGCCGCCATATAATTTATCCCCAACAATCGGGTGACCAACTGACTTTAAATGTGCGCGGATTTGGTGCGTTCTGCCTGTGGTTAGTTGGCAGTTTAAAAGCGTGTAATGGTCATAAACTTTATCTATCGTGAAAATTGTTTTGCTGTATCTCCCATTTTGTTCGCCAACAAGTGCCATTTGTTCGCGGTTTTTAGGGTTTCTGCCTAAATACCCCTCAACCACAAAATCCGCCTTAATTCTGCCTGCAACAAGTGCTTTATATTGCCTATTTAGCGTTTTATCTTTAAGCTGGGCGGAAAGTTTTTTGTGCGCACTATCAGTTTTAGCAACAATCATAAGTCCACCCGTATCTTTATCCAGCCTATGCACAATGCCGGGGCGCAAAACTCCGTTGATTGACGACAAATTTTTTATGTGATACATAAGCGCGTTAACCAGCGTGTGAGATTTTGTGCTGGCACACGGATGCACAACCAAACCAACTTGTTTGTTTATAACAAGCAAATCGTCATCCTCATAAACAATGTCTAGCGGAATATTTTCGGCTTCGGTTGAAATTTTTTGCGGCTCAATTTGGGTTAGTTCAATTTTATCCCCACTCTTTAAAATGTAGCCAGCTTTAACTAAATTGCCGTTTACTTTAATGTTGCCGCCGTCATTTAATGTTTTAATGTAACTGCGCGAAAAATTGGTGTGTTTTGTTAAATACACATCTAACCTAATATTGTTTTCATCCACAATAAAATTTTGCATATTTTTTATTTTTCTCTTTTTTAATCGGGGTCCCCATGAGCACTTGTGCGAAATGGGGCTTAGTTTTTATTTTCTTTCTTTTTAAACTTGGCAAAGAATATGACATATATTGCAAGCAAAACTGCCCCAATGCACAAAAAGCTATCTGCCAAATTGAAATTTGGAAAGCTCGGCCAAAAATCTAGGAAAATAAAATCGCGCACATATTTAAAATATAATCTATCAAACAAATTGCCAAGCGCACCGCCTAAAATAAAGCCAATTGAAAGGTTATATAAAAAGCCATTTTGTTTAAATATAAAATCTAGCACAAAAATGCCCACAATTAACACAATGCTAAAAATGGCAAGCCCTATAGTTTTGCCACCAAACATGCCCCACGCCGCGCCCGTGTTGCCGCCGTTAGATTGAATAGAAATTACATGCGGAATAAGGTTTTTATATTCAATGCTAAATAAAAAATGTTTGGTGAGTAAATCCACCACCAAAACAATTATAATTGTTGAAATTATTGTTAACCACTTTTTCATTTTAATCTTTAAATTGTTATTTTTTGCGAGTCATTCTGAGTGAGCGCAGCGAGCGAAGAATCTATAGATATAGATGTTTCGCTTGTTGCCCCACATCGAAACGAAGTTCTTGTGGGGGCCCCGCGCTCAACATGACACATCAATTAACATAAATTTAATTATTCTATGTTTTAATCAGAACTGATTGAATATAAATTTGTTGATTATTTTTGCCCGCCTTGTTGGCCGCCATTTTCCTCTGGCACTAAAATTTTTCTGCCCTCTGGGGTTAGCAAAAATAAATCCCCATGCCAACGGTGTATGCTGCCGTTTAGGCCATAAATTGCGCCAGACAAAAAATCTAAAATCCTATTGCTATCCGTGCTGGCAATCCCCTCAAGGTTAACTGCCACTGACTGGCCTTGTTTAAGGTAGTCCACCACCTTTTGAATTTCCGCCATGGTTTTTGGCTCTACCATAATTATGTTGCTTTCCGGCTGCATAGGCATATTGAAAGAATTGAACGCGTTATTGGTTGGCACAACTTCTTCATTGCTGCCAACGCGCTCATGCAAATTGAAATTGGAATATTTATCGTCCTGCACGGCGGTTTTGGTTTGCTTTTTATCCTTTTCCTTCCCCTCAAAACCAAGGCCGTGCATAACCCAATCAAAAAAGCCCATAAGTTACCCTTAGTTCCCAAAAATTTGTTTGCGAAGCATTTCGTACTCTGCATCGGTTGCGATGTTAAATTCTTTAACCACACGCTCATAAATAGCAAGGGCGTTTTGATTTGTTGTTTTTGCTTTGGCTGCGGCAAGCATTTTTTCCGCCACCTTAATTGCGCCTTGCCTGTTCATGCGGATATCCATAGCCACAATTTTTTCAATTATGTCCATACACTTGTTTTCAAACTCTTCAGTTGAAAGAACTGCCATAATTCACCTCTACATTTATTTTAATATTAACAAAAAAATTTGTCAAACAAATATATTCATTTAACGCAAAATTTATTAAAATTTTAAAAAAAACTGACAAAAAACGCGCAAAATTGAAAATTTTTGTTTAATTTAATTAAAAAAGAAACCGCGTAAGCGATTTCTTATTTTACAAATTTGGGTTTTTAATTAAAACATCTATATTTATTTGCTGGCTATTAATTGAAAGAACGAAATTTATTAATAACGTTTCTTCGTTGTTTGAATTAAAGTAATTTTTAATTTCGTCAACTTTTAAAGATATTATAATGTTTGTAGAATTTTCAACTGTGGATATAGATATGCTAGAAAAATTAGTGCCAGATTCGCTAAGGGTTACACCTGTTGCGTTGTTAGAATCAAGCGGAACATAGGTTTGCCCGTCTTCATCTGATGGGATTGTTATATTGTAATTATTACTTGTATTTGTAATTTCTAAATCTTTAGTTTCTTTGTTTAAATCTACCACCAAATTTGACACTGAAATCAGTTCGTTATCTGGCAATTTAAAGTTGATTGTTATATCCCAACTTGTGCTAGAGTAAGATAGTTTACATTTTACAATAAGCTCTTTGTTTGGATTTTGATTTTTATATTTAACCAATGCATCCCAAGTTATTGTAATGGTGGTGTCTGTGTTAGTAAGCCCTTCTTGGAAATCGGACGAAACTTCGGTTATTGTTATAGGGCTTAAAGATTTTCTTTTTAGCTCGCCACTTTCGTTTACATATTGCACCAATTTGTTGCTAGCGTTAAATTGTGATGAATCAAAATCGTTCTTTTTTACAATAAACGAATTAGATTCGCCCGAAGTGTAATTAACCAAAATTAGTGAGGTTGTGTGGATATAATAGCACTCTTTAGAAAGATTATATATCTTGCTTGAATTGGAAGAATTATACCATGTTGCTTTATAAATTTGATAAGTTGTGCCATTATATTCCACTGTGTCATTTGTGTTTTGATCGTTACTAACGCCAGAAGCGGAATTAACCCAACTGCTACTAGCAGAGTTGCCAACACCAATTATTGTATAATTAAGATTATCTGCACGGTTTAAACCAAATATTTCGTTTAAGGTTAACCCTTTAGGATTTAAGCTGTTAGCGGAATTTAAATTAATGCTGGTTGACAAAATAGTGTCATTGCTAACTTTGGAAACAAGATTTATTGTTGCAATTAGCTCATTGTTAAACAATTTGGTTATGGTTAGTTGCTCACCCGAAGCAAAACTATTGGATTTATAAGGTTTGGTTAAATCTATTCCATATGTTCCGTAATCATTGTTTGAATTTGTTGAGATGTAATCTAACTTATAATATAAAGTTTTTTGCACACTATCAATCAAGCCCGAATTATCGCCCGCATCTATGCGGACATATGTGTCGTCTATAAGGGCCTTGAAATCTATTATATTTTTATATGACAAGCTATAAAGAACAAAGTTGCCATCTTGGACACTGCCAAACTGAATGCTTCTTGTTGCTGGGTTTTGTTGATCATCGGCAGTTACTGTTGCCCTATCCGCACTGGCAGGCGAAATTTTTATAGTGCTGCCACTGTGGCTAAATGTTAGAACATTGCCTTCGCTTGTGCCTGAATATTCGGTTGTTGCGTTTACATCGTACAACTTTAACCCGTCTTTACCGTAATACACAATATAGTTTTTGCCAGTGTTAGCAACTGTGTATGTCATATAGTATCTGAACACGCTAAGTTTGTTGTTGCCCACCAAATCTGTGTCGGCATTTATTGTATTGGTATTTGCAGAAATAGCTATATCGTTGCGAACAACATAAGCAAAATAATAATTATCCGTTTCGTGTTCTAAATATTTAAGCGAAACACGATAAATAACAAAATAGTTATCGCCCGTCATTGGCACAATTGGAAGTTTGGTTGTAAGCCCAAAACCTTGTGTTGATGTGGTTTTTGAAACTTCTGGCGTGGTGGTGTTGCCCTGATTTTCCATTTCTTCAAATATGGAAGCAAGATTTTTGTCTGAGCCTAGTTCTTTGGCAATGGCCTGTTTAACAGTTGTTGTTACACCTTCATAAGCATTCTCTGCTGTTGCGTAAGTGTATAATGCCAACCCAATTGCTCCGCTATAACTATTTATTAAGTTAACCGTGCTGCCCGAGTTGAAGGCAGAAGAACTGCCAGATGTGTAGATTAAATCGGAGGTTAAGGATAATTTGATGTAGCCCAAAACGTGCAAAGTGATGTAACGCACAAAGTCATCCCTAGAAGTTGTTCCGGTTAATTTTAAAATAATGTCGCCCGAAAAATCTTTAACAAATTTTAAATAAATTACGCCATCTTCTTCCTCTATCTGATAATAGTTAGAAGCAATTGGTTTGCCATTGTCGTCAACTATAGATATGTCAACCGAATCTGAATCTATCCTCTTCCCTGTTCCTGAATTGAATAATGACAAATTAATGCTATCGTTGTAAACGAGATTTTCAAACTGCTTTGTTGTTACAGATGTATTATTGCTATTATAATTAAACAAGCTTATTCGTTTAAAGGTGGTTCCCCCTGATGTTGGGTTATCAAGCCAAATGTTATAGTTATCTGTTTGTTTTGCGGATAAGCCATTTACAACCTGACTATCGTTAATTTTAAACTCTAATTTACATTCTGCAACAATTCTAACATTTAAATATCCAATAAGTTTATCGCCTTCTTTAACTTTGTAAACTAAAAATATTTCTGCGTCAGAACTTAGCAATTTAATTTGAATTTTTATGTTAGTTTTTCCTTCTTGCGTTAAAGTAAAGAACCCATTGCTATCGGTTGCCAAATTTAGATATTTTACATTTCTATAATTGCAATAAGAGCCATTTCTATCATATTCAAATGATATATCTAAGGCGGAATCTTCTTTAATTGTTTCTATCTGATTAGCTAAATCTATGGTTAGTTCGCCCGACCCTTCTGTTATATTTTGTTCGGCAATGTCGGTTATTGTGCAGTTATAGAAGTTGAACGAAACTTTAAATTCGCCACCATTACCAACTAAAGTTAAAGCGAAATTTAGCTTTTCATCTGTATTCGTTTCTGTTGACTCGTATTTAAGTTGTATCTTAACGCTATGATCGGCCGCCGAAGATAAAATTAACGAATATTTTGGCGAGCCAACGCCAAATTTTAAAATATATCTATTTCTGCCATCCGCTGTTGACTCGTTTCTTAAAAAGGATGTTGAGGCAGAAATGTCCTTTATATAAACGCCCTCATTTATAGCATCAAACATTTTGCCAATGGTCAACTCTTCTGTTTCAAATTTGGGGATGTTGTTGCCATCTTTGTTCATAACAAAGCTGAAATCTACCGTTTGAATGTTGTTTTCGTCCACAGTTGTTTGGCTTAGATAGTTATCATCAGCCAAAATGCCATCAACTATGCTGTAAGAATTTGCGCCGGTGTCAAAATCTTTTAAAACTTGGTAACTATAACTAAAATTATTAACGCCGGCAATGTTTGTTAAAACGATATTTGTTGTTCGGGTTTCAGAAACTTTTTGGAAGGATAAATTGTCGTCTTCCGCATTTGGAGTTAGCTGATTAACCATTGTTCCATCTATATTTATTGAAACATAGTTTGCGTTGGCTTTATTAATAAATCCCATTGTGGCAAAACCGGTTTCCCAATCTGCAAAAACAATTTCATTTTTTAAATTAAGGATTGCAATTTTGTTTGTATTATAAATCTTTGAATCGAATTTATCTTGCCCATTTTCGTTTTTGCCAAATAAATTTGCCCTAATGGTATTTATCGTTGACCCAGAGGAAACATTTTCATGATTTGTGCCAACCGCCATATATCTAGCAACCAAGCCAGAATAAGTTTTAGGCACTGTTACATAAAGGGTTTTTACAATGTCATCTCCATTAAAGTTTTTGTATATTGCACCGCTATCTGTTTTTATTTGAATTGCAATTTCAACCACTATATCATTATCGTTGGCATTGTGCGCAAAATCTATTGAGCCAGATTCTGAAATTGTTAAAACATTTTCTGTCAAATTAGAAGTTACAAATTTTTCATTAGATTTAATTAAAAGTTCTAGTTTTGCGTTGTCGAAAGTAGAAATCCTTAGCCCACCAATTTGATAAGTGTTGTCAGTTTTAGTAATATCCAGTTTGCTTGCAGTTATGTTTTTATAAATAGAATCATCCTCGGTTGTTTTTGTGGCATTTAATCTAATTGGGGTGGAATTTTCGTTGGAATCTTCCAAAATGTTCGTTCCCACCGCGCTATCAACTAATATGGCAACATCAAAAGACAAATCTGCGTTGGCCAAATCATCATATACAATTTTAAACTCAACTCTATAAGCTTCTGGTTGAAGTGTAAAGTTAAGGTCAAGTTCGCCATCCACATAAGATGAAGTTACGTTATCAAATTTTGAATGCAATTCGGTTGCTGAAATTTTTTCTCCGTTAACGTTCAAACTTATGTTGCCTTTATAATCGTATAAAGAAATTTTTAACTCATCAATAAATTGTTCGTTTGCCTTATCAAATGTGATAGTGCGATTTAATCTTTCGGTTGGTGGATTAACAGGCGGAATTTCAAAATGGACATATAAATATAGGGTTTCGTCCGCTATTGTATAGGCATATTTTACAACGAAAGACAATGGAATGGTTAAATATTTTTCTTGTGCAACATCCGAAGAAGAAATTGCGAATACTGTGTTATCGGTTGACGATAAATAAACTGAACTATCTGTAAATCCGAACCCTTCTGAAACGGAATCTATTGTCAAATTTGGTGTTGCAGCGTCGTCAACAACAAACGGATTGCTAAATATTTTGCCTAGATCTGAAGACCATGTAATTTTATATTCGCCGTTGCTCATTTCTGGTTTTAAATCTTTAACATTTTCATTGTTTACTTCCACGCTATTTTTAGAATGAGCATAAACAATTATATTGCCCAAATACAACTCGGCACTATCCGTTGTGCCAATGTAAATTAAGGCAATTTTAAGCGTTGCAAACTGAGTTAACAAATTCAAACTCTTTTCGTTTACAAGTGAAAATTGTTCTATGTTGGTTAAATTGTAATAGGCATTTGCATCTTCATTGCCAAGCAAATTTGCCTCTAGCAAATACAACCTAAAGTTGTTGTTGGTTGGATTTCCATTTTGCAATTTAAATTTATCTAACAACAAAGCGCGGTCGAAAGTTTGGCCTAGAATTTTGTTGGTGGAATAGAATTTTAAATTGTCTGTGTTTACATTGAATTCCCATGTGTTGGTTGAGTTAATGTCCTTATAATCGTTTTTGAGCATTTGATTATATAAATGCACCAAATAGAAATCAAAATTGCCCGATTTTGTGGTTATTTTTAAAAGGATATATGCAGTTGCGCGTTCGTTAAAGCTAACTAAGAACATATTTTGCTCGGTAGTTGCAATGCTTACAAGATTTTGGTTAGGGTTCCCTGTGTACGCAACCCATTCAACCGCCTTTATTTGATTGGCAAGTTCGGCACTGTCATCTGCCCTATCTAACACTTGGGCGCGATTTGAATTGCCAAAAGATATGGTTTGGCCTACATTAACAATTTCATATTCATAACTATCAATTTCGCTTAAATGTTGCAAATAATTGATGGTGTCGCTGTCGTTGTTAAGCACACGGAAACTAGAGGCAGCTATATTTCCGCCATAATCTTTATATGGATAAACCAATTTTAATTCTTGCCTATTTAAAATTGTAAGTTGATAATTGAAATCGTAACTAACTTCACCAGTTCCATAAACAACATGATAAACAACATTAATTTTTATATCGTTTCCGTTAATATCTTTAAAATTAACCTTTGTGTTGTTTAAATTCTCAGCAAAGGTATAACTTATTTCCTCAGTTTGAGAAATTAAATTGTATAGTTCGGCATTCTTTTCTTTTTCAATAGTTATTGAAGCAATTCCTTCCTGCGCACTTTCTAGGTTAAATACATCTGTTATAATGTCAAACTCGTTATTTGATATTGCGTTAACATTTTCTTTTATTGGTGGCAAATTTGGAGTTAAAACAATTGAAATATTACGCACGTTGCCATTGTTGTTATTTGCGTTTGTATAACTTAATTTTTTGCTGGCAAGTTGTGCATCTTCGCCATCAAACGCAAAATTAAAGGTTAAAGCCACATTTTCAATTTCTCCGCCTATGTCCTGATCAAGCATAAATTGATTATTTAAAACTGAAAAGGTGTAACCGTTTGCGATAACCGATTCCAAATGCCAATTTTGCCCTTCAACGTTGAACGAAATTGGCGCATCTAATTTAACTCGCGCGCTAACCTTATATGGCTCGGCCTTATATTCAATTAGTTTGGCATATTTGTTTGTTATTAAAACATCAATATCAAAACTGGTTGTTTTATAGCAAATTGAAACTGGCTGTTGAACTTGGTCATCCAAATTAATTAGCCACAATGTTTGCAATTTTAATTCTGTTAAAGTTGAAATATCGTCCTTATTTTTAAAGGTGAAAATTTCTGCATCGTTGTAGTTGTTGTTTTTAAATTCAAGTTCGGCAACATTTTGCAAATCTATTAAGTTGTTATTTGCGTAAATATCGCCTGACGTATCCCCATAATTAACTGTGGTGTTAAATTGTTTTACTGTTACAATTTTGGATAAATCAACTTCGCTATCGCTTTCTAGGTGTTCGGCAAAAGAACGTTGCGTATTGTCCGCGCTAAACACAACATTTGGCAAAACGCGCAAATTGTAGGTTGCCAAGCGTTTATCGTTGCCAAAGCTTTGGTCGGCACTTGAATAAATGGTAAAGGTGTAATTGCCGGCATTGTCAATTTTAATATATTCTTCTTGATTAATTAGCTTTTCTTCGTCAGTACCAAAAACTTTGTATGTTATAAAATAAGTGTTAGAAGTGGCAACTAATTCTCGTATTCTAAAAATTGAATTCTTTTCAAACGGTACTTCGTTAGCGTTGCCCTTTTTGGTTTCTAGCAACAAAACATTTGTGCCTTCGTAAATTTCCGCATTATACGCGGCATTTAAATCCACCGTTATCGAATTGCTAAAATAAATTTCCAAACTTAATGGCTCGCTTGACGTTATAACTGAAACATCAAACGACAGCTGAACATTTGCATAAGCATAAACTTGGCTTTTTGTAATTCTCCAAATAGTGTTCTCTTTTGAAATTGTTACAACCACAACATCAAATTCGTCAACAATTTCAAAACCATTGTCGTTTTCATTTACTTTATATGTTTTGTTGTAGCTTGCAACATTTGAAATATTAAAATATTTTGCATCGGTGTATTGTTTAGTGTTGTAAGAATAGATTACATAATTTGTTAAAATTATTTCGCTTAATTCATTATCGTTGCCAGTTGATGTTATTTGAGATTTGCCATCTTTAAGCGCAAACGAAAACCCGTTTTCTGTTGTTACATCCAAGCGAATATAGCCAACAATTTCATCCAATTCGCCACTAGCATCATCGCCTAAATCGATGTTACTTTTTAAACTAACAGCAAGCAAACTTTTGCCAATTTTTAACACTTGCACATTGTAGCCAAGGTCGGTTTTGTTTATTTTTAAAACAGAATCACCCAAAGTTGTGTACGAGAAGGCATAACTAACCAATTCATTTGAATATGCTGGTGCAGGTTTAAAATTAACTTGCGACCCTTTAATGTATGTATCGTTAAAAATGGTTGCAAGGTCGGCAATTTCGTGGCCATTATATGAATAGCGGAAAAGGTAATCTCCACCATCGTCAATGCCCACAATTTTAACATTTATGGTTGGCAAAATGTCTTCGCTGTCCGTTTGCCAACTAGAACTATAACTATTTGGCAAATTAACCACATTTTCTTCATAATCAAATGTTATCTGGCTTGGTGCCGCAGAATCTACAACAATGGCTGGCGAATTGTAAACATTGCCATTATACGACAGGCCAATAGTGAAACTTTCCCCATTCAATAAATCATAATTGTTAGAATTAAAGGTAATTATTAATGAATTGTTATCTTCGCTCAACCCCAAACTTACTATTGTTATTGCATCTAAACATTGTTCGCCATTAATAAAGCAAGCAAAACTATTTTTAGAAATTTTGTTATAGATGTTGAACAACATATTTTGATATGGCGAAGAAATTTTTACAACATGATTTTTTGTAAACTCCAAAACATGGTAATTTAAGCCGGTTTTAATGATGTAATTATCCTTATCCTCTGTGTTGGATTCATATTCGGCCGATTCGTTAAAATCGTATGTTAAATTGTCCACAAGTTGATAATTGTTTTCAACTGTTATCGGGCTATCTAAATATAAAGACACAACTTCTGTTTGAGTGAAATTTGCGCTCGTTTCAATTTTGGCGTTTACATATTGTTCGGTTGTTTGATTATATGCATTTTTTAGCACCATCAAATAAATTGTTGTGCTGGAAGAATCTGCCCTATCTTTTGCTTTTATTATGTTGTTAAATTGGCCATTTTCGTTTGTGCCAACTAAAACATATCTTATCCCGCCAAGAGTGTAAGTTATGTTAGGGATAACTTCAATGCTATAACCCGAGTCATTATACTGAGTTACTAACACGCCGGCCGCATATGTGCCTGTTAAATTAACAACATTTTCAAACGCTTCAAACCCATAATTTACAGCATCTTGGTTATAAGATATTTGCAAATCCACCAACTGATTAAGGTTTTGCGAATTTGGCACAAATTGTTCGGTTGAAATTAAAACGTTTGCGCTATCAAAAAGTTTGCCTTCTCCACCAACTTTGCCATCGCTGCCAACCATTAACACCATCAATCGTAGCGAGGTGTTAACATTAAGTTCTGGTGCGCTAGTTAACAGCAAATTATATTTTGCTTTTGCGCCTGTGCCTTCTAGTTTTGTTACATTATATTCAAGGTTGGATTTGGTGTAACTGTTGTTTGTTTCGTCGTATGTAAAGAAATCCAAATATCCACCCGAACGCAACATTGTAATTTCGTTTTCGCCCAAAAATGCAACGCCATTTTGGCAATAGTATTCATTGCCTTCCAAACTAATGCTTTCAATAAGTTGTGCGCCGTTTATTGAAATTTTTGACGGATGAATTGTTATTGAATAAGTGTTATTGTTATAATTTAAACGGCCGTTTGAAATTCTATAATTTACATTTTCGCCATTAGTCAACTTAACAGGAGGCAAATCGTTTTCTGCCACAAATGTAACGGTGTTAGACCAAAAACGATTTTGATTTAATTTAAATTCTAGCACATCGAACAAATCACTTTCCGTGCCGCCATTTAACATTAAACCTAAATTTTGGTTTGTTTGAGAATCGTTTAAAGCCAATTCTGTGTTATTATACAATTTCAAATTCAAGCGCAAGTCATCGTCAATACTAACACTTTCAGCTTTTTCGCTTGTAACATCAATGTTTAAAATTGTGTAAACCATCTGCTCGCGAACGCGGTCTTTAATAAAATTTGTTTGTGTGCTATTTTCTTGAGCGGTGTAACTATTAAAAATTGCATAAATGAACGAGTATCCACCCGGCTTTTTAGGTTCAAAATACAATTTTCCATCTTCTTCGGTTATAAATTCACTAAGTTTTTCATTTTGGTTAAATGAATTTATTTCCACCGGCAAATAATCGCCAGATTCAAGTTCATCGTCATAATAAAGCTCTATATTTTTGCCATCCTGCCTATCTGAATATGGCAAAGCGGAATAGTAAGGTAAAATTTCATAATCGAATTCCACCCTGCTGCCTAGCGTCAAAGTTTTAACTTGTGTGCCATGTTGTTTGTGCGTGTATGTATCAATTTCGGTTGTATAATTATCAATTTCAGACAAACGGATTTGCTCAACCGCTTTATCCACGTAAAAAACAAGTTGATTAGATTTGCCAATATCTTTTTCGGCGTAAGCTTCCAAAACAACTTTGCCATAATTAATGCGTTTATAATGCGCAGGGTCCGACCCCATTGCTTTAAAAGTGTAATAAATTGGTTCGTTGCAATTAACTTTATAATATCCAACAAAATTGCCTTCGGTTTCTTTTTCAATTGGAGTTTTATCGCTATGGCACAAGGTTATAAGTTCTTCCCCATAAACGTACTCCGAGCCAATTCTATCCACAAACTTTAAATAGCAAGTTTTTCTGTTGACTGTTTTGTTGCCGTTTTTGCCAGTGAGAATAAAAGAATGCAGATGAACATCGTCAACCGTGTCATCATTAACAACCACAAAATTGTTTGTTTCAAAAACTAGTTCACTTGGATAGACAATTGGCCTTTTAAATTTGCCTTGAATGGCCATTACGCCAACAACAACACCCACAAAAGCGAGTATCGATAATAAAACTATCCCTACAACTTTTAAAATTTTACCTTTCATACCCCTACCTAAATGCAAAACAATAGATTTTTTATTATTATCTACAAAATTCTACATTTTAATTATATAATTAAAAAAGTTTATAGTCAAACAAAAAACAACAAAAAATAATATAAACCTCAAAAACCAAAATTTAAAAAAAAATTAACAAAAAAACAAAAAATAACACAAAATTTTTAATTTTTTTTTAAATTTTGTGCTATTTTTTAAATTTTTATAAAATTTTTAAGATTTTAGTTTAGCAAAGAATAAAGTTCAACAAAATTTTCAACAGACAAATTTTCCGCACGGGCGGCCTCTAAAATATTCAATTTGTTAAGTGCGTTTAAAATTTTGTCTTTTTCATAAAAGGTTTTTAAATTGTTAAAAAGCGTTTTTCTCCTCATAGAAAACGCTTTTCCAACAAAATCGCAAAAGCCCTCAAAATTTAATTTTTTAAATTTATTATGCGGAATTAGTTTAACCAGTGCGCTATCCACTTTGGGTGCAGGTGTAAAACACGTTTTTTTAATAATTTTAGGGCAACTAACATCAAAAATTGCTTGTAATTCAACCGAAGTTACCCCATAATTTTTGCTGTTAGGCAGTGCGGCAAACCTATCTGCCACCTCTTTTTGCACCAGCACCAGCATTGACTTAAAACTTTCTTTATGCTCAACCAATTTAAAAATTATTGGCGTGGTTATATAATATGGAATGTTGGCAACCACGCGTGCCGATTTTAAATTTAATTTTGATAAATCCGCTTTTAAAAAATCTTGATAATATATTTGCAAATTTTTATGTTCGTTGGCAATTCTATCTAAAAAAACTGCCAACGATTTATCTATTTCAAAAGAGATAACATTTTTTGCCCTCTCACAAAGCAGTTCGGTTAGCGTGCCTGCGCCGGCGCCAATTTCCAAAACAGTGTCGGCGTTTTCAACATCGCCCATGTCGATAATGGAGTTTAAAAGATTTTTATCATATATAAAATTTTGCCCTAAACTTTTTTTAAAATTAATTTCCTTTTCCATAAAGCAATTATAACATAAAATTTTTATTTTAAAAAATGATTTTATCAATAAAAAAACTAGGCCAGCGCCTAGTTTTTTTGTTATGCTTTCTTTCTGTCCACTAACGCAACAACACCAGCAACAAGACCAAATAAGAAGATGAACCAAGCACCAACATTTGGTAAGAATGTAACCGTTCCAAGATCGCTAGACATTTTGTTGCCAAGCATAATTCCGCCAATCACTAACAAAGCGAAGAATACAACAAAGCAAGCAACTGCTGCAATGCTAACAACTAGTTTTGCAAGTGAAAGGTATTTGTGGTTGAAGAAGAATTGAACAATTGTAATTAATGCCAAAACTGCAAGCACAACTAAGGCAATAATTAAGAAAACTCGTGCAACTTGCCAGAACCTTACAGCGGTTTCTTGAACATTTTTAAACAACTTAAAACTGTCAACCCAATCCTGTAAGCTTTGAGATGATGACGTGCTTTTACCAATTGCTGGGTCGGTATTCATAACTGCGAATTTGAATGCTAGGCCAACAAATGACAAAACAGTTGCAACAAGAGAAACGATTTTTAAAATCAATTCCTTTCCTTTAACCTTCATTCTCTTTTTCCTCCTTTTTTAGAATGATATTAAAATTTTATTAAAATTATGAACAACTGTCAAGAATTTAAAGTTTTTTTGAAAATTTTTAAAAAAATTTGTAAAAAAATGAACAAAAATTTATCTTTTGTTCAAATTTTGTTGATTTAATTAATTATAATGCCAATTTAATTTAGGTAATTTACTATTAAATTTATTTTTTCCCAGCCAAAACCAACTGGCTCTGTATCATTTATGTGATTTTGCCTGTATACATAGTTAGATAGTGCTTTTCTATATGGCGTTTTATACTTTTTACCTAAATAATCCCTCCAAAACTTGGTTAAAGCGTCGTTTTTTACAATATTATATTTATTAGCCGATGCAACCTCAAACCTTGTAAACAAAAAACTTACTGATTTTTGCTTATCCCCTTTTTCGTACGATACGTTAACGAGAATTGCTGGGTCAAAATAAGCCAAGCCACAATAATCAGTCATAAACCCTGCGCTAACCGAATTAATTTTTTTAAATTGCAAATGTTTATTTACTAACAATTCTTCTATTGCTATTTCCAAATCATTCAACATTGAGGGGGCGAAATCTTTAATAAAATTGTAATTTTTAATTTTTAACAGCGAGTTGCCATACAAATCTAGCGAACACTCATCTTCGTTTGGTTCGGCATTATTATTTTTTAACAGATTTTCTGCAATAACTTTAAAGTATTCAAATGTTTCCATAAATATCTCCCAAAGGTTATTATAAACGCCAAATGCTTTTTTGTCAATACGTTTTTTTAAAATTATTTAATAAATCAATTCGCTTTTAACTTGATTTAATTAAACAATTATGTTATAATAACATAGTTTAGAATTTTTAAATAGAACTAATTGTTTTAAAAATTGGAGAAATTATGTTAGACAATAAATACAATATTGAAGAAAAAGAAAAAAAGTGGGAAGAGTTCTGGCGAACTGAGGGCATTTATAAATTTGACCCTAATTCAAAAAAGCCAACCTTTTCAATAGATACGCCGCCACCAACAGTTAGTGGCGAGTTGCACATTGGGCATATTTATGGTTTTAGCCAAGCGGATATGTATGCGCGCTATAATAGAATGTTGGGCAAAAACCTTTTCTTTCCGCTTGGGTTTGATAACAACGGGCTGCCAACCGAGCTGTTGGTTGAAAAAAAGAAAAAAATTCAAGCACACTCCATCCCGCGTGAGGAATTTACTAAAATTGCGCTTGAATTAGTGGATAGTTACAACCAAACGTATAGGGACATGATGGTGCGTTCGGGCATGAGTTGCGATTTAAGCTTGGGTTACAACACAATTGACAATCGCAGCCAAAAAACCAGCCAAAAATCGTTTATCGATTTGGCAAAGCGCGGCATTGCTTACAGAGAAAACAAGCCAAGCCCATGGTGCACAAAGTGCAGAACAAGCGTGGCACAATTTGAGTTGGAAGATAGAGATTTAGACAGCGTTTTCAACTATCTTAACTTTAAATTGGCGGATGGCAGCGGAACAATCCCTATTGCCACCACCCGCCCCGAATTTTTGCCTGCCTGCGTTGCAATTTTTGTTAACCCAGAGGACAAACGCTATGCGCATTTAGTTGGCAAGCTTGTTAAAGTGCCGCTGTTTGAGGAGCGCGTTGTTAAAATTTATGCAGACAGCAAGGTCGGCATAGACAAAGGCACTGGCATTGTTATGTGCTGCACATTTGGCGACCAAACTGACGTTGAGTGGTGGAAGGAATATAAATTAGAATTAAAGCAAGCCATTGACGATGGTGGCCGCATGACAGATATTTGCGGAAAATATGCCGGGCTTAAAACGGCGGATGCACGCAAGGCAGTTATTGAAGATTTAAAAGCACAAGGTTATATTTATAAGCAAGACGCAATAACCCACAGCGTTAAAGTGCACGAAAGGTGCGAACAACCAATTGAATTTTTAACTAAAAAGCAGTGGTTTATCCGCACCTCTACCCCAGAGTTAAAGCAAAAATGGGCAGAATTGGGCGAAAAACTTGTTTGGCACCCAGAAAGCATGAAAACACGCTATATGGCCTGGGTGGAAAATTTAAATCAGGACTGGAGCATTTCAAGGCAAAGATATTTTGGTGTGCCTTTCCCTGTTTGGTATTGCGCAAGTTGCGGCAAACCTCATTTTGCCGAAATTAAAGATTTGCCTGTTAACCCACTTTCAATAGAATACACTGGTAAATGCGAGTGCGGTTGCAGCAATTTTGTGCCAGAAAGCGATGTTATGGACACTTGGGCAACAAGTTCGGTTACCCCACAAATTAACACAAATTGGTTTGAGGATGAGCAATCTGCCAATAAAAAAATCCCTATGGACATGCGCTTTGCTGGGCGAGACATCATTACAACATGGTGTTTACGAACCATTATTAAAGCATATTATCATCAAGGCACGCTGCCATGGAAAGAGTTAATTATTAATGGCTGGATGATGGCGGATAAAGGCATTAAAATTAGTAAACATTTATCCAACTCCAAAATGAATTTAACCGAAATTATGCAAACCTATGGTGCGGATGTTGTTAGATATTTTAGCGCAAGTGGTGCTTATGGTCGCGATGTTATGTTTAACGATGAAGGCCTTAAAGACGGATATAAACTTTTGAATAAAATTTTCAACGGCAGCAAATTTGTTTTGAATTTTCTTTATGATTACACCCCTAAAAAGCCAGCTAAAATTTTGCCAGTGGATGAATATATTATGCACAAGTTTAACGAGGCATATCGTAAAACAATTGCCTTTTATAACGATGTTGAAATGGGCTACGCAAAAGCGGAAATTGAAAAATTCTTTTACTTCTTTTGCGATAATTACATTGAGCTTGTTAAAAACAGATTATATAAGCCAGAAATTTATGGCGAGGACGCAAAAGCGAGCGCACAATGGGCAAGCTACAATGTGCTGTTTAGAATGTTGCAACTTTTAGGCATAACAATGCCACACATTGCAGAAGAAATTTATCAAAACTATTTTAGAAATTTTGAAAAAGAAAAAAGCATTCACCTAACCACCCTTTCCCCTATTAAGTTAAGCGAAAACAAAACAATAATTGCAAATGGCGATGAGGTGGTGGACATTGTTGCACGAGTTCGCCAATTTAAAAGCGAAAACAAATTGAGCCTAAAAACAGAAATTGAAGAGATTAAAATAACGGCTGAAAACTTAGATTTTATTAAAGCATGCGAGCAAGATTTAAAAGCAGTTTGCGCAATTAAAAATGTTGAATATAATTTAGGCAAATTTGATGTTGCAATTGGAAAAGTTGTTGAAAATTAAAAAAATCTCAGTTGAATCTGAGATTTTTTATTTTTAAATAATTTTTTAATTTTTTTGCATTTTTATATGATTTTTTTGTTTTTTTTTGCATTTTTTATATAAATTTTTGTGTTTTTTTAAATTTTTTTAGTTTTTACTATCTTAATGGCCTATAATCAATATCCTCCATAACCTTGGCAACCACACACTCCGTTGTTAACAAAGTGGAAGCAACCGAGCAAGCAGATTCTAGCGCAGTGCGCGTTACTTTTGCTGGGTCGATGATGCCAGCATTTAATAGGTCGCAAAACTTGTTGTTCAGTGCATCATATCCATAATTAAAATTTTTGCTTGACAAAACTTTTTGAACAACCACGCCATCATCCACTCCTGCATTTTTGGCAATTTGTCGAATTGGTGCTTCTAGACAATTTAACACAATTGTTGCCCCAATTTTTTGGTCGCCATTTAGTTTGGAGATAAGGTCGGCAAGGGCAGATTTTGCGCGCAAAAGTGCCACTCCGCCACCAACGATTATTCCTTCTTCAATGGCAGATTGAGTAGCATTTAAAGCGTCTTCCATGCGCAACTTTTTTTCTTTCATTTCAAGTTCGCTTATTGCGCCAACATTTATAACTGCAATTCCTCCGTTTAACATGGCAATTCGTTCTATTAGTGTTTGCCTATCAAATAATTTTGAAGTGTGCGTCAACAGTTCTTTAAGTTCTTTTATTCGATTGCCAACCAAAATTTTATTGCCTTTTGCGCCAATTATAGTTGTTGTATCCTTATCCGCTTTTATTTTTGATGCGTGGCCTAAATCTTCAATTGTTATGTCGTTAAAATTGTTATAAACATCGCCCGAAACAAATTTTGCACCAACCGTTAAGGCAATATCGTCTAAAACCTTTTTGCGCCTATCCCCAAAATTGGGTGCCTTTACAGCAACGCATTTAAACACCTTGCGCATATTGTTCAAAACGATGGTTGTAAGGGCATCGCCTTCCAAATCTTCTGCAATTATTAATAGTGAACCACCCTGTTTGTTAACCATGTCCATTATTGGCAAAATTTCGTTGATGTGGCTTATTTTTTTGTCGGTTATAAATATGTAAGGGTTGTCTAGTTCGGCCAACTGATGAGTTTGGTCGGTGCACATGTACGGGCTAACATATCCGCGGCTGATGCGCACACCATTAACCACCTTTAAGCTATCCACCGAACTTTTTCCCTCTTCTATCGTTATAATTCCATCTTTGCCAACCATTTCATACGCTTTGGCAATTAAACACCCCGTTTGTTCGTTGCCTGCAGAGATTTTTGCAACTTGTTTTATAGAATTGATATCGTTAATAGGTTTAGAGCGTTTTTTTATTTCATCAACAACCAAATTTACAGCCGATTTTATGCCTTCGCGCAACATAATGGGGTTTGCACCCATGTTGCACGATTTCAACCCTTCGCTAAAAATTTTTTCTGCTAAAATTGTTGCGGTTGTTGTGCCATCACCCGCAATATCGTTTGTTTTAGTTGTTGCCTCGCGCAATAGTTCGACAGCCGAATTTTCGATATTGTCTTCTAAAAAAATTTCTTTGGCAATCGTTACGCCATCATTTGTTATAAATGATTGCCCTAATCTATCTGTGATTGCAACATTTCTGCCCTTTGGCCCAAGCGTTATTTTCACAGAGTCGGCAAGTATTTCAATGCCTTTTAATAGTTTAAGTTTTGCTTCGTTGCCCATACAAATTATTTTATACATTTTCTATCACCCCTATAATGTCAATTTGGCGCATTAAAATGTAAATGGTGTTATCCAATTTAATTTCCGCACCTGCATATTTGTTAAAAATAACCTTATTGCCCACCTTAACCTTCATCTGACTTTTTGTATAATCCAAATTTTCGCCATCTCCAACTGCAACTATAGTGCCAAATTGTGGCTTTTCTTTTGCAGTATCAGGCAAAATAATTCCGGATTTTTGTTCGTTTTGCTCCTCAGGCAAAATAAGCACTCTGTCAAAAAGTGGTTTAACTTTCATTTTTACCTCCCGCATGATTATATCCATAAACGGCAGTTTTTTAACCAAAGATTGCCAGTTTTAATAAAAAATATTCCTTAACTAATTAAACATAAAAATTCTATTTTTTTAATAAATATCTATATGCAAGAGTTTCAATTTGACATAAAAGAATATAAAAAGAAAATTGCAAGTTCTAATTCGCGTAGCGTGCCATTGTTTGTTTATGTGTTTTTTTGTGTTATTTTGTTGGGTGTTGTGTATTTTTTAAAGCCCAACACAAATAAAACTAACAAATTTTATTTTGTTGAAATAAATAATTTTTTAAATTACAACGCGGCAAACGAACTTTCAATAAAAATGCAAGAAAAAGGCGGCGCGGGTTATATTTATTTTGACGGAAAGTATCATGTTTTGGCAAGTTTTTATCCAAATGAAAGCAATGCCGAAACAGTTTGCAAAAATTTAAAAACTGACTATCCAACTGCCACTGTTTTTTGTTTGGATTATAAGGAAAAAATTAATTTAGAATACCTATCCGAAAATCAAAAAAACACCACAAAAACCTTAATTGAAAATTGCAAAAATTGTGTTGATGAAATTTATGGCAACATCTTATCGTTTGACAAATGCGAAATTGACAAACAACAACTAATTTTAAACTTTAAAAGCATTGAAATTCGGTTTAACGATTGCTCAAATGACTTTATGCAAGCTTTTAATGCGGACAGTAAATTTAACAAAGCCAAAACATATTTAAACGAAATGGAGTTGTCAATAAAAAATTTAACCAATGAAAACTTAAAACCTTATATGTTAAAGTATGAACAAATAAAATTTACAATTAATTTTTTGAACATAATATCTTGCTTTTAATTTGCTAAAAATTCGTAAAAATTTTAAAAAATTATGATTTTTTTGTCATTTTTTTAATTTTTTTGCAGTTTTTTGTTGTTTTTTAATTTTTTTTGTTAATTTCTATAATTTGCCAAATCGCCAACCCTATTAAGAACAAAGCAAAAAGTTTTTTCAAAATAACGTTTGATAGATGAGTTGCCAACAATGCTCCACCCAAACTAAACACACATCCAACAACTGCCAACAGCCAAGTTTCTTTAAACGCCACAAGATGATTTTTTATATGAATAAATAATGCCATAACACTCATTGGCAAAAACGCAATTAAATTTATGCCTTGTGCTTTTAGCTGCTTATAATTTAAAAAAATTGTTAAAAGAGGAATGGTAAGCGTTCCACCTCCCATGCCCATTCCGCCAATAATTCCGCCTAAAAAGCCAACTACAATTTCCCAAAAAATCATAACACTTTCCTATTTTATAAGCATGCCCACACCGCCCAACAACATAAAGAAAACAAAAATGCCTTTTATAACTTTGTTGTTCATTTTGTTCAATAGCGATGCACCCACAACTCCACCTAAAATTATCCCCAAAATTACCGGCCAACCATGGGCAAAACTTATTGCGTTATTACACAAATATACTATTGTGCTTACTAAACTTATTGGCAAAATTACAAAAAGTGCAGTTGCCTGCGCTTTTTTTTGTTCTAAACCAAAAAGTTTGTTTAAAACTGGCACAACAACCATACCGCCACCGCCACCAAAAAAACCATTAATAAGCCCAATTATTGCACCAAAAATTAGAATGTAAATTTTTTTAACCTTTTTCATTACGAATAATATGTTCAATTTGCCAAAATTTATTTGCTTTTTTTTTCTGTTTATATTATAATTATTTAGTTTATAGTTAAAAATTAAAAGAGGTTTTTATGAAATTCAAACAATGCATGGTCAAAACAAAATTTTTATTATTGGCATTTATGCTTATTTTAGCATCAATATTTGGTGTGGCTAAAATTAATAGCGTTGAGCAAGTTTATGCATCAAGTTTTTCAAGCTTTGAGCAAATTGACAACGCGTTTATAAACTCTAAATTTGATAGTAACACCAGTTCATCCTACCCTTTCAAGCCAAATGGCTACGATGTTTCGTTTAACTCTAAGGATGAAGAAAACAAAGATGTTAATGGCGTAATAAATTTAAAGGACAAGGAGTATCAGTCAAAATACGCAAATTCTAACCGTGATGAAGAAAAACAGTATGTTTTGATGATAAAATCTTCGGCAGAATACACAACCGCAAATTCTTATTCACTTGCGGCAAACAGCCATTATGAAATAACTGTTATGGTTTACACTGATGTGGACGATGGCATTGCCTCGCTGTTTTTGTATGATTCGGATGCTACCAGCAACACTCTGCCAACAATCTGTGCAATTAACGACATTTCGTCTTACAACAAATGGACTGAAATGAAATTTTATGTCAGCACAAGCCAATTTGCATCATTAAATGTAAAATTAGGGTTGGCGGCAAATGGCAATGGCGTTGCCCTGTTTGATAACTTAACGGTTAGAAAACTTAGCGAATCCGCGCTTAATAGTTTTAAAAATTCAAATTATGTAGATAGGCGAACAGATGATGAAAAATATCTAGTTCAAAGCAGCGTTCTTTCGCCAAACAACAAATTGTTTACTAAATATGGCACTAACGATGTAGATTATTCTTACTATCGCACAGCGGAGGAAGATAAAGAACTTACAGATGGTTTAAACAACACCGCTTTTGTTGTTAACCACGACAAAAAAACATTTTCAATTTTCAAAACAACTGAAGATTATTTTAAATTTAGCAAAAATAACATTTACCGAGTTTCTATTATTGCCAAAGCGGTAAACTTGGATGGTCAAGCAACGCTTAAATTAAACCAAACCGGAACGGATCAAGACCCTAAAACTCAAACTGTTAACATCTCATCCGCAACCAACAGTTCGATGAATGGATATTCTGCACACAACATTTTTGTAAAAGCACCTAGCTTGAATGATGTTCAGTTCGAGTTGGAGTTGGATTTTGGCAGTGAAGATTCGGGCGCATCTGGGCAGGTTTACATTTCTAGCATCAATGTATATAAAGTGGATTACGCAACTTACAATGCTGGAACTAAAATTTCTTTTGACGAAACAGACACAACTGGCATAGCAAACGGAGAATTTAATTCTTTAGAAATTACTGACGCATTAAAACCATACCCTGCAACCGCCAGCTCTTGGGCAGTTTCTGCAGGTGACTCTTCATCAAAACAAGTTTATGGCATTGTTAATACGGACAAACCTGATTTTGATAAAATGGTTAGTGACAATGGCTTAACCAACTTGGCAGCAAATAATCCTTACGATGGCAGAAGCAACAATGTTTTAATGATGTACAATGCAAACTCCAACACGTTAACCTACACAAGTCCGGCAAAAACCATAACCGCAAGCAACAATTTAAGCGCAGTGAAATTTAAAATTTATCCTGTGCTTGCAAATGTTAAAGTTTCGCTTGTGCATAACAACAACGGAGAATATATTACTCTATGCTCAAAAAATATTCAAGAATCTAGCCAGTGGAATGACGAAGCAATTTACTTCACTTCACCTTATCAAAACCTTGATTTATCCCTTCAAATAACATTAGACAGTCAGGGTTGGGGTGCCTGCTTTGTTGACGATGTGTCATTTGTTGAATCGGTTTCGCAGGATTTATTTGCCAACAACAACGGGTTTGATTTATCTAACCTAATGGCAACCGACAATTTAAATGAATTCGATTTTTCAAAATCTAATTTCTTTGTTGGCAGCGGCGATTTAAAAACTGTTGGAATTGTTGACATAACCAACTCTAACCTATCCGACATTGTTGCAATTTACGATCCGGAAGAATTGGAATTGTTAAGAAGTTATAGAGGAAGCAACAAAAATGTTTTGGTTATCAACGCGCAAGAAAAAGCAAGCTATTCCTTCAACTCTAAAGTTGGTTTCAGTTTAATTGCCAACAGCTATTACAAACTTTCAATTGATGTGTTTACGCGCAACATTGAAGATAATGATGAAAACAAAAATGGCGCTTTCATTTCGCTTTCTAGTTTTGAAGAATCTTTCAAAGAAATTAAAACAACCGGTTGGGAAACCTACACTTTCTACATTAAACCGGATTCAGACGCTAGTTTCACAACAATTAGTTTAGGGTTAGGCGGCGCTGAAAATGAATGTGTTGGCACAGTTTTCTTTGGAAACATCAATTTCACCCCACTAACTGAAGTCCAAAACGATGATGATTTTAACGCGCTTTCAAAATCAACCCCTGCTTCTAGAACACTTGTATTAAACAAGGTTAAGGCGGACACAAATGAAAACGAAACAGAATCCGATTCTAACAACGAATCGAATAACTCAATAAATTTGTGGTATTTCATCCCATCACTTCTGTTCGCAGTTGTAATTATCATCTGCGTGGTTGCAGTAATTCTTAAAAAAGTTAAATGGAAAAAACCGGGCAAAAAAGTTAAAAATTCATACGACCGCAACAAAACAGTTTCCGTTCAATATTACACAAGAAAAGCTTCTATCGAACGCGAAAAAAGAGTTCGCGAACTTCAAAAAGAAGTTGACAATTTAACTAACGACCGAACTAAATACGAGGAAGAATATAAACACGATTTATCTAAGATGCGCGAATTGAAAATTAAACGCGCCAGCGCAAGTGAAATTTCTGCGTTAGATAAAGATATGAAGAAAAACCGCAAACTCGCTTCCGCAATTGGCGTGAATATCGCCAAACTTGAAAACGAGTTGAGTTATGTAAAAAGCGATGCATATCTAAATGCAGTAATTAAAAAACTTTCAACCGAAAAGAAACCGGTTGAGGCAACGGATAAATCTGAAGACGAAACATTAGATGAAAAAACACCAAATAAAGACAATGCAAATAAAAATGAAAAAGCCTAATAATTAGGCTTTTTTCTATATTTTCTGCTCCACTTCGTTTCGCTCAGGATGACCCATTTTTCGCTTGGATGAGCGTTTTTAGTCATTCTGAGCTTTCGGGGTCCCCACAAGAACTTGTTCGCCGTGGGGTTATAGCGAAGAATCTAACCTTATTTTCAATTTTTGGCCAATAAAAAGTTTTTCAGTTTGCAAATTGTTATTCTCAATTAATTTTTCTTTTGTGGTGCAATAGTTTTGGGCAATTAAATTTAGTGTTTCGGTTGGCTTAACAAAATGTTCAATAAAATCATTAACCTCAATTTTAACCCACTCGCCCGCATAAAGTGGAATTTCCGCATTATTACGCAAGATGTTTTGTTTACATGTGTTAAATTTTTGGCAGATTTCGTTTAAACTGTCGCCATCTAAAACTTTATAATAAAAATTTTTGCACATTTCCATATTGTTATATATGAAATTTTTTTTGGTTTTTTTAACCTTAGTTTATAGAGTAAGCTTTTTTATTCCAAAACTGGTTTGGCTCTTTAAACAAACATCTAATTTGCCGCATTAGCGGCAGCTGTTAAATTAAGGTGAAACGCAGGGCGATATAGTAAATTGGCGGTATTGGCTGCATAATACATACAATTGTTGCCGAAATAGTTAATTGCATATACTGAGCCATTATATGGACTTGCTGAACGTGTCCAAGAATAATAATTTTCGACACCAGAACGTTGTTCAACGCTCAACTCCCAGATACCCATATGACTATCATTATATCCAATTTCGGTTAAAGATGGCAACCATACATAATCATCCGCCCATCTATCATTGCCTTCTTTGCCCGCATAATTAACGCTAAATCCGGTAGGCATACTATTTTTGTCTTGTGTCCAATTTTCGTTTGATAAATTATAAGATAAACCTAATTGTGTCTTTGCATATTGTCCATTTTCTTGCCATGAAACTTGGCGCGGTGTAACCACATATGGCAAAAAACCATAATCTTCCTTTGTAAAGAAATAAAATTCTCTTTCTGGGATTGTAGATGTAACCATCTCTGACCCGGATTTGGCATACGCTCCACCATTGCTTAAATATGCAGAACGCATGTAAGATGTACCATACATATTTGCTGGATATGTAACGCTTGCGGCACTTGCAGTTATGTCTGGGAAACTGGAAAAACAAAATCTACGGGTTCTAACCGCATTAGCATTCCCATCTAAAAATAAAGTTAATATTACATCACCCGTTTTGGATTTTGATAGATAACAAACCGTCCAAGTTTTTTCTCCCAAAACAACTGATATATCCTCGCCAGCATTTTTACCAACGGCAAAATTCCGCATCTCTAGTGCTGTAACATTTGAAGTTGCCAAACTTTCCAACTTTGACATGTTTGTTGTTGAACTGGCTTTATCTCCTGATACCATTTTTAATAATTTGTCTAAATTTTCTTTGTTAAAAGATTGTAACGAACTATCCCAAACATCGTTAAGCGTTCCCCAAATTTGCGGAGGAGCAACATATTGAATATTAACACTGCCATCTAGTTGTTGGCGGTCTAAGCAAAAAACAAATGTTCCGCATGCCAACAAAAATGA
>CANQYX010000011.1 GCA_947628205.1 uncultured Clostridia bacterium
TGGCAATAGCGAGAGTTGCGACGTGCGGGTGTAGTACATCGGTAGTACGCGGGCTTCCCAAGCCTGTGAGGTGGGTTCGACTCCCATCACCCGCTCCATCGTCCCAAACTGCACCTTTGCTAGTTTGCAAAGTATTGCAAACATAAGCCTAGGTTTGTTTGTTCCTCCACTTTTAAAGAGCACTGCGTTAACTCTTTAAAAGTATTATAAGAGGTTAACTTTTAAGGAAAATTCTTATGTATGAATTTTTAACAAAACTTATTAACAGCAAAAACCCAAAAGCTGCCGTCAGCGAGCGGCTTAAATTTTTATATTCGGACAAATATCAAAACTCACGCAAAAAATTTGGCAGCGCAACTAATGGCTATCGTTCCGGGTTTTTTAAAAAAGACGAAAAAATTGAAATCGGCACGGCGGACTACGGCTGTTGCGTTGACGATGACGAGGTTTTCAACCAACTGATTGACAATTTGTTTTTGTTCAAAAAAGAATTTCCCGATAAACCCGTTCAAGCATATTTAGGCAAGGCAGTTATAAAAACGGTGAATGAATATTTTAAAGTGGATAAAACAAATTTAAAAACTTATGTTGAAAGTTTATATAACCTCTTTAAAGACGACCCCGCGTGGAAAAGCCAACTGGATTTAGTAAAAACCGCTTATCCAAACCTTAACGAGCAGCAGTTGGCAGAAAAAATTGAGGACCAAGCGCGCGAGTGGTATCCTATTTTTGCCGAAAAGAACAAGCGCACCAACAGCATAAAAAACATTAAGGGTGTTGGGCTTGCAAAATGCGCTGAGTATGCCGCGCTAACAAGTCAACTTTTAAGTTTTTTGGATATTGAATGCTATTATGTTGCCAACGCGCTTATAACCGAAACGGGCGGCGAGGGCCATGCCTACAACATAGTAAAAACTGAAAAAGGCGAGTTTATTTACGACATTGCTAACGAGGTTTACCAAAAACTTAACGCAAACGAAGCGGAAAAACTTATGCAAGGCGAAATTTCAATTTTTATTCCATCCAAAAATTATCAATATGGTGCGCCACAAACAAAAACTCTTAGCGCAGAATAACAAAAAAGCAGTTGTTACACTGCTTTTTGTTTTTTTTATTAAATTTTATTTGTTAATTTTTGCTTTCAATTTATTTTATTTTTTCTTTTTGTTTGGGTTATAGTGCAGCGCGCGGAGGCTGTTTAAAACGGCAAGCAGGGTTACGCCCATGTCGGCAAACACGGCGGCCAACATGCCGGTTACGCCAAACGCGCCCAAAGTTAAAAATGTTATTTTAATTGCGGCGGAAAGGATAATATTTTGCCAAACAATTTTGCGTGTGTAGCGGGAAATTTTAACTGCGCTAGCAATCTTTTGCGGATTGTCGTCCACAATAACCACGTCGCTCGCTTCAATGCTTGCAGGCGCGCCATTTATGCCCATAGAAAAGCCAACATCCGCCACCGCAAGCGAAGGCGCATCGTTTATGCCATCGCCCACATAGCCAACGCGCGTTTTTGCGTTTTTGCTGGCGGTTAAATAGTTATATTTGTCGTCTGGCAGCAAGTTTGAATGAATGTTTGCAATGCCCACCTCGCTTGCAACCGATTTAACAATGTCCGCGTTATCGCCCGAAAGCAGCGCAACATCCACGCCCAAATTTTTGAGTTCGGTGCAGGCAGTTGCGGCAGTTGGCTTAATAGTATCTGCCAACTCAATTGTGCCAATAAGTGTATTATCTTTAAACACTTGCACCATGGTGGCTTTAAGGTCGCTCGTTTGTCTGCCAACAAAATATTTGCTTGAATTTAGCGAATATTCAACGCCCTTGCCGGCAATTTCGCGCACATTTTTAACCGCCACCAATTTCTTTTTGTTGGCGCGCACAATTGCTTTTGCCAACGGATGGAGTGAGTTCTGTTCGCCCAGCGCGGCATAGTATAAAATTTCCGCCTTTTTAAAGCCCTTTTCCGCCTTAACGCTTTTAACTTCAAACTCGCCTGTAGTTAGCGTGCCAGTTTTATCAAACGCAACAAGTTTAAGGCCGGCGCACGCATCGAGATAGTTTGAGCCTTTAATTAGCACGCCATTTTTGCTTGCGTTGCCGAGGCCGGAAAAATATGAAAGCGGCACGCTAATTGCGAACGCGCATGGGCAAGAAACAACCAAGAAAATTAGCCCTCTATAAAACGCGGTTTGCAGGTTGGCAGTAACCGCCCAAACAATTGCCCACACCGCCACGGCAAGCAGCACCACGCCAAGCGTGTACCAGCGCGTTATTTTTGAAATGATGGTTTCGGTTTTAGATTTATTTTCGCTTGCGTTTTCCACCAAATCCATAATTTTGCTTATGGCAGAATCTTTATATTCGCTTGTGGTTTTAATTTCTAGCGTGCCGTCCAGCACAATGCCGCCGGACAAAATTTCATCGCCCACGCGTTTTGAAACCGGCACACTTTCGCCCGTTAAACTTTGGTTATCCAGCATCGAACTGCCCGAAACAATTACGCCGTCAATAGGCACTTTTTCGCCCGCGTGCACAACAATTTTGCTGCCCACCTTAACTTGCTCTGGGCTAACGCGATGCTCTTTTCCGCGCACAAGCAAGTTGGCATATTCTGGCTGCATACGTGCCAACTTTTCAATGCTTTTGCGGCTTTTGGAAACCGCCAAATTTTCAAATAACTTGCCAATTGAATAAAGCGCAATAACCATCAGCCCTTCCATGTGCTCGCTTATGATAGACGCGCCCACAACCGAAATGGTTATAAGCAAATTTTCGTTAATCACGCCCTTAAAAAGCAACCTAACCGCCTTAATGTAGGTCTTGTAGCCAAGCAACAAGCAAGCCAGCACGTAAAGCGACCAATAAACATAAACATTAAGCGGACAAAAGAAAATGAACACGCCAATTGAAATGCCCACAACAAGCAGCACCAAATCCAGCACAAAACGCTTGTTCGGCTTGTGCGTTTCGCTTTCGGTTATAACCGCTTGCGGCTCTAATTCATGCGTTAAATTTTTAATTTTTTGCAAAGCCAAATCGCCATCATCGGCCTCAAAAATTAAACTGCTTTTAACAAAATCTATTTGCGCATTTTTAACGCCTTCCAACTTGTTAATTTCGTTTTGCAAATTGCGCGCGCAGTTCGGGCAATCCAGCCCAGTCAACTTAACTTTAATTTTCATTTTTCATCTCCATAATATGCTCTAAGCAAATTTCAAACACCTGCTTAACATGGTCATCGGCAAGCGAATAAATAACCTCTTTGCCCGCGCGTTGGCCCTTAACAAGCCTAAGCTCTTTAAGGTTTTGCAACTGGTGCGAAACGGCAGATTTTGTCATGTTCAAAATGGCGGAAATGTCGCACACACAAAGGGGCGATTTATCCAGCGCGTTTATAATTTTAATCCGCGTGCTGTCCGCCAGTGCCTTATAAAAATCCGCAATATCAAAAAGCGTGTCGTCATCTAGCATTTTTGCCTTAACTTTTTTAACATTTTTATCGTTGATTGTGTTGCAATCGCAATCCATACATTTACATTTTCCCATAATATTTCCTTTTAAACAATTAAACAAACTGCAATTTTCTCTCAATAATTATACAATAGTTGAATAATTGTTCAACCGTTATTATAATTGATTATAAATTCAACTGTCAAGTGTTTTAGCACAATAAATTAAAAATATTTGGATTTTGTTTATTTTTGATATATAATATGTTAAAGGAGCAAATATGAAAAAGTTAAAATATCTAATATGTATGGCTGTGTGTTTGGGGCTTTCGCTCACTTTTGTGGCTTGCGGAAAAACAAAGAATCCAAGCAACCCACCAGCAAACAACAATGTGAACACACTAAATTTATCTTACATGGAAAATTTAATGGTGGACACAAATCAAATTGCCGCTTTGGGCATTAATTTGGGCGAACAAGAAACTGACGATGCCGAAGAGCCTAACGAGCCTGAACAACCAATCCAAAAATATTTTTTATATCAAACCAGCGTGAATTACGAAAACGGCAGCGTTGAGTACGACGCGGGCAGCATTCAAAAGGTTACATTTAAAAAGAACACCAGCATAACCACCGATGTTTATGACGGCGACGGCAATTTAATTGACAGCAGCAAAATAATATCGCAAGACGAATTAGACGCACAAATTAACCGCGTTTTAGTTACTAAAAATTATACTTATATGCAATTTGTAATTCCGGTAAAGGAGTCGGGCGATTACAGCTATTCCACCCCAGACGGAATTAAAACCGAACATCTTGAGATTAGGCCAAACGCACTTACTTTTGACGAAAACGGCATATCCTCTTTTGATAAGGAGCATTATTATTCCAGCCCACTTTCTCAAAGTTTTGTTATAGACAACGCAACTGGATATATTTATCGCATTGAGGGAATAAATATTTATAGCATTAAAAACGATTTAGTTGTTTATGGTGCAGATGGCAACTATTACAGAATAAGTTTGGGCGAAAACCACGAATTAATTTTTAAAGACATTTTGCCAAATAAAGAAGTTTACATTAAAGATATGTGCTTCGACCAACAAGGATATATTTATGTTGTAAACAGCAAAATTGAACAAATTGATGACGAAAACAAAATTGTTTACACTAAAAAAGATTTAATTGTTAGCGAGGATAACCGAATTTTTACCTTTAAAAATTGGTTGGGCGGTGCAAGAATTGAAAAAGAAATTGAGTGCGGCATAGAAAAGGAAAAAGACCCAAATTTAACCATTTGGGGTGTTAAACAACTATATGGAAATAGTTATGACGAAGCATACATTGTTGGTTGTATAAATGGGCGAGAAGTTTATCAGCCAGATAGGAATAATGACTATATAGTTTATCATTTGGTTAAAGAAAATTATGATATTAAAACTAACGCATATTGGTTTGATAAAGAAACCTTGTTGTATTGGGATAGCGATACCAGCATGCTAGGTTATTACACTTTAGATTATGAAAATTTAACCGAAACCACCCTTACTCCATCGAGTTTCACGCCAATTGAAGTTTTGGAAAAATATAGTGGCACATACAAAAAACAAATTGGCGAAAACCAAATTACTTTAAAAAATGTTTATAAATTTGTTGACGCAACTTCAACAAAATATTATCAACTTGTTAAAGAAAACGGCGAAATAACACTTAAACTAGTTGAAAATAAAGTTTATGAAGATAACATTTATGTTTTGCAACCAATAAACAAATAAAATAAAAATCCGCCTTTAACTTTTGGGGCGGGTTTTTCATATTATGTATAAACATAATGGAGAAATTTTTTATGCAAAAAAATTATGGCAAAAATTGTTGCAAAAAACCTAAATGTGGAAAATTAAATAATTGCCTAAACAAAAATTTAACAAACACGCCACCACAAATTAATGCGTGTGGTGGTTTTGCTTATCCCGTACTTGTGCCAGGACCTACCGGACCAACTGGACCGACCGGGCCTAGCGGACCAAGTGGCAGTGCCGACCAACTCCTTATTGCGTCCGTGCGTGAGGCACAAGATGGCGAACCATGTGCAGTTGTCGACACAACTGGCGCCCCTATTCATGAATTAGAAATTGTTTTGCCAAAAGGCACGAAGGGAGACAAAGGCGACAGAGGCGAAATTGGCCCAACCGGCCCACAAGGCACACGCGGCATTAAAGGCGAAAAAGGAGATAAAGGAGACAAAGGCGAGCAGGGCGAAACTGGCCCAATCGGTTTGACGGGCGAGGCAGAAAAAATTGCCATTGCTGGCATTGAAACGATTGACAACAATTTAGACGCACAAATTGACGATAATTTTGCCGACCTAACACACAATTTAACATTTAAAATTCCGCGTGGCGAAACAGGCCTTAAAGGTGAACGCGGCGAAGTTGGCCCGGCCGGCGCGCGCGGCGAAAAAGGCGACACAGGCGAGGCAGAAAAAATCGTCATTGTTTCGGTTGAGGCGGTCGACCAAGGTTCGCCCGCCGAAGTGAACGACAATTTTCAAAATTTAACCCACAATTTGTCTTTCAAAATTCCGCGCGGGCAAAGAGGTTGGCCAGGCGAAACGGGCATGAAGGGCGACCAAGGCGATCCCGGCCCAACCGGCGAAACCGGGCCACGCGGCAGTGCAATGGTTTTTGGCAGATTTTCCACACAATTTCTTGAAAATACTGCCACTTATGTGGACATCGACCGCAACAATTTCCCGTATAATTACGAGGATTTATTGCCAAAAGATGTGGTTATAACCTACAACGGTGTGCTGGGCAGCATATTAAATGTGGATAAGGATCAAAACCGCATAACTCTTCGCCCAGTTGCCAACATTGCCGGCCCGAAAGGCGATAAGGGCGAGCCGGGCGAACCGGGACCAAAAGGAGACACCGGTCCAACCGGCCCCGAACTTATTAAAACCTCGCTAATTTTGGGTTATAATAACGATGTTCAAAATTTTCCACCGGCTGGAAAATCAATTGCCTCGGGTGCGCGCATCCCATTTGTGCGCGTTGAAACTAATTATGGTAATATTGTAAAATTAAACACGGATAACTCAATTCAGTTTAACGAAACGGGCGTTTATTCGGTAAATTTTGTTACAAACGCTTACATTCAGCCACAAGGTTCGCAATTTGACCCTTCAACCGATTTTGTTGCGGTTGGTTTTCGCGAAGAAAATTCGGACAAAGTTTTTGCTGCCGCCAACTGTTGGGCAACCGAACGCGCCGAGTGCATATCTGGGCAGGGCGTTTTTGTGGTTGAAGACATTAACGCGAAATATGAACTAGTAAATTTGCAAAAGCGAGAAATTTATGTTAACGCAGTTGATATAACCAAAACCATAACTAACTCTTATTTTGCTAGTGTGCTTGCAACTTTAATTTTTCAAAAACTTTCCGAAAAAACGGATTAAAATTTTAAAAATAACAAAAATTTATTAAAAAATTATAAAAATAATTAAAAAAATTAAAAAATTACGCAAAAAATTAAAAAAATAATAAAAAAATTAATAAAAAATTAAAAAACATTTAAAAATTCAACAAAAAATAAAAAAATTAATAAAAATTATTAAAATATTCCAGTTTTTTATCTATTTTTATATAAATTTTTTGAATTTTTAATATTTTTTGAGCATTTTCTTAAAATTTTTTGCAATTTTTATAAAATTTTAATTATTTTTTTTGTTTCTATTGATTTTTTCTTTTCAATATGTTAAAATAGCAACGCTTGGAGAGTTGTCAGAGTGGTCGAATGTGCCGCTCTCGAAAAGCGGTAAGGTGAAAGCCTTCGGCGGTTCAAATCCGCCACTCTCCGCCATCGTCGTGCCACGCCTATAAACTAAATTGCTCATAAATTTGCAATTGTAAGCCCTTAGGCGGGCACTCCTCTTACTGCTCAAACAGATATTTGTTTTCGCAGTATGCCCATTTCATGGGTTCTCGTTTATAAATTTGTATTGGCGGCTTATGCACTTCGTGCATTCCGCAATGAATTGCGGCGAACCGCGCGTGTACTCGGAACCCCGTCAACTTCGTTGCCACCCGAGGATTGACGCAAATCGGTAGTCGGGAACCCTACCCGACAATTGACGCAAACAAGTTTGCTTAATTTGCTTAATGCAAATCCGCCACTCTCCGCCATAGTCGTGCCACGCTGTAATTGCTTAATTTGTTAGATTGCAAAATAAAAGTGAGGTTAATATGGAGTTTAGACAACTAACTGAAAAAGATGTTAAAAGTTTTTCTTTACTTATTCAAAATATGTATAAAAATCTTGAAAATCTTGAGTGGTTTTCCCCAATGCCTTATGATGAAGAAAATGTTAAAGCAATGATAATAAATCCTAGATTTTTCATTCTTGGTGTTTTTGAAAATGGCGAGTTGTGCGCGGTTAGTTCGTTCGATTTTAAGTGTGGAAAGCTTATTGGACAAAGTTGCATGCCGCCATATTGCACGTTGGAAAATACCGCCGAAATTGGCTTTACAATGGTTAAGTCAAACTATAAAGGTCGGGGCATTATGAAGCAGTTGATTAAGCAGTTGGAAATGCACGCCACGCACTTTAATAAAGAATATTTATTTGGAAAAGTTAATGTGGACAATTTGGCAAGTTACAAATCCTTTATCCGTTGCGAATATAGCGAGTTTTCAAGATACAATAAAACGGTGGGGCGGGCAGATTTTGAAAAGTTTTTATCCTCTGGGCTTTTATCCTCGGCAACTTTGGCAAAGGCAAAAGAGTCATTAAAAAGGAATGAGGGCGACATTGTTGTTAAATACGCAATATTAATAAAAAAATTGTAATACATCGTCATTTTATTTATTAAAAACGGACAAAATAGTCCGTTTTTTATATTTAAACGCGCAACAAAAAAAGTGTTTTAAATTTGGAAATAAAATGTTGAGCTTGCAATTTACTTTTATTGAAACTAAAATAAAAAAACAAGTGTTTTTAAAATTTAATTTTGCCAATTTTGTTAACTTTTTTAATATTTTTTATTATTATACTTTTGCCAAATTTAAATTCAATGCCAATTGAATAATATTTTATTATAAATTTTATTATTTTTTATTTTGGTTTAATTTTAATACCAACTTTTAAATATATGTGTTATAATGACAAATATTGACATAATACTACAAAAGAAAAAACCTTTGCTGTTTTTCTAAACGGGTGGTATAAAAATATTCAGGAGGATTTATGAAAAAACTAATGACGTCAACCATTATCGTGCTGCCGCTTATTTTGCTTGGGATTTTGCTAGTTAGTGGCGCAATAATGAGTTTTACCGTGCACATTTATGTGGATGCAGTTGAATTATCTAAAAAGGATACCATTATTTTGAGGATGGACGATGAAACCGCACCTCCTAGTTATGACAAATGGAAGGACGAAATAACAATTTTGCCGCTTAAAGCAACAAATAAAGAGTTGATATATTCTAGTGAGGACGAAAGCATTGTAACAATTGATAAAGATGGCGTGATCCATGCAAAATTTTATGGAGAAACGTATGTTACTGTTTCAAGTAAGGAAAATAAAGCCATTACAGCAAGGCGCAAAGTGATTGTTACGGATGACAAAGTTCACGCCATTAGAATTAACAACGAGTTTAAAACCGACCTTTATGAGGGCGAGCAGCAAGAGTTAACCGCAACCATCTACCCCAAAGAAGCGGTTAATAAAAATGTAAAATGGTCAAGTTCAAACCCTGAAATCTTGGATGTTAGCGCAAGCGGAAAGCTAACCGCAGTTGGCGCAGGTGTGGCGGAAGCAATTGCAACATCTAATGAAAACGAAAACATTGTTGATAGGGTGGAAATAACCTGCCACAAAAAAATAACAGGCATTCAATTTGCAAAGAACAGCGAGCCAACCGCTAGCGACGAAATAACTTTGCCAAAAATAACTCCGCAATGCGCAAAGCAAAACAAACTAACGCAAGAGGAGTATGCGCATTTTTGTGCGGACATTAAATATAGTTATTCATTAGTTAAAGATGAATTTGTAACAAAAAATGAACAAGCCGAACTTGTTTCAACCTCGTTAGGCAGTTGCACAATAAAATTTTTAAAGCCAGGCAAAGTTAAAGTTTATATAACGGCAACAGATTTTGGCGGCGAAAAGGTTGAGGATGAAATAGAATTTGTTTCCACTTGCGGATATTTTGCAACAACACCGCTGTTTGTAACAAGCGAGCATAGTTGGAACGAATATCTTGAAAATCAGGGCAAAGAGTTGCCAACCAGATGGCTCAACTCTCAACTTGCAGGCGCAACCAAGGGCGTTGGCGAAATTCAGTGCAAGGCGGATGGAGAAATTTTAGATAAAGAAATTTTAACCTATAATCCAGCAACCACCAAATGGGAATTTAGTGCCGAGGCAATAGAGTGCGCGGAATATATTGAATTTTTAATTCCGCTAACAAGTTATAACTATGCAACCAATGTTCTAGTTGAAAACGAACCAGAACATATTATTTTTAGAAAGAGTGCATCTCAATCGGGTGCGGGCGCAATTGTTAAATTAAGCGAACAACCGCTTGTAAAGGGTCAGCCAAACGAGTTGACAATATCCGATTTGGGCGAAAATGGAAAAATTGAATTGACAATTAGCGAAAGTGAAGTTTTGCCAGTTGTTAGCAGCAATTTTTATGTAGGCACATATCAAATATCACCAGAAAAAGTGGTTTTATATGGCATATCGCCAACCGAAAATGCAACAGTAAATTTAACAATTGGCGTTTCTGTGTTTGAATTATCTATAAAAGTGGAAGCCAAAGCGGACGAATTGACAGTTAATTTTAATGGCGGCGTGTTAGACACAAGCAAAACTTATAACACACTTTTAAACGAACTAGAATTTATGGTTGAAGCAAGCCGAACAGACAAAAAAGAGGTTACCGATAAAACAATTGAATACTATAATAACAACGGTCAGTTGTCGCATAGCGTAAGCGGAAATGTAATTTCTTTTAAAGATTTGTTAAGCAACAACACCATAACTTTTAGAAATGGCGAAATTACAAAAGAATTGCGCATTAACAAAATTTCGCTTGCAGATTTTGGCATTACAATAACCACAAAATCCAACACCGCCAGCAGCACTTTGGCAACGATTGGCAGTGTGGTTGCAACAAAAGAATATCTTTGCCGCGTTCCAAGTGATGCGCAAGACCAAATAACCTTAGAAATTACCACCGAGCAATCGCTTTTGGGCGGGTTTGGCGATAACGATACCTTTAAGGCAATGTTTGAAGCTGATTTGGCTGAGGCGGATGGGTGGAGCGCAAGTTACAGCACAATTAACAACCACATTACGCTTGACTTTGCCGGCAAACAAGAATTTAACACAAAAGTTGCCTTAACATACAAGGACAAAACAATAACCTTGCAATTTGTTAGGGTGGGCTTGGCAAACATTGAATTTGTAAACGAAACCGAAAGTTTCGATATGGGCAAAAAAGAGGACATTTATTTAGGTTATCAACAAGTGCGCGTTTTTGCAAAACAAAGTTATTACAATGGTTTGGTGGATTATTTTAGAATTCCATTTAACGCCATTTCAAGCTACACAGAAGGCCAAAAGGCCAACCCAGAATTTATTAGTTGGGATTTATCCAGAGTGGTTGGCGAAGCAAACAATTCAACCATCATCACAAAACAATTGGGCTACGAAGTAACTTCCGATGGCAAAACATACACAATTGCAAAAGATGGCGAAAGCTATGTTTTAAAGGATAACGATTCAATTGTTTCTGGTAAAAATGGTAAAAATCCCCAAAAAATAACTTGGGTGGATCCGTTCACAGAAAAAGAGCAGGGCTACGCCCGCATCTATTTTGGTGGCTTTGCCGGGCTTGAAGAAAGCGACATTCAAAATGACTATTTTGGCAATTTTGCCGAAGTGGATGGTTGGGTAAAACCAACAAAGGTGGAAGATGACCACAGTGGCCGAACCTTTGATTTTAGCGAAAACTCTTTTGCCTTTTTGCGCGTTAAAGCGGGCGATGGCACAGAGGGCGAAGGGAACTGCCAGTTCAACTTCAATGTGCTGGATGACGAAACGCTTGTAAACGTTTTTGATGTGGACGGATTTGTAAACAACACTCGCGTAGTTTTGCACCATACTTTATATGGTCCAGAGGAATTGGATGATGACCCGAAATATACATTAACACTAGACAAATTTTCTTCTAGCAACTGGAAAGATAGGCGATGCACTTTCACAATGAATGGCAAAGGTGGCTTTGACATAATTTACGGCAATGGCTACCAAATTAACTTAGAGGCAGCAAATAGAGAGGGCATTGCTAGCTCAGGCTCAGATCCAAGATGTGATACCGCAATTGGCAGTGTGTATAATGCAAAAATTTTGGGCGCAACGCGTAACACCACAATTAGTGCGGTTAAGCAAAGGATTAGGTTAACACAAAAAATAAATAATGCTTGCTATTACTACACCGAATTTGGCGATTTTAGGTTTGGTTTAAGTATTGACGCAAGCAAAGGAGCAGCTTACATTAAAAACTGCTTAATTAGGAACACTTCGGATAAAGCACTTGAACTTTATGCACCAAAAGCGTATGTGGAAAATATTGTTTTGGTTGATGTTATGTCCGCTCTAAGTTCCCGCGCACAAGATGCTCATTATTATTTCAAAGGTAATTTTGATATTTTAAACTATTACAGTAGAGATGAATTTATAAGCAGATACCTAGGTGTAACTGCTAGCATGCTTAATTCAGAATTGCGGGCTTTAAACCCTTACACAGAGTGGTTTGGTCAAGATGGCGGCGAAATACTTGGCAATGACGGAACTAAGAGATATATAAATTTGTGTTTGTTAAACGAAAACAACGACCAGTCCAGCGATGCTCAAACTAGAAAGCATTTCTTCTGGGATAAAGCCACCCAAACTTATGTTCAAGAACAAGATGAAGACACAACAACCAACACGGGCGAACTAAAAACTATTTTAAGCAGCAACACACTTAAATTTAGCGGAATAGGTTATAACTATCTCAACTCTACAGACGGCGGAAAAGTTAATATTGAAGATGGTCCGCGTGGGCAAACATTTGTGTGGTATCTAAAAAACAAGGATTATTACGGGAAAAGGGCGATTCTTGAAGGCATGTCGGATGAAGAGGCGATTGAGGCTACTAAACAAGCATATTCAGATGCTTATTCAAAATCATGTCCAGACCCAGTTGCACGCGCTGCAAAGGTGGAAGAGATATTTACAGGCCTTAAATCAAAATATGAGCGTGAATGTCCGCCTGAATACATAATTGATACCGCCACGCGCGATTTAAATCAACTATTCTCAGATGAAAGATATATTCGTTTGTTGTGCCAATATAAAACTAAGGGTGTGCCTAACGATGAACACAGATTGTGGCACATGCAACAAATTTATCGCAAGCCTGAATTAGAGGGGGTAAACCCAGACCATATTGATGACTTAAAAAATTCCTTAAAAGACCAAAACATTAAGTGGCCAGATGGCTCAACGCCTGACCAAGCAATTGCTTTAAGCACGCAAAATGTTGCGGCAAGCAATTTGTATGTAATTCTGCCAAGCAAAAAGCAATTGTTTTAACTTTTTCACCACTATTGCATGTTTACAATTAATAAAAAATGGCGGTTTAATCCGCCTTTTTTATTTGGCAAGTTTAGGGTGTTTTTTCCGTTTAATTAAATCGTAAATCCAGAAAGGAGAGGACACAATTACATATAACGGAATTAAATATACAATAGCGGGGATGGTCATCCACAAAACAGGGAAATAAAACGGTTTTCCGCCATTTATGTGGAAGGCATCTGTGGTTAAAAATTTTGGCACAAAAGGTTTGAAAAGTGGCCAGCCCCAATCGAAATCTGGCCTTAAACCGAAAGCAAAAGATTGGTTTCTAAACCCCCTATCCAGCAGGCGCGAATAATCGCATTTCAACAGCCCCACCTTAATTAAAAAGCACTCGTTTAAGGCAATAATTGTTTCTTGCGCCAAAAACAAAAGCGGAACTGCCCAAAAAGATTTTAATCGTGGGCGGTAAATGCCAAGCACGGCAGCCAGCACAACCACAATAACCAACGAGGCGTGGCAGAAATAAAAGCGGATTATGTTTGGCATAAACGCTGCCTCACCAATTGCCTCGGTTGGATAAACCAGCCCAGCGAGTCCGCCACAACCGCATATAAAAAACATATAGTCATGCAAAATGTTTTGCTTTTTTATTAAATAAATAAACGGGCATACAACGGTTGAAACCGCACAAATGTTTTGCAGGGTGGATTCGGTTAACATATTGGGGAAGTGGCTTGCAAAGGGCTCGAATGTCTGTTTTAAAAAATGTAACGCCAAGTTGGCAAAAAGAATAAGAATTAAAACAAGGCGCGCTGTTTTTTTGCTGGTTTTGCGCAAAATAAGCAAAAGTATAACAAAAACCGCAAGCGCTATGCCTAAATACATAAAATAAAATCTATTGCCAACTTCCACCTTCATATATAATCAAGTATACACCAAATTTCAACAAAATTCAACAAATAAATAAAAAAGTACGGGAAAAAGTCCAAAGTATTAAAATCAAACCACATCAAAAATGTTAAATTGCTAAAATGTAGGCATCATGAAGTCAATTGAGGCTATTAGAATAAGGTTAAGGAAATTAATTAAAGAGCATAACACCAACCCTAGCGAACTGGCAACGAACAGCGGGCTTCCAAGGTCTACATTAAAAACCTTCTTTTACTATAAAAACGCAAGGTCGATAACCGTTTACACCATATCGCTACTTTGCGGCGGGCTGGGGATTACTCTTACAGATTTTTTTAATGACGAAATTTTTAAACAAGTGGATGACTTGGAATAATAAAACTAAAAAAAATTTTAATCATTCAAGTAAAATTATTATAAACTCGGTTTCTTAAAAATTTTAATTTAGAGTAAGGTTTTGCCTTGCTTTTTTTATGTTTAAGGGCAAAATCTCGTTGTTTTATGACAATTTATGCCAAATTTGTTAGGTTTTCAACAACAATTTTGATATAATGTTTATGTTTGACAAAATAATACAAAAAATTTGCAAATTTGGTTTGATTTTAATACCATTTTGACAAATTTTGTGTTATAATAACAAATATAGACATAATAAGACAAAGGAGAATTTATGTTAATTGTAAAAAATCTTTCTAAAAAATACCCTAAAAACGAAAACTATTCAGCGCACAACATTTCGTTCACCGTTCAAACTGGCGAGGTTGTTGGCCTTGTGGGCAGCAACGGCGCGGGCAAATCTACAATAATCAAAAGCATTATCGGCGTTTTGCCGTTCCAAGAAGGCACAATTGAAGTGGACGGGTTCGACATTGTTAAGCAGAGCGAGCAAGCTAAAAAACGCATTGGTTATGTGCCAGACGACCACTCTGTTTACGAAAAACTTACAGGCAGAGAGTATATAAACTACATGGGCAGTTTATATGGCGCAACAAAAGGGCAAAAGAAATATGCAATTGATGTTATTGCAAAGCAATTTAACATAGATTACGCGTTAGATATTCAAATTGCCAACTATTCGCATGGCATGAAACAAAAAATTTGTTTATTGGGCGCGCTTGTGCATAATCCTTCGCTTTGGGTGTTGGATGAACCCATGGTCGGGCTTGACCCACAAACTATGGCATTGCTTGTTAAATACATTAAAAATTATGCAAAAACTAGGCGTTCGGTTTTGTTCTCTTCCCACAGCTTAGACACCGTTCAAAAGGCATGTGATGTGGTTATTTTCATTAAGCATGGCGAAATTGCGCGCGTTGTGGATTTGCGCAAAAATAAGAATTTAGATTTAGAAAAGATATTTATGGAAATTAACGAGGTGAAAGATGTTTAATTTCATCCGTTTGCAACTTAAACTTAAATGGGGGCTTAACCGCAACAACAGCAAAACCAACGCTATTATGACTGCGGTTGTGGCACTTTTGGCTATCCTTGTTGGGCTTGGGCTTGTGTGGGGGCTTTCATTTGTGCTTAAATCTAGCATAACGGTTAGTGCCAAGCAATTGTCCGTGCTTTATTTAACAATTGTGGTGGTTGGCCTAACAGTTTTTGCAATCGGCATGCAAGTTAACCGGCTTTACCGACCAGGCGACATTAATATAACTGCGCGCTTTCCACTTAGCCCGTTCAAAATGTTTGTTAGTTGCTTAATTTTGAATTATATTGACCTATTAATATATTCATTTATCGTGCTAGTGCCAATTATGTTAGTTTTTGGCGGGGCTATGCAATGTATAACTGTGGCTTATGTGTTTGGCATAATTTTGGGCGTGTTGTTTTTGCCAATCGTGCCCTTTGCACTTTCAATTTTTATTGCAATTCCTATAATGTACATAAGCACAATTTTAAAAAAGCATAATGTTATAAGGTTAATTTTATTTATTGCCTTCTTGGTGGCAGCATTTGTTGTGTATTATTATCTTTTAAGGGTGCTTGCTCAGTTCTTCATCCACCGCAATTGGGAAGAGGGCACGCTAGAAATTTGGCAAAAGTTAATTAATGGATTAAACAATTATTGGAACCCTGCATACTATTTATCAAACATAGTTTTCTTTAGCCGTTTCTGGCTTGGCTTTGGCGCAATGCTTGGCTTTGCCGCGGTTTTAATTACTATTGGCGTTTTGGTTGCCAAAGTTGTGTATTCTAAAATCCGCACAAAAGTGCTGGATGGCGGTTCAGATGTTTACAAAAGATTTTCTAGAATTGATAATTCAAAAAGTTCGTTTGCAATTTTTAAACACACGTTAAGCGAAATTATCCACACAAAAACTTATTCTTATTTCTATTTGGGTGTGGCAATTTCCACGCCGGTTATGGTGTTTTTCTGCAACCGCCTTGTTAACATGGTGGGCGAGGCACAAATTGGCAAGGGCATAAACTTTGGTGCGTCTATGCTGGTTATATCGGTGTTTATGGCAATGATTGGTTCGTTTGCTGCCAACATTTTGAGTGCGGAGGGCAGAAACTTTTATATAACAAAAATGATGCCGGTTGGCTATCGCAGGCAGTTGCTTGTTAAAGGCATTGTAAATGTTTTGGTTAGCCTTGGCGCGTTGGCAATAAGTGCGGTGGTGTTGGCATGCTTAAAATTTGTTAGTGCAACCGAACTTTTAGTGTTGTTAATATCTCAAATTTTGTTTGTTATCGGCCTTGTGTTTAACGGAATAAATTTAAACTTGGTTAACCCTAATTTAAAGCCAAAGGCCAACGGCGAGCCAGAGGAAATAAACATAACCTATATGTTGCTAATTGGCATCGTGGTGGCGGCAGTGTTTGGCATGGCGGGCATTTTATTGCCAAGGATTATTGAAATTGGCAACTGGGCCACCTATCTAATAATTATTGGCGTTGCAATTGTATACTCGATTATAAATGTGCTTGTGTTCTGGTTTACAGCAGAAAAGAAATATAGAAAAATTGAGGTTTAGGAGAAGGTATGAAAAAGTTAATAACTTCCACAATAATTGTTTTGCCACTTATAATTTTGGCAATTTTGTTGGTTAGCGGCGCAATAATGAGCTTAACCACGCATATTTATGTGGAAGCAATCGATTTAACCAAAGAGGACGCTATTAGGTTGCGCATGGAGGATGAAACAAACCCTCCAACCTACAATTTGGCAAACGATATAACCGTTTTGCCCTTAAAGGCAACAAATAGGGCGCTTGTTTATAAAAGTGAAGACGAAAATATCGTTTCAATCAGCGCAAATGGCGTTATAACCGCAAAGTTTTATGGCGAAACTTATGTTTCGGTTACAAGTAAAGAAAACAAAGCGGCAACCCGCAAAAGAAAGGTGGTTGTGTGGGACGATAAAGTTCACGCAGTTAAAATAGATGACCAAGAGCCAAACCAAAAAATAGACCTTTATTCTAATACTAAAGCCATGCAGTTGACAGCTAGCGTTTATCCAGTTGAAGCAAAAAACAAAGGCATAAAATGGGTAAGCTCAGCCCCAGAAATTTTGGAGGTTACCCAAAACGGAACACTAAACGTTCGTGGCGTGGGTGAAGTTACTGTTAGCGCAGTATCAGTTGAAAACGACCAGATTTTTGACACGGTAACCGTGGTTTGCCATGCCAAATTAACCGATATAGTTTTCGACAAATCTGCGGTAAGCACGGCGGAGGAACATTTAACCTTCCCGCAAAATATTGAACTCCGCCCAGCAACAACTGATCCGGCGGACATTAAATATAGCTATAAATCTAGCAACGATGAAATTGCAACGGTGAATGAGGCGGGCGAAATTTCGTTTAAACAGCCCGGCCAAGTTGAAATAACCATTACAGCAACTGACTTTGGCGGAACGCAAAAATCTTATTCTAAAATTTATGAATCCACTTGCGGATATTTCTCTAACCCAATTTTTAAAATGACAGAATTAAATTGGAACGCTTGCCATTCAGGCGAAGATTTGTTGCAATATCAATATGCGCAACTTCCAAACACCACCAAAGGCATAGGCGAAATAACTTGCATTAAAGATGGTGCGGATTCGGTTGAAGATGTTGTAGTTTTCAACCAACAAAACAAATTTGTGTTTGGCGAAAATTTGGAATGCCTTGAAAAATTTGATGTAACCATTCACGCAACCGCATACGATTTTAATCAACATAAATTGGTGGAAACCGAACAGACCTTGCACATAAACAAAACCCCGTCCGAATCGGGCAGAAGTGCGGTTGTAACATACAAGGGTGACGAACTTCCAAAAAATGAAATTTATGAATTAACCTTAGCCGATATAGGCGAAAGCGTGGAACTTGAAATAACGGGCACGGAAGTTGCACCAATTATAAACGACAACTTTTATGTAACCGCATCACACGCAAACAACACAATAACCCTAACTGCAAAACATGCAAAACCGGACGGTCAGAGCATGACTTTAACACTGGGCGTTTCAGTTTATAACTTGCTTGTTAAAGTTGAAGCCAAAGCGCATGAAATTTCGGTTGAATTTAACAGCACAAAAATAGAAAGCGCAACCTATAACTCGCTTTTCGATAACCTTACCTTAACAGTAAACCCAACTAGAAAAGATAGCGAGGATATAACAAACAAAACTATTGGCTATAAATATGGTTCGTTGGGTTGGCAGTATGCCGAACCGGGCGAAATTGAAATTGAAAACCTAACCAGTGGCGAAAATCAAATTGAATTCAGTTGCGGCGACGTTAAATTTAAATTTACTGTAAAACTAATAACACTTGAGGATTTTGGCGTTAAAATTTCCAACACAATAAGCGGCGGCGTTGGCTGGGCAGAATTAGGCAGTTTTGAAAGCGCAAAATCGCTTGAAGGCGAACAACTTGTTAGGTTGTCTAGCAACAGTTTGGACAGTTTAACGCTAGAAATTGTGCCAAATGTTGAATTGTTGGGCGGCTTTGGCAGCAACGAAAACTTTAAAACCCTTTTCACCCTCACATTTAACCCAACCGCTTGGCAACAGAATTATGACACAACCAACAAACAAATTACACTTGGTTTTGCTGGCGAGCAAGACTTCAACAATTTGGTTGAACTAACTTACGCCGCAATAACACTACAATTTAGATTTTTACGCACAAATTTAAATTCAATTGACTTCACCGGCTTTGATTCTAAAACGGACAATTATGCCGGCTATCAACAAGTGCGCGTGTTTGCAAAACATAGTTTTTATGGCACGCAGGAAAGCGAGCAAGCGGTGGACTATTTCAAAATTCCGCTTGAGGCGCTAAGAAATGATGAACAACCTGCCTCGCTGGACGCGCTAACTTGGACGCTTACAAGATATGTTGGCGATAAAGCCGAAAGCGTTTTAACCACCCAACTTGGCAAAGAGATAACATATAACGGCGCAAAATATACGCTTGAACAAGCCGAAGGCGGCTATGTGCTTAAAGATGCAGAAGGCAACACAGTTGTTGGCACAGACGGCAAAAACCCTAACGGCATAACTTTTGTGGATTGCTTTAGCGAAACGGGCTTTGCGCGCATCTATTTTGGCAACTTTGTTGGCTTGCGCGAAACAGACATTCAAAACGATTATTTTGGCAATTTTGACGAACAAACAAACTGGAAAGAGCCTGCCCAAACAGTTGATGACGGCAGCGGCAGAGCAAGAGAAAAATCTACAAAAAATTCATTCGCTTTCTTGCGCGTTGAGGCAGGCGACGGCGCCGAACATGGCACAAACCGCCACTTCAACTTTAATGTGCTTAATGACCTTGGCGAAGGCGACGCTAATCGATTAATTAATGTTGATAGCACAACGGGATATTACAAATTTTCTAATGTAGTTTTACAAAATGATTTGTATGGCGCAGGCGAAAACCCAGATGCACCAGAATCTCAAGTTTTAACTTCAACTAATAACATTGATAAAACCTATATTTTCGGCAATGGGCACAAGTTAAACTTAAAAGCGGTTAACGATAACTGTCCGGCATCTAATGAAGGCACAAATCCCGTTTCATTTAAGAAATTATTCAATCTAAAACTTTTTGGAGATAACGCTAACAATAAAATTGATGGCAATACACAAAGAGTGCTTCTCCATGTTGACAGCATTTATTATTGCGAGATGTCATACTATTATAAATTAAACCCTTTAACTAATACTTCCCTTTGTGTAAAAAATAGCACTTTCTATGGTGTTGCAAAAGCGGCTGTGCAATTGTGGCAATCATCAACAAAATTGTATATGGAAAATGTTACGATGGCATCTTGTGTTGTTGGTGTTTCGGTCGAACAACCAAAAACGGGGCTTGAAGTTAACTTAAAAGGTTTCTTTGATATTATTGATTATAACAATAAAGATGGGCTGGATAGACTTTTAAAAGGTTCTGCTTCTATGTTTATGTCTAATGTGCTTGACGCAGCTAAGAATTATTTTGAATTTTTTGGGCAAAATATCTCGGATTTGAACGACGCCTTTGTAAATGTTATGATCTATTCAGATTATAGTATACAAGATAAAGTGCGCGTTTGGAATGGGGAAAAATATGAAAATCAAACGAGTGGTGCAACACTTGAGGACGGAACAAAAATAGCAAATGTTTGCTTAGTGCCAATTTTTAACACCTATTTTGCATGGACCTATGGCATTCAAAATTCTGTTGATGGTGCAGTTGTTGAGTTTAAATATAGTGACAGACAATCTCTTTTTGGCGGTAAAGAAATAGAAAGCATTAGCGCCACACGAGATAATATGGGCAAAATATTTAATGAGGAACGCAATTTGCGCCTACTTTGTCAATATTTGACCAAAGATAAAATGAATTCAGACCATATTTTGTGGCATATGCAAAAGGCTTATCGCAATCCAGCTCTGCATAGCGAATTAGTTGAGGAAGGACATCTTGAAAATTTGAAAAATTCACTTTTAAAAGAGAATCTCCCTTGGCCAGATGGCTCAACCCCTCAGCAAGCGGTTGAAGCTTTGCAAGCGGCTCAAAATTTAAACAAAGCCCTAACCACTTTCATTTTGCCAGAGAAAAAAGAATATTAAATAACAAAAAAGAAGCCAAACAACATTGGCTTCTTTTTTCCCCTTTAATTATCTTCTGTTTTATCTGTTTCGTCGTCGTTTGGCGTGTCTATCTGTTCGGGCTGCTTAACTTCTATGCCATATTTTTTCAGCTGTTTAAAAATTTGGTTGCAACCGGTGGCGGATAGCCCACTTGACGCGCCCACTATAATTGCACTTAAAAGGTTGTGGGCAATAATAATTTCGGGGAAGGCAAAATAGCAAACAATTCCTGCCACACTGCCAAGCGCAAGCCCAAGCAGCGGAATAATTCGATTTAAAATTTCGTTGTTTTTTGCAAGCGTTTTTTTGTAAAGTTCTATTAAAGAGTAGGTCAGCGCAACAATTATTGGCACACAAATAATTTCGGTCATTATTTATCTCCTTTGTTTGAAGTGTCGATTAAATAATCCATCATTTCGTTGCTAACTTTGTTGTATTCGTTAAGCGCGTCGCGAGCGTCCGCGCTGGTTTCTGCGCTGTTTATAACGTTAGAATTGCTGGTGGCAAGTTTGCCAAGTGCGTTTATGCTTTTTATCATTAAAGTATATTTTTTTTGCTCGCTTTTTTCGGATTGCTCATCCTTAGAATTTCGACTTTTTATATAAGTTTGCATTAAGAAAAGCACCATACCAGATATGATGCTTGTGATAACGCTAAAAATCATTGATAACATATCTGTTAAAATCCTTTATTTGCAAATTTTCAACCAATTAACATTGGTTAATACATTTTATGAGATTTCGCAGTTTTTAGACATTTTTATGTCTATTTAATTTGATTTTTTGTTTGTTTTTGCCAAATTTTGAAATTTAATTTAAAATTGCTTGTTTATAATTTTTTATTATTTATAATTAATTGTAAGGAGGAAAAATGGAATTAGTTAAAAAATCATTTGCTGAAATCGTTGGCACAGCTGTTTTGGTGTTGTTTGGGTGCGGCGTTGCTATTGCAACTAAATGCGACCCTGTTGCAACCTCGCTTGCTTTCGGCCTTGCAATTGTTGCTATGGCGTATAGCATTGGCAATGTTTCTGGTTGCCATGTTAACCCTGCAGTTTCGCTTGCTATGCTTATTAGGCGCAAAATTAGTTTTAAAGAGTTTTGCGTTTATGTTATCAGCCAGCTTGTTGGCGCTGCCATCGGTTGCCTTTTCTTAATGGCTTTGTTTGGCAAGGATTGTGGCTTTGGCGCAAACGTTGTGCAAGGTGCTTTGGTTAGTACATATAACGAGTCTAAAGCTATGCAATATGTGGCTGCTGTTATTGCCGAAGTTATTTTAACCTTTACCTTCGTTCTTGCAATTTGCGGTGTTACTTCTAAACAAAAATACACCGGTGTTGCAGGCGTGGTTATTGGCTTAACTTTAACGCTTGTTCATTTAATTGGCTTGTCGTTAACTGGCACTTCGGTTAACCCTGCTAGAAGTTTAATCCCTGCAATTTTTGCTTTGTTCACAGGCAAAGTTGCTTTAACCCAAGTGTGGATCTTTATTGTTGGCCCATTGCTCGGCGCGCTTCTTGCAGCTTTGTTCCAAATGGTTTTAGAAGCCAAGGTTGATGAACCTGCTAAGTCAACAGAAGTTGCTGCACAACCTCAAGTTGAGCAAAAACCTGTTGTTAAAGAAACGGTTGCAACAACTCAAGCAAAACCTGCTAGAACAACAAGAAAAACCACCACCACAACAACAAGAACAAGAACTAAAAAAGAACCAACTCAAAAGAGTTAAAAAAACTGGCATTAGCCAGTTTTTTTATTTTGTAAATTCGTACAGCGCAATTCCAACACTTATTGGCAAATTTAAACTGTCTATTGCGTGCGAGTGTTTAATTAAAACGCTGACGCCGGCGTTTAGGCAACTTTCGGGCAGACCATGTGCCTCATTGCCAAAAACGAGGTCGAAATTCTTGGCCGTGTTTTTAAAACTGCCAAGTGTTTGTTTGCCATTAAGCATAAAGAAATATTTTGAATTTTTTGTTTGCAAATAGTCAGTTAAATTGTCAAATTCGGCAATGTTAAGCGAAAAAATTGCCCCCATGCTTGCGCGCACAACTTTTGGGTTAAAATAGTCCACCGCTGGTTTAACAATGACCAAATTGTTAAACCCAAAGCCAAGTGCGGTGCGCATAATTGTGCCAAGGTTGCCCATATCGCTTGGGTTAACTAACACCAAATTTTTGGCAGCAACGCCACTGCCAACATATTTTTTAAACACGCCAACCACAAACACATTTTCTTTTTCGGCAAGGCGATTAATTGTTTTGTCGTCAAGGCAAATTTCGACATTTTTGCGCTTGCAAAGGTCAACTAAATTTTTAATTTCGTCTGTCTGCTTGCATTTAGTGTGAAAAATAACCTTTAACGCACATTCACTTTTTGCCTTAATTAACTCGAAAGTGGGGAAGGCACCAAAGGTGTAAGAATAATTTAAATCTTTATTATATTTTTCTAACTTCATAAAAAAAGAATAACATATTTTTAGGTTTTAATCAATTAATTATTCTTTAATAAGTTCATAAACCTGAACATGCATAACGCGCGCAATTTTAAAAAGCGCAACAATAATAAAATTCTTGCCATTAAAAATTTTATAAAGAGTTGATTGGAACTTTGTTTGCAGTGGGGCGCATGAACGCGCGGAGCGTATCTCGCCATTTGTTTCGCTCGGTATGACATAGCACGTTGCTCAGATTTTTCTTTGCATAACGCTTGTTTTTTTTATTTTTTTGTGCTAAAATACTTTAGTGTATTTTTATAAGGCATTTTTAAGGAGAAAAAATGAAAGAGACAATTTACAAAACAACAATCGGCGGGCGTGAAGTTAGCGTTCAACTTGGCAAATATTGCGGCCAAGCTAGCGGGCACTGCATTGTTCGCTGTGGGGAGACAGTTGTTATGGTTAATGTAACCATGAGCAAAGCACCTCGCCCAGGAATGGACTTTTTTCCACTTCAAGTGGATTATGAAGAAAAAATGTATAGCGTGGGCAAAATCCCCGGCGGTTGGAAAAGGCGCGAGGGCAGGCCGGCAGACAGCGCAATTTTGCGCTCACGTTTAATTGACCGTCCGCTTCGCCCAATGTTCCCTAAGGGGTTCTATAACGATGTAACAGTTATTGCAACTCCGCTTTCTGTGGACCCAGACATTAGCCCAGAACCACTTGCGATGTTGGGCAGTTCAATTGCGTTGTCAACAAGCCCAATTCCGTTTGAAGAACCAACTGGCGCAGTAAAGGTGGGTTGTGTGGATGGCAAATTTATTGTTAACCCAACCGAAGCCGAGCAAGCTAAAAGTGTTATTGACCTAACTGTTAGCGGCACTAAAGAGGCGGTTTTGATGGTTGAGGCAGGCGCAAAAGAGGTTAGCGAAGAGCTTATGCTTAACGCCATTATGTTTGCGCATGAAGAAATTAAAAAACAAGTGGCCTTTATTGAAAAAATGGTTGCTGACTTAAAAGTGATTAAAACAGACAAAGTTCAATTTGACGAAATTCCAGACGAAATTGACAAAGCCGTGCGCGAATACGCAAGCGAAAAAATGGACAAGGTTTTGGAAGAGTTCGACCGCCATGTGCGCGAAGGCCTTGAAGAAGAGCTAACCGCAGATGTTAACGAACATTTTGCCGAGCTTTATCCCGAACAAATGAAGGCAGTTGGCCAAGTTTTATATAACCTTAAAAAAGAAAAGGTGCGCCACAAAATTTTGTATTTTGGCGTGCGCCCAGATGGCAGAAAAACCACCGAAATTCGCCCTATTTGGTGCGAAGTTGGCTTGCTACCTCGCGTGCATGGCTCGGCTGTGTTTACGCGTGGTGAAACCCAAGTTTTAACCACTTGCACGCTTGGCATGGTTAGCGAGGCACAAGAGTTGGAAGGGTTAGATGGCGAAGAATACAAACGCTATATGCACCAATACAATATGCCGGGCTACACCACGGGCGAAGCAAAGGCACTTAAAACCCCGGGCAGACGCGAAATTGGGCATGGCGCGCTTGCTGAACGTGCACTTTTGGCCGTTATTCCTAGCGAGGAAGAATTCCCTTACGCTATCCGCACGGTTAGTGATGTTTTGTCGTCTAATGGCTCTACCTCACAGGCATCTGTTTGCGGCAGCACGCTTGCGCTTATGGATGCAGGCGTGCCAATTAAAGCGCCGGTTGCCGGCATTGCAATGGGCCTTATGAAAGATAAGGATAGCGACCGTGTTGCCGTGTTAACCGACATTCAAGGGCTGGAAGATTTCCTTGGCGACATGGACTTTAAAGTTGCAGGCACATCAAAGGGCATAACCGCAATTCAAATGGATATTAAAATCCATGGCATTGACCGAAAAATTCTTGAAACTGCGCTTGAACAAGCGCGCGTTGGCAGGTTGGAAATTTTAAAGAAGATGTTGGCTGTAATTAAAGAGCCACGCAAACAACTTTCTAAATATGCACCTAAAATTGTGTCGTTTAAAATTGACCCAGACAAAATCCGAGATGTTATTGGCACGGGCGGAAAAGTTATCAATCAAATTATTGCAGAAACCGGCGTAAAAATTGACATTAAGGACGAGGGCGATGTTTATGTTTCTAGCCAAGACCAAGCAATGATTGAAAAGGCCAAAGCCATGATTATTGCCATTGCAACCGACTTTGAACTTAATTGCGAATATGAAGGCAAAGTAACCCGCACCACACAATTTGGTGCATTTGTTGAGGTTGCACCTGGGAAAGAGGGCATGATTCATATTTCAAAACTTAGCAAAGACCATGTTGAAAAGGTTGAAGATGTGGTTAAAGTTGGCGATCGCGTGCTGGTTAAAACAATTAAGATTGACGAGCGCGGCCGCGTTGATATGAAGCTTGAAAAGAAATTGTAAATAAAAAAACTCACTTAATTGTGAGTTTTTTTATTTTAAAAATCCATTGGGTCGGTTGACGGAACAAATTGATAAGTTGGTTTTGGCTCGCGTTTAGCTTTTGGCTTGATTTGAGCAGAGGATAAATAACTTTCTAAAACTGGGAAACGGCCATAAAATTGCTCCAGTTTTGGTTTTAATTGAGTTTTGTTTACTGTGCCAAAAATAAGTTTGGCAGGAAATTTATTAAAGAAATTTGTTGGCAAATTTTCCAAAATGTTTGGGCATTTATTTATGGCCACACCCAATTGCGAGCCAAAATTTTGTGCAAACAAAATAAACTCACTTTCCGTTGCATAATTTAAAATTGCAGGCGAAGCTTTTACAATTGTTAAAAATGGTTGTGGGTTTTGATAAAACCCCGATCTAAATGTGCCGGTTGGCTTAAATTTTGCAAAACATTCTGGGTTTAATTTTAGCGCATAACTAATGTCGTTAATATCTTCAATTTCGGTTACATGGGTTGGAAAGAATTTAAGATAGCGCTTTTTAAAAATATTGTTATTAAATAAATCTGTTTTTTCAAGTTTGGCTTGCAATTTTTGCAACTCTTCCGCGCTCAATTCTTGCAAAGGTAAAGGTGTTCCAACGCTGTATGAAAAACACTTTTCTGAAATGTATAAAATAAGTTTAGGGAACCTTTTTGCAAGTTTATAAAACAATTCGTCATAATAAGAAATTGCTCTTAAACTTGAAGTTGGCGTGTTTAAAGTTTGATATTCATCGCTTAAAAGTTTAAACGCTTTTAAATCGTTTTTAAACCTTTTTAGCGTTTCTTCTGTGCCAATTTCGTTAAACGACGCAACCATTCTATCAATAAGGTCGCCATTAAAAAGGTCGGCAAAATCCTTCTCCAACTCCTTTGCGCGCGCTTCTGCCTTTTCCTTAGATTCGTGCGCTTTGGCTTGTTTGGCAATTGTTTCTTTAGAACGATTTGCATACGTGTTGGCTGCATTTTCTAATGAACGCCTAGATTCTGCATCCAATTTAGACGTGGTTTGCGAATAAAAATTAATTACTGGTTCGCCCGGTTTTCTTGGTTTGTTATGGCTATTAATAGTTCTTTGTGATGACATATTTTACCTCGTTAGTTATGTTAACATTAAATTGTGCATTTGTCAATAATAAAACTCAAAAATTTAAAAAATTTTATGCAAGTTTTTCGTATTGTTAAATATTCATACTAAAAAAATTTTTGAATATATTACATTATGAAAAAAACTAGATTTATTGCTAATATAATAATTGTTTGCATGTTCGTTGCGCTTATAGGGCTTAGCGTTAGCAATGTGCAGGCACAAACTGTTAAAGCGGATAGCCGCGTTATTTACTCGGGCAACACAAACAACACAAATGTGTGTTTTATGGTTAATGTGTATCAGGGCAACGAATATTTGGCCGACATGTTGGAAATTTTGGATAAATATAAAGTTAAAACCACATTTTTTGTTGGAGGGTGCTGGGCGGCAAAAAATTTGGATATGGTTAAAGAAATTTATTCGCGCGGACACGAAATTGGAAATCACGGGTTTAATCACCGCGACCACGATAAAATTTCGTACGAACAAAATATTCAGGAAATTAAGACCTGCCATGACCTAATAAGCCAAAATTTGGGGTTTGAGATGCATCTTTTTGCGCCGCCAAGTGGGGCATATAACACCACAACAGTGGATGCTGCAACCGCGCTTAATTATTCCACAATCATGTGGACGCACGACACAATTGATTGGCGCGATCAGGACAAAAACTTAATATACAAGCGGGCAACAAAAAATTTATCTAATGGCGATTTAATATTGATGCATCCAACTCAAAAATCGGTGGAAGCGTTAACCGACATTTTGGCTTATGCAATAAACAATGGCTTTAACCCCACCACAGTTAGCAATTGCATAAATGCGGAATAAGGAAATTTTGGGCAAAAATTAAAGCTTTTTGGCTAAAATGTTTAAAATTTTTCAAACCTGAAAAAAAGGTTTGAAATTTTTTATTTTTTTTGTATAATTAGTAAAACAATATTGTGTTAGGCTAAAATTATATGCGCATTGTTAATTGTAGGGGGATTTATGGCAATTTATAAATCATCATTTAACCAAAAGCCAGAAAAAGAAAAAAAAGAAAAACCGGTTAAAGAAAAACCCGTAAAAGAAGCAAAACCAAAATCTAACAAAAAGGTTAAACTTAACGTTCCGCTTGTTTGTTTAATAATTTTTTCGCTAATTTTTTTAGTGTGCTTGCCGCCAAACATAATTAAAAGGTTTTTGCTGGGCAGTTTTGGGCTTGCTGTGTATCCAATAAGTTTGCTGGGCATCTTCTTTTCGGCAATGATTTTAACCAAGCATAAATTTAACATGAAAAAGCGATATATGGTTTATTTGATAGTTAGCGTTTTGCTTGTATGGTTTATTTTCCACCTCATTTTAACATCTAGGCTTAACATGAACGCTAGTTACGGAAGCTTTTTGGCGCAAACCTACCACGCAAAAACCACGGCAGGTGGGGTGTTGTTTAGCTTAATTTCTTACCCCGTTGTTAAGGTTGTTACAATTGTTGGCGCGTATATTTTTTCTGCCATTGCGCTGGCAATAATTGTTGGCCTTATTGTAGATTATGTAATTGTGGATAAACAGGTTGGGCATAAGCAAAAAAGCAAGTTTAATTTTAGCGATATTGAAGATTTTGAAAAACCGCTATCCGCCGAAAACACCAAAGTTGCAACAGCGGAAAAGCAACTAGACGAAAAGCAACAGGCTCGCAGGCGTTTAGGGCTTGAAAAAGGGGAAAGCGAAATTATTTCTAGCAGCGTGCCAAACTATAACATTAACAGCAGCCCGCAAGCTCGGCCAATGAGCAAGCGAGATTATATTTTAACGCCAATCGAGCCAATAATTCCGCCAGAAAACCCTAACGACATTTTTTATGATAGTTATTCCAAAACTTACAACAGCAAAAAGATAGATAGAAGCCAAACAAAACGGGCAACCGAGGATGTTGTTCCTGCCCCTCAAAACAACCCGGCAGTGCAAGAAATTAAACCTGTTCAAGCCCAAGTTGAGCAGCAAGAAACAGTTGAGCCACAAACTTATGAGCAAGAAATCGAAAAGGTGGATGACGAATATGCCGACATTTTCGATGATGGCGCTGGCTATGAAGAGTTTGTGCCAATGAGCGAACTAAACGAAAACGAGCAAAACGAAATTGACCAGCAGCTTATTGCCGAACAAAACGAGGCGGACGATTTTGAGACGGACGAATTAACCGACCTTAACGAAAATGCGGAAGATGGGCAAACCGGTTTTGACGAAGTAACGCCAGATTTAAATGAGGGCGAATATGTTGATGAGTATGCGCCAGTTGAGGACAACAGCGGCCTTGGCTCCACCGTTGAAAGCGAAGTTGTTTTGCCAAGCGTGGATATCTCCAAATTCCACCTGCCAAATCAGGCAAAACCTATTGGCGAAGTGCAACAAGTTAAGCTGGACGACATCAAGCCAAAACAAGAAATTCCGCCTTATGTTGCACCACCTGTTAATTTGCTCAATTATATGGAAAACACTTATAAGGTTAGTGAGGACAAGTTGCAAGAAAACATTGCCCGCCTTGAACAAGTGTTGGAAGATTTTAAAGTGCCAGCCAAAGTCAACAATGTTCAAGTTGGCCCGGCCGTTACGCGCTACGAGTTGACCATGCCGCGCGGCATTTCGGTTAACAAAATTGTGCAGATGAGCGACGATATTGCCATGACGCTTGCCTCTAACGGCGCAATCCGTGTTGAAGCACCAATCCCGGGCAAAAATTCGGTGGGCATTGAAGTGCCAAACGACCAAATTACGCCGGTTAGTTTGCGCGAACTTATTGACAGCAATGATTTCAAAGTGCGTGGCAATCCGCTTTCGTTTGTGCTGGGCAAGGACATTAATGGCGACATAATTTTCTGTAATCTGGATAAAATGCCGCACTTGTTGGTGGCAGGTTCTACCGGCAGCGGTAAATCGGTTTGCCTTAACGTTATGCTGCTTTCCATGTGCTATAAGGCCGGCCCGCAAGATTTGCGTCTTATTTTGGTTGACCCTAAAATGGTGGAATTTGCAAAATATAACGGGTTGCCTCATCTGCTTATTCCAGAGGTTATAACGGGCAAGGAGATGACCATTAACGCGCTGGATTGGGCAATTAAAGAAATGGAGCGCAGATACGCGCTGTTTGCTAAAAACCATGTGGTTAATATCAACGAATTTAATAAGTGCGATGCAGTGAAATATAAGCGCGAAGAAAAGTTGCCATTTATTGTGGTGGTGGTGGACGAGTTGGCGGATTTGATGCTAGAAGCCAAGCGCGAAATTGAGGACCGCATTGCCAAACTTGCCGCCAAAGCGCGCGCGGCAGGCATCCATCTTGTGCTTGCCACTCAGCGCCCATCGGTTGACGTTATCACGGGCACGGTTAAGGCCAATTTGCCAAGCCGTGTTGCGTTTGCACTTACCAACTTTATGGATAGTAAAACGGTGCTTGACGGTGGCGGCGCAGAAAAACTTTTGGGCAAGGGCGATATGCTGTTTAAGCCACAAGATAAGCCAGAGCCACGCCGTGTGCAGGGCGCGTATGTATCCAACGAGGAAATTTTAAGCGTGGTTGAATTTATTAAGCAGCACAACAAGCCAGTTTATGATGACGACACGAGCAAAGCCATTAAATCGCCATACAAAAACGAGGGTGGCGGAGGTGCAGGCAACGCGGGTGGCAACCAGCAAGAGTTTGACCCTGTGCTTAAAGACGCGCTATATATGTTTATTGAGGCAAAACAGGCCAGCGGCAGCATGATTTCTAGGCGCTATTCGGTTGGCTTTAACCGCGCCGGCCGCATTATGGACCAAATGTTTCAAGCCGGGTTTATCGGCCCGCCAGATGGCTCTAAACCGCGCCAAGTGCTTATCACTATGGACGAATATAACGCCATTTTTGGGGATAAACAATAACAAAAAAATCTCACCTTAAGTGAGATTTTTTAATATTTTATTTCATAAATTGAATCAGTTTTATTCTTTTTAATAAATTTTAAACCAAAGCGGTTGGCAAGTTTTATTCCATCTTTTGAAACGCACAAGGCAACAATCCTTTTAATTTTTATGTTGCGTTTGGCAAGCGAGTTTTTCAGTTTTTCATATTGATTTGTTAGGTGAATAATTGCTTCCGCATCCCTAAATTCTTTTTGAATGACAATGTCGCAAAACAGGCAACTAATTTCGCTGTTTTTTGTGTAAGGCAAAATGTCGGCAGCGCGCAAATCGCACTCGTTCATTTCACCCGATAAAATTTTTGCATACGCCCTTTCCGTCAGCGGCAAAAAGCTAAAAAACCCAACAACTTGTTCGTTTAGTTTTAAGGCACAAACTATTTCTGGGTTCTTTTTAAGCCACGCGTTGCAAACCCTAAAACTCACACACCTATCTGCAACATAAGTTTGCCTATCCAAACTCAAAACTTGGCGCAATTCGTTTTCATCTATTTTGTTTTTTAGTGTAAATTTCATGATAGAATTTTACAATATTTAAAATATTTTTACAAACATATTTTTTAACTAACAAAATTTTAGTTATAATTTTTTGTCAATTTCATCAAAACAATCTTGCATTTCAATTCCGCATTTTAGCCCATAAGAAAAAACAAACCCCGAACGCCTATAAATTAATTCTTCAACAACATGGTCATATTCACTTTTAAAATTTTCAAACATATCTTGCTGTTTTGGGTCTAAAACAGACAAAAGTTCATTTTCCAATTTTTCAAGCAATTCTTTTTCATATTCGTTCATTTCTTCGCTTAAAGGCGGCAAAGTTTTTTCAATTGCATACCAAATCATAGTTTCCATGCAATTATAATATCACATTTTTTCGTGCATGTCAATTAATTTTGGCGATGTTACATAAAATCGTGCAACAAAAGTTTTGTACGATTTTGTGTGATAGGCTAATTTTATGGAAAAACATAGTAAAATCATAAAAGAATTTATTGATAATCAAAATTTAACAGACCAAGAATTAGCAAAAGTTATGGGGTTAAAATATAGGAATGTTTTTTATGAGTGGGAAAATGGTGGTTATCCAAGATTAAAAAATGCTGTTGTTTTTGCTAACTATTTTAATTGTTCGTTGGATTATCTATTCGGTAGAATTGATTATGATTATGATGAAAAAAATTTTAAAGATTGCCCACCTTTTGATATGCAACTTAGAAAAGTTTTAAAAGAAAAGGGTGTTTCTCAACAAAAATTAATGAGGGAAACAAATATTAAAAACGGACATTTGTATAATTGGTTTAATAAAAAAGTAGAGCCAAAAATGGACACATTAATTATTCTTGCAGATTATTTAGGTGTTAGTTTAGATTATTTGGTTGGCAGGGAAAAGTAAAAATATATTTGCAAATTATTTTGTTTTGTTATATAATATAGGCATGAAAATTTTGGCTATTGAAAGCAGTTGTGATGAAACCAGTTGTGCGGTTGTGGAGGACGGCAGAACGTGTTTTTCCAACATCGTTTCTAGCCAAATAGATATTCACACGCGGTTTGGCGGAGTGGTGCCCGAGGTGGCAAGCCGCAACCACATAACCGCCATAAGCAATGTTGTGGCGTTGGCGCTAAGCGAGGCGAAGTGCGAACTGAAAGACATTGATGCAATTGCGGTGACATATGGCGCTGGTTTGGTTGGCTCGCTTTTGGTGGGCGTGAGCTATGCAAAAGGGCTTGCTTATGCAACGCAAAAACTGCTGATTGCGGTCAACCACATTTATGGGCATATTGCCGGCAATTATTTGACCTTTAAAAATTTACAGCCACCTTTTATTTGCTTGCTGGTTAGCGGCGGACACACTGCTATTATTAAGGTGACCGATTATAACCATCACGAAATTATTGGCAACACGCTTGATGACGCGGTGGGCGAGTGTTACGATAAAGTTGCGCGCGTGCTTGGGCTGGGCTATCCGGGCGGGCCAAAAGTGGATAAATGCGCGCTGAATGGAAAGGACAACATTGTGTTTGCAAAACCTAACGATACGCTTGGGTATAATTTTAGTTTTTCTGGCAAAAAAACGGCGGTCATTAACTATATCCACAAATTGGAGCAGCGCGGTGAAAAAATTCCGGTTGACGACATTTGCGCAAGTTTTCAGCGCTGGGTGGTGGATGAACTTGTTGAAAAAACCGTTAAGGCCGCCAAAGATTTTAAAATTAACAAAATTGTGCTTGCGGGTGGTGTCAGCGCAAACAAGCGGCTACGCGCCGAGTTGAGCGAAAGGGCAGCGCAAAACGGAATTGAATGCTTTGTGCCGGACATGGCATATTGCACGGACAATGCTGCCATGATTGGTAGTGCGGCATACTATCAATACTTGGCAGGCATTGGCCTTGCCGACCTAACGCTTGCACCAAACCCAAGTTTGAGTTTATAGTGTTTAAAAGGAGCGGTTAATATGGTTGAATTTAAAGGGAAATTTGATGAGCGTGTGCAACAAAGCATTAACAAGCGTTCGTTTAAAACGGTGTCTTTTATCATTTTGGTTTTTAGTGCGGTTTTAATTCTTATGGGCGTGGTTGGCCTAATTTGGGGCGAGGACAAAGAGGATTTTGTTTATGCAATTTATTGCGTGAGTTTTGGCGTGCTGTTTTATCCGCTTTTTTGCGGCATTTACGCCATTATGCGCAAATTTATTAAGCCAAATTTGGCAATGATGAGCGCGGAAACCGAACAACAATTTCAGTTTTTTGACGACCGCTTTATGTGCAGCCAAATTAAGGGCGAC
>CANQYX010000012.1 GCA_947628205.1 uncultured Clostridia bacterium
CCAAGTGAAAATTCATTTTCACGCGTGGAGTGTATCTCTTTTAGCAATCTCTACCTCTTTTAATGTCATTCTGAGCGAAGCGAAGAATCTAACCACAAAATGTCATTCTGAGCATTCGGGGTCCCCGCAAGAACTTTGTTCGCAGTGGGGGCATTAGCGAAGAATCTAATTAGATCCTTCGACTCACTACGTTCGCTCAGGATGACGCGGTATTTCATGCCAAAATTGGCCTAAAACGGGCGATTTATGGAAGAAATTCGTAAAAAAGTGGCAGGAAAATAAAATATTTTAAAAAAATTTGTAAAAACACCCTCATTTTAGTTGACAGGGGGGGGGGCAACCGAGTATAATGTACGTAAGTACATTTGCTCGGTTGCATAACAAACATGCATTCAGGGCAATATACAAAAGGAGAAAGATATGAGTAGCAATAAGAAATTTGCATTGAGTTTAACCGCAATGGTGTTGGTTGCAGTAATTGCAGTAGTAACCATTGTTGCGGTGTTTGCAGTAAAAACTCAACAACTATCCACTAACATAAGTGTTAGGTATAGGGCGGACCAAATAGAAGGCAGTGTAACTGCCAAATATTACGTTGGCCCAGATGACAAACAGGGCACGGACATGACTACGGGCGACGATGGTGGCACCGAACTAATTTTCCACGCTAAAGATACAACAATGGAGGGTAAATCGTTAAGCCCACAGGAAAATATTGTATTGGAGTATCCAGATGATGGTGTGGAAGATAAAAGCTGGGTTGTTTTTGAATACGTTTTCCACAATGGTTTAGGTAACCCAATAGACACCGCATATATGGCAACCATGAGCTTTGACGGAACTGCTGAGAATATAAAGATAACCACGGCAGATAGTGAGGAACAAATAACAAATTATAGCGAAATATCCAACCCAGTAGATAATCCAAAAAACTTTACCGTTTCGGCTAGCGTTCCTAAAAAGGCAGAAGAAGATTACATAGGCACAAAATATGTATACATAAAATCCGAAATAGACGACCCCGGAACTGATTCTCACTTTGAAGGCAACTTCAACTGGAGTTTGGGCTATGATATGGCAACATACGAAAAACTGGAATTTACAAAGTTAGGTAACATCATGGCGGTTAGTGCCAGAGAAGATGCTGTTGGCGAAATAATTGTTCCATCTAAATACCAAGGCAAACCTGTTAAAATTGAGAAAGCTAGTTGTTACACTAATTTAGATCCGGGACCATTTTGTGATTATTATGATTTTTCAGGAGCATTTACAGATCTTACAAATGTAACAAGTATAACTTTTTCAGAAGGTATAACCGAAATTCCGGATTCTGCTTTTGCTATAAGCTATTATGAATATGACTATGCATATGAACAAGGTATACACGAACGTCTTGTTTCTAATTTGGAAACATTAATTCTTCCGAATAGTGTATCATATATTGGCAATGGTGCATTTGAAGGATGTGATAAATTAAAGTATAATGTAAGTGAGTATTGCAATTATTTAGGTAACCCGGACAATAAATATTTGTTTTTAATGGGTGTGGCAGACACAGAGCAATCAACTTATACAATTAATTCTAAATGTAAATTTATTATGCATGGAGCATTTAGCAACTGCAACTCTTTAACAGATATAGAAATTCCAAATAATGTTATAAGTATGAGCGGTGCTTTTGTAAATTGCCAAAATTTAACAAATGTAACAATAAACTCAGGTGTGGAAAAAATAGAAAATTCGGTATTTTATGGGTGTAGCAGTTTAACAAATGTAACAATTCCAAATAGTGTAACAAGCATAGGAGCTAGAGCATTTTATGGTTGTAATAGTTTAACAAATCTAGAAATTCCAAACAGTGTAACATATATTGGTGACGGTGCATTTGAAGGTTGTGATAGTTTAGCATATTACACAAGTGAAAAGTGCAATTATTTAGGCAATTCAGAAAATAATTATCTTGTATTAATGGGTGTTACAGATAAAGAACAAGAAACTTATACAATTAATCCACAATGTAAATTTATTTGTTCAGGTTTCGGCGGGTGCGGACAATTAACTAACATAACAATTCCTAATGGAGTGATTAGCATAGGAGCCTATGCGTTTGATGGTTGTAGCAATTTGCGCAATATAGATATTCCTGATAGTATAATTTATGTTGGAAGTGGAGCTTTCTGGGACTGCACGAATTTAGTTTATTATTCTGATGGATGTTGCAATTATTTGGGCGGAAGCGAAAATAATTATGTTATTCTGATGGGCGTTGCGCACGGGGATGAGGAATTTGCAATAAATCCTCGTTGCAGATGCATTTATGGTCGCTGTGGTAGTGAAGGAGGTGCGTTAGAATACTTAGATGTAAGCAAAATGGAGATTCCAGAAAGTGTAGTTTATATTGGATATAGTGCTTTGGAGGGTGGATATGAAGAGTTAATAATAAATAGTTCAAAAATATATGAAGAGCTTTCTGACATTAGTTTTTCTTTGAATGAAATTGTAATGACAGGCGGAAAAATAAAAGTTTTGGATTCTGTAGACACGGGCGAAAATATATATTTAAGTGCATCATTCACAAAAGAAGAGCAACAAGAAGATATTGGCGGAAAAATGTATAATGTTTACACCAAAAATTAAATTGTTAAATAAAAAAAGGCACATAAGTGCCTTTTTTAAGCGTAAAATTGCTTGATTATTATATATTTGCAAGGTTATTTTAATTTTTTCTGCATTAATTTTTCAAATAGGGCAACTGCAAAGTACATTAAGCTTGCAAGCAAACATAAAACAACGGTTGCTGTCATAACAAGGTGCATATTGGCAACTTGTTTGCCATAGGTTAAAAGATAGCCAAGGCCGGCTTTACTAACCAGCAGTTCGCCCATAATTGAGCCAATCCAACTTAGGCCAACATTAACTTTTAGGGTGGAAATGATGTCTTTAAGTGAACTTGGCAAAACAATTTTGAAAAATATTTGCATTTTGCTTGCGCCAAGCGATTTGCCCAGCGCAATAAGCTGATTGTCGCAGTTGGTAAACGAATTTAGGATGTTTAAAATTGTAACAATAACGACAATCAAAATGCACATAAATATAATAGCTTTGTCGCCCGCGCCAAACCATATAATTATTATGGGGCCAAGGGCAACTTTTGGTAGCGAATTCAACACAACCAAGAAAGGTTCGCTAACCTGCCTTAAAAAGTTGCTATACCACAACACGAACGCCACCAAAAAGCCAACACCCGTTGCCACAGCAAAGCCAATTAGCGTTTCGTTAAGAGTTACGCGAGAATGATAAATTAGTTCGCCCGACCTTAACATTTCGCCAATCAACTTTGCCACACGCGTTGGGCTAGAAAAGAAGAAGGAACTTATAACCCCAAATCTCGAAAGCAATTCCCAGCCCAGAAAGAAGGCAACAAGAATTGCAATTTGCGTTAAAAGTGTTAATATCTTTTTTGTGCGGTGTAGTTTTAAATAGTCATAATGTGCCTTGCTAAATTTTTTTGTTTTCATCTTGAATTTCCTGCCAAATTTTTTCAAACAAACGCTTGGCTTTTGTTGTGTTTCTGCGCTCAAAAGGCGTTAAATTCGCCTCAAAATTAGGCAAATGAATTGCTTTAATTTTGGCTGGTCGGGCAGATAAAACTATAATTTTGTCCGCCATGCTTATTGCCTCTTGAATGTCGTGCGTAACCAAAATTGCTGTCTTTTTTTCGCGCTTGATAATGCTGAAAATGTCGTTGCACAAATTAAGGCGAGTTTGATAATCTAACGCACTAAATGGTTCGTCTAGCAACAGCAATTCGGGCTTTAGCGCAAGCGTTCTTATAAGGGCAACACGCTGGCGCATACCTCCGCTTAATTCGCTTGGATATTTTTTTAAAAATTCTTTTAAACCATATTTATCTGCAAGAGAAATTGCGTAATTTTTTCGCTCGTTGCTGGCTTGCTTTTTAATTTCTAACCCAAAATATATGTTTTTTTCTATGGTTTTCCATGGCAGCAAATTGTCGCGCTGAAACATATATCCGCATAAATTGTCTTTCGGCTTGGGCATTTTGCCATCAACCAAAACAGTTCCGCTGGTTGGTTTTATTAGGCCAGAAATTAGCGATAAAATGGTTGTTTTTCCGCACCCAGAAGGGCCAACAATCGCCACAAAATCTTGTTTTTCAATGTCAAACGAAATGTCGTTTAGCGCTTGTGTTTCGTCAGTTTGGCTTTGATAAATTAAGTTTAAATTCTTAACTTGAACAAACATTAATTAACTTTATTTGCAAAAGTTGTGTTCACAACTTCGGTGTAAGAAACTTTGGCTTTAAGTTCCCCCGCATTTTCCATTATTGTTTGAAGCATATTCCAAGAGCTTTCCTTTAAAACAAAACTGCTTGCATAGGCACCAATTCTAATATAATTTTTAACCGATTTTACAATTAATTCATCGCTAGTTGTTGTAAATGATGGGTGTAAACATGCCACAATTTCAGCATCCGACCGCGTTTCATCTGTTAAATAATCATATCCCTTTTTAAGCGCGCGCATAAATTTTTCTATTTTGTCGGCGTGCTTGTTAATATATTTTTGGTTTGCCATAAAGCAGGTGTAAGGCACATCTTTAACTTCATCTCCAAGTGCTGCCACGTTTTTTGCATTGCCATTAACGTCGTTTTCACTTGCAGACGGGTCAAACATTGTGCAATAATCGCCCGTGCCGGAAAGGAAGGTTGGGGCAACCGAATCAAACGGAATAGAGAAATCGAATTTAACATCTATTCCTTCGCCAAATTCATCTCCTAAAACAAGGTTGTAATTCTTTTCTAGGATATATTGCAAAGTCATGGCAGGCATTCCGCCACGGCGGCCAGCAATAACATGTTTGCCTTTAAGGTTTTGCCAACTAAAATTTTCATTTTCTTCATTGTTCCTGCCCATTAAAAACGAGCCATCACACGCGGTTAGTTGAGCAAAAATAATAGGCATTTCGTCTTTTGTTGCGCCATTATTTTTTGCATAGATGGTCGATTCTGGCCCTAACAAACCAATTTCGGCAGAATTGGACGTTAAAGATGTTAAAACTGCATCGCTTCCACCAGCATTTGTAAGTTCAATTTTTAAGCCCTCATCGGCAAAATAACCATTGTTTATTGCCACATATAGTGGGGCATAAAAAATTGAATGAGTAACTTCGCTTATTCTAATTGTGTTTTCATCTTTTTTGCCACAACCAGCAAAGCCAACAGCGAAAAAACTCATAAGAATAACGAGTAAAATTGAAAGTTTTTTCATTCATTCTCCTTTTTAGGAAGTTTTATAGTGGTTTAATCCTTCCATATTGTCATTTTATGTGAGAATAAAATTTTAGTTAAAAGTTATTTAATTTAGTTGAAATTTATTTAAAAATTTGCTAAAATAAACAAGTAAATTCTTTTCGGAGATGGTAATGAGAAAAAACGATACTTTTTTTAAAATCCTTTTTGCAATTGAAATTGCGCTTATTCCAATGGTTATTTTTGCAAACAAATTTTTGCCAAAATGGGCGCTTGGCTTGTTCATTGCGGGCATTTTGCTAACTAAAATTTGGCTAGAACTCTTTAAGGATAAAAACGACAAACGTCATGTTGTCATAGACAGCATCGGCAGCGTGCTGGTTTTTGGCTCGTTAATCATTTATTTTATGGTTTTGGGGCTTATTGCAAAACCGCTTGGCATTGTCGTTTTAGTGTTTGTTGCGCTTATGAATTTGCTTTTGCCTGCGCTTTTCAATCGAAAATTGCCTGAATTTATCGAAGCAGTGGATTTTTGCTATATGTTGTTTGAATGTTTCTTGTTGGGCGCATTGGCAATTTTAAAATATTATAATGTTATAACTAACATTGGTTTGTTTGCCTTGCTTATGACAATGGTAGTGTCCGTTTTGTATAAACTTTACTTTATTTTGCACCAAACAGCACTATTTTCAAAATTTACGCGTAAAAAATAAAAATAGGTATTGACAAATTTATTTTTATGTGCTATTATAACCATAAGGAGATTGAATATGACCACTTTATTAACCTTTGAAAATCCATTGGAGTTTTTACTTCGCTACACCGTTATTTTTGGTGCAATTTTGGCAATGTTCGGCGTTGCGCTAATTTTAAGCGCAAAAAGAATTACCATGGCTGTTAGAAAGCAAGACGAAATTAATAGAAACGATAAACTTTTTAACACTTTGCGTTTTGTTGGCATTTGTTTAGTTTTGGCCGGCATGATTGTTATTGCTTTGCCTGTTAACGCAACTATGTATAGGGGATAATGCAACACTATTTTATAGATAAACAGCACAAAGCTGCTGACTATTTTGAATTTAAAGATAGCGTTTTAGGGCTGGAATTATGCTTTCGCAGTTGCGATAGCATTTTTTCTAAAAACAAAATAGACAATGGAACTCGCGCACTTTTAAATGCTATAATTAAGCACGAAACTTTGTCGGGCTATGGGCTGGATTTGGGCTGTGGGCTGGGAGTTATTGGCATTGCATTAATTAAAACTTTTGGCGTTAAAATGCTTATGAGCGATGTAAACAAAACCGCAGTCAGTTTGGCAAACGAAAATTTAATTAAAAATAATGTAAATTCCACCGCAATTTATAGCGATGGGTTTAACGAAATTAAAGACAAGTTCGATTTTATTGTGTCCAACCCACCAATAAAAACTGGCAAAACACTGCTTTTTAAACTTATGGATGGCGCATTAAAGCATTTAAAGCAGGGCGGAAAACTAATCCTCGTTATCCGCAAAGACCACGGCATGGAAAGTTTAAAAACCTATTTAACCTTAATTTTTGGCAATTGTGAAATTTTAGAACGAGATAAGGGTTATTACATTTTAAAATGCATAAAAAATTAGGCGTTTGCCTAATTTTTTTATAAATTAAACGGCGAGTTTTCAAAATTGTTAAAATTTATAAAATCATTGTTAAAATAAAATTGATTATCGTTATTGCAATTTGGGTCATAAAAAGTGTGGCAGCGGCAGTTTGCCGGCACAAATCTGCACCAGGTGCGCGCACGCAACATTTCGCTGCTTAAATTGGAAATTCTAACACAATCATAACAACCTGTTCGATAAAAGAAATAATACATAATTGTCCTCATTTCAGTTTATGAGAATTTAAATTTTGTGTTACAAAACCCATAATTTTTCGTGAAAGCAAAAACAAAACTTTCTCTCTCAAAATTTGCCAAAATTTTTAAGAGTAAAATATATTTTAGTGCATATTATACAATAGAGGTATTTATGAGAGAGATTGCCTTGGCAACCACAGTGGCAAATAAAAGCATAATAGATTTTTTGCACACCAACATTAAGGCAAAAATTGACTTTTGCAAAAACATCATAACGGGGTATAGCGACAACAATTTTATTTACCTTCTTTTTGCGTGCGATGACGCGTATGTCCAGCCGTGCGAGGCAATTTTGCGTGACATAATCATAGATTATATTGAAAGCGTTTATAAGGTGGACTATTTAAAGCAAAAAATTAAAAATCCGCTTTGCAACACACTTGCATTTAACGCTTACATTAAAGTGCTTTCAATTTTTGATAAATCCACCGACGAAAACGCGCTTAACAAAATAATTTTGTTTAACCAAACCTTTTTTATAGATAGTTTTTTGGAATTCCGCTTGTCGCCACTAAAACAACATTGGAATAATCTTGCCGAACTCTCTAGCGACAATATAACTCTTTTTAATTCTGGCACATTTTTAGATATTATACGCTTTTTAATAAACACTATGGACAGCGTGGTGTATAAGGTTAAAGTGGTGTGCAATGGCGACAATTTTTCGGTTTATAACATGAAAAACAAAAATGCGCGCATAAAAAAGATTGCCGAGTGCCACGACGCACTTGAACTTATAACCAACGTGCTAAATTCTTGCCCAAGTTATATAGATATTTATGTTGCCGACCAACAAAACAGCGAGGCAGTAAGCTTTTTAAGCAATGTTTATTCAAATCGCCTAAAAATTATAATGAAAAACTAATTGACATATTGGCTCCGTTGTGTTAAACTAATAAACGGAGAAAATTATGGAAGAAAACGAAAAACAAACAATGTATCGCCACAGCATGAGCCATGTGCTTGCTAAGGCAATTAAAGAGTTATATCCAGAGGTTAAACTTGCCATTGGTCCAGCCATTGACAATGGTTTTTATTACGATTTTGATAATCTCAGCATTAATCAAGACGATTTTTCAAAAATTGAAGATAAAATGCGCGAAATTATCAATAAAAATGAAGATTTTGTGCGCAAAGAGGTTACAAAAACTGAGGCATTAAAACTTTTTAAAAACGAGCCATATAAAACCGAACTTATTAACGATTTGCCTGCCGGTGAAAAAATCACAGTGTATTATACGGGTGAGGATTTTTACGATTTATGCCGCGGCCCGCATGTGGAAAACACCAAATTTTTGCGCGGTTTTAGCTTTAAAATAAATCGCGTTAATGGGGCATATTGGCGTGGCAGCGAAAAGAACAAAATGTTAACGCGCGTTTATGTTTATGGCTTTTTGAATAAGGACGATTTAAAAGAGTGTTTGCGCTTAGAGGAAGAGGCAAAAGAGCGCGACCACCGAAAGTTGGGCAAAGACCTTGGCATTTTTATGACTAGCGACCTTATCGGCAAAGGGCTTCCTATTTGGCTGCCAAACGGGTTTTTGTTGCGCCGCGCGCTTAGCGATTATATTATGGACAAGGAGTTGGCACTTGGCTATCAGCATGTTATGACGCCTTCGCTAGGTTCTATAAACCTATACAAAACTTCCGGCCATTGGGAGCATTATAAGGACGACATGTTCCCAGCAATGGAGCGCGAAAGCGAAACTTATGTTTTGCGCCCAATGAACTGCCCACACCATATGATGATTTACAAAAACTTTATGCATTCATATAAAGATTTGCCAGTTCGTATTGCCGAAATTGCCAATGATTTTAGGTTTGAAGGCAGTGGCACACTTGTTGGGCTTGAACGCACACGCGCATTCACTCAAAATGACTCGCACATTTTCTGCCGTCCAGACCAAATTAAAGACGAAATTCAGGGCGTTATTTCGCTTATTTTAGATGTTTATAAAGATTTTGGTTTTAAAAATTACACTTTCCGCTTATCTTTGCGAGATAGAGCCAACACAGAAAAATATTTTGGTAATGATGAACTTTGGGAAAAGAGCGAAACTGCACTGCGCGAAATTTTAAAATCTAGCGGCGCAAATTATTACGAGGCAGAAGGCGAGGCGGCCTTCTATGGCCCTAAAATTGACGTGCAAGTTAAATCGGCACTTGGGCATGAAATAACGCTTTCAACCGTTCAGTTGGATTATCAATTGCCAGAAAAGTTTGAACTAGAATATATTGACGAGCATGATAATCGTGTTCGCCCTGTTGTAATTCACCGCGCAGTGTTTGGCTCGCTAGATAGATTTGTTGCCTTCTTAATTGAAGAAACAAAAGGCAACTTCCCATTGTGGCTAAGCCCATTGCAAGTTAAAATTTTAACGGTTAGCGAAAAAAATATTGACTACGCGCGCAAAATTGAGGCACAATTGCATTTAAACAAAATTCGTGTTAGCACGGATGTTTCAAATGAAAGTGTGGGCAAAAAAATTCGCTCGGCAGTGCTAGAAAAGGCACCTTATATTTTGGTTTTGGGCGATAAAGAAACTTTAGATGGCAGCGTTGCAGTGCGCACGCGCGGCAGCAAAGACACAGTAACCATGCCTTATGCCGAATTTGAAAAACAACTTTTGGATGCTGTAAACAAAAAGTTATAGGAGGAATATGAAAAAGAAATTGTTAACGAAAACTTATGTTCGCGATGTTGAAACATTCAACCTAAAAATTTTTCAGTTGGAAAATTGCATTGTTTGCGTTAAACAAATTGTTAAAACTAATTTGCCTTTTGTAACCTCTTCTGGGCTTAAATTGATTGATAACAACTATCAAATTGTAGAAGTGCTTCCTAAAAATTTAAATTATGCCATGCGCGTTTTTCTTGACGATAACAAACAGGTTGTGCAAAGATATTTCGACATAACAAAGCAAAATGGCGTGGACAAAGATATTAATGTGCCATATTATGAAGATTTGTATTTAGATATCATCATTGAAAAGCGCGGAATTTCCGTTTTGGATGAAACAGATTTGGACAACGCCCTACAAAAAGGTGACATAACGCAACAGGATTATTTGCTAGCTCGCAACACTTTAAATTCGCTGTTAAACGAACTTAAAACGGGCAAAAATGCTTTAATGGCAATGGATTTAAATAAATTTTTATTTTAAATTAATTTGCATAAATTAAAAAAATAAACAAATTTTTAAATTTTGTAAAATTTTATATCGAATTAGCGGATAAATTGATTATTTATTCGCTTTTTCTTGAAAAATTTTTTGCTTTTTGCTATAATTTAGGCATAGGGGAAACAACTTGGTTAAAAGGAGAATAAATAAAAAAACATGAATTTATTAAAAAAATTATATTGCAGAACTTATCAAACTATTTTTAAAATTGCAATTCCGCTTTTGCCTTACCGCCAGCCAAAAATTTTAAAAGGTTATGACGAATTAATCTCAGTTTTAAAAGCAAAAAACAAACACAATAGTTTGCTGGTAACAGATAAGGGCATAAGGAATTTGGGTTTAACTAAGCCGCTAGAACAAAAGATGGCAGAAGCTGGCCTTAATGTTTTTGTTTACGATGGCACGGTTGCCAACCCAACAACAGACAATGTTGCCGATGCGCTCGCCGTATTTTATAACAACTCGTGCGATAGCATAATTGCGCTTGGTGGCGGCTCGGCAATGGATTGCGCCAAAGCGGTTGGCGCACGTGTGGCTCGCCCTAAAAAAAGTTTAAATAAAATGAAAGGCATTTTAAAAGTTAACAAAAAAATTCCGCTTTTAATTGCAATTCCAACCACTGCTGGCACGGGCAGCGAAACCACGCTTGCCGCAGTTATAACCGATGCAGAAACGCGCCACAAATATGCCATTAACGATTTTCCACTTATCCCGTCTTACGCGCTTTTAGACGAAAATTTAACGGTTGGTTTACCACCTTTTGTAACCGCCACAACGGGCATGGATGCGCTAACTCATGCAGTTGAAGCATATATCGGCCGCAGCACAACCAAAGAAACGCGCGATTGTGCTTTGAAGGCAGCTAAACTCATTTTTGAAAATCTTGAAACCGCCTATTTAGATGGCAAAAACTTGGTTGCTCGCAAAAAAATGTTGGTTGCAGCATTTTTAGCGGGCGTAGCGTTTACAAAATCTTATGTGGGCTATGTGCATGCTGTTGCGCACTCGCTTGGCGGAAAATATAACGTTGCGCACGGGCTTGCCAACGCAATAATTTTGCCTTATGTGCTAAAAAAATATGGCAAAGCTGTTTACAAAAAATTGTGGGAGATGGGCGTTTATTGCAATTTGTTTGATAAATCTACTTCGCATGAGCTTGGCGCAAAATTGTTTATAGATAAAATTGAACAAATGAACAAAAATATGAACATAGGCACAAGCATTGAACAAATTAACGAGGCGGACATTTCAACTCTTGCCAAAACGGCGGAAAAAGAGGCCAACCCGCTATATCCAGTGCCTGTTTTATACACGGCCAGTGAGTTAGAACAAATTTATTACGAGGTAAAAAATGGACACGACTAAAATAGATTACAAACTTTACCGCATGCGCGTGTTTTTAGAGGATAACCCAATGCAAAATGTAAAAAACCGCATAAACGCGCTAAAACTTTTGTATAAAAACATTTTGCTTATGGAAGACGAAATTTGCGCTTCTCTTAAAACCGACCTTAACAAAAGCCCAGCCGAAAGTTATATGACGGAAATAGGCATGACACTTGCCGAAATCAGCCACATGATAAAACACACAAAAAAATATGCTAAGCGTAAGCGCGCGCACACGCCGCTAAACAATTTTCCAGCAAAAAGTTACACAATGGCTTCTCCGTATGGCTTGGTGCTTGTAATTAGCCCATGGAACTATCCATTTATGCTATCTATGGAACCAATTGTTGACGCAATTGCTGCCGGCAACTCGGTTATTTTAAAACCTTCTAGCAGCTCAAAAAATGTAAGTCGCGTTTTAACAAAGCTTATTGAACGCACTTTTAACCCCGGACATGTTTCAACCATTATGGGCGGAGTGGAAGAGTGCAATTATGTTATAGAAAAGGGCGTGGATTACATATTTTACACCGGTTCAACCCGCGTTGGCGAAATTATTATGAAACAAGCGGCCGAACATTTCACGCCAGTTACTCTTGAAATGGGCGGCAAAAGTCCGTGCGTGGTGGACGAAACAGCAGACATTCCGCTAGTTGCAAAACGCATAATATTTGGCAAACTTTTAAATGCCGGCCAAACTTGCGTTGCGCCTGACTATATTTATTGCCACACAAGTGTAAAAGAAAGGTTGGTTAAAGAACTAATAAGGCAAATAATTTTGCAATATTCAACCGATGTGCTAAATAACCCAAATTATCCAAAAATGATAAACCAAAAGCAGTTTGATGTTATGCGTGGGCTAATTGAAAAAGATAAACTTCTTTTTGGCGGTAGGGTAAACGAAAAAACCCTTAAGATAGAGCCAACAATTGTAAGCGCAACTTTTGAAGATGCTTGTATGCAAAACGAAATTTTTGGCCCAATTTTGCCTGTTGTAACATTTGAAAGTTTGGACGAAGCAATTAAAACAATCAATGCGCATAACAAACCACTTGCGCTTTATATGTTTTCCAATAACAAACAAAATCAAAATAAAGTGCTAACAAAATGCGCGTTTGGTGGCGGTTGCGTTAACGATACCATTATGCACATTGCCAACCCAAATTTAGCTTTTGGTGGCTTAAAACAAAGTGGAATAGGTTCATATCACGGCAGGGCAGGGTTTGACACTTTTACTCACTACAAAAGCATTGTTAAAAAATCTAATAAACTTGATTTGCCTTTGCGCTATCAGCCAACCAATAAATTCAAACAATTTTTAATAAAACTATTTTTAAAATAACTAATAAAAAAACCACCAGTTGTCTGGTGGCTTTTTATTACATATTATTTAAAATATCATTTTTCTTTCGGTCATATTCTTCTTGCGTAATTAAATTTTGGTCGTACATCGCTTTGAGTTCGGCAAGTTTTTCTTGCGCACTGGCAGGTTTTTGCTCGGTTTTGCCTCCAAACACTTCGTCTGGCATTTCATCGCTACCATTAGCGTAGCTAACCCTGCGCCTTTCAATTCTCCTAGCAATGGCGTTTGCAAGAATCATGTAGATAAATGCAATTAAAATTACAGTTGTTACAATTGGGCTAATAAGCCATCTCAGCCCGCCCATGCTGAACGAAATGAAACTATCCTTATTAAAGTGAATGCAGCAGAACAACATAGTGAAGTAAAGGTCCACCAGCAAATTACTTGCATATAAAATAATTTGGAACGGAATCATCCTCTTGCCATATTTTATCAAATTTGTTGCAATAAGCGAGGCAATAGAGTAGTTCATAGTGAAAATCAAATTGAACTTTAAGAAATTTAAAATGTAAATAACTTCACTCGCGTCTGACGAAAGCTTATCAAAATTGTTAATAAGCAAAAATCCGCAAATCAGCCAAAGCAAAGCACACAAAATGAGCAAGCCTAAAAATATCCAAGAAGGGATAAGGTGCTCTTTAAATTGCAATCGCCTAACCCAAGGCAGGGCAAGCAATGCCGCACCGCTTACAATAAACAAAGTTAATAGAATTAGAAAGAAACCTCGACTGAAAGGAATAACACCCCTAAACCCTAAAACAATTAAACCAACCGCAACAAACAAAATGACAATAGCCAAACTGTTGATAAAGCTATAAACATTAAAGCCCTTTTTTTGTTGCCCGTCGGCTTGATTTTTCTGCTTATTAAATAAACCCATAAAACCTCCAAATAATTTCTAATTAAATTTTAAAAAATAAAAGAATGAATGTCAAGCAATTTAATTTATTTTATGCCTTATTAAAGTTATTATGTAATTTAAATAGGGCATAAACTTTTTGAAAGAAAAAAGCGAGTTGCCTCGCTAAAATGCCTATAAAATTTGAAATTCAAATCCACCAATTGAAACATCAACATAAGTGAACGAACGATTTAGCCTGTTTTCATTAACATGGCACTCAACCAAAAACAAACTATCGTAGCAACTTTTAATTTCGCCAACATAAGTGTGAAGCAACCTGCGTTGCCTGTTGTATTCTTTAATTTGAATGGATTTGCCTACACTTGCAATAATTTCGTCTTTAACATGGTCAACTGCCGAATTGTCTGTTGATAATATTTTCACAAACACCTCCACCTAAATGCTAATTTTGGCTTCCCCAAGCCAAGAATTAACTATATTTTAGCATAAAAAAAATAATTTTGCACGCGTTTTAGACATATTTTTTAAAATTTTTTAAAAATTTTTTTAAAGGTTTTAATTTAAAATATAATTTTATTAAAATATGATTAAATTTAGTTGACAACTCAACATAATAGTGATAAAATGCTTTGCGATAAATTTTTTTAATTTATTTTAAAGGATTTGTATGAGTGAAATTGATTACCTAAATTTAGAGTTTAGCAAGGCCTTGGTTGACGTTGTTAAAAAAATGCGCAAAAAAATGGATGAGGTTTTAAAAAAGTTTGGCCTTACACATTTCCATGCACTGTATGTGTTAGAATTGTTTAAAAGTGGCGAACTTACTATGGGCGAATTAACAGAAAACATTGGGGTGGATAAAGCAAACACTTCGCGAGTTATTAAAGATTTGCTTGAAAAAGGATATGCAGAAAAGGTTGGCGAAGCGGATAGAAAATTTGCAATTAAATTGTCTCGTCTTGGCAAAAAAATGGCGCAAGATTTTAAAAATAGAATAGATAATTTAATGGAGAGCGCGCTATCTCAATTCAGCGAGCGAGAAAAAAACAATTTACATAAAACGTTAAAAAAACTTATTGATGGGCTAAACGAAGTTTGCAATTAAGTTGTTTCGCTTTGCTCAACAAACACATTTTCATCTTTAACAAAGCGAAGGATATAAAATAAACAGAAAAGGGGAAAAATATGCTAGAACTTTCAAATATAGTTAAAAATTATCAACTTAAAGACCAAACTGTAACCGCGCTTAAAGGGGTTAGTGTTTGTTTTAGGCGCAATGAGTTTGTTTCAATTTTAGGGCCATCTGGTTGTGGAAAAACCACTTTGTTAAATATTATCGGTGGGCTGGATAAATACACGTCTGGCGACCTTATCATTGATGGTGTTTCCACTAAGGACTATAAGGATAAAGATTGGGATAATTATCGCAACCATAGGGTTGGTTTCGTTTTTCAAAGTTACAATTTAATTCCGCATCAAACAGTGTTAGAAAATGTTGAGCTTGCGCTAACACTTAGTGGCATTAAAAGGGCAGAAAGGCGCAAACGCGCGGTTGAAGTTCTTGAAAAGGTTGGTTTGGGCGATAAATTAAAATCTAAACCCAATCAACTCTCGGGCGGGCAGATGCAACGCGTGGCAATTGCGCGCGCACTTGTTAACGACCCAGAAATTATTTTGGCAGACGAGCCAACCGGCGCGCTAGATAGCAAAACTAGCGTGCAGATTATGGACTTATTAAAAGAGGTCAGCGCGGATAGATTGGTTATTATGGTTACACATAATCCAGATTTAGCCGAGCAATATTCAAACAGAATTATACGCTTGCTTGATGGCGAGGTTATTGAAGATAGTAAACCATACTCAAAAGCGCAAAGTGACAAAGAAATTGAAAAACATAAAGCAAAATTAGAAAAAACAGAACAGAAACAGGAAAAACAGGGCTTTAAAAAGACAAAGAAAAAGAAATCGATGTCCATTTTTACAGCAATGTTTTTAAGTTTAAAAAATCTGCTAACCAAAAAGGGCAGAACAATTATGGTGGCCTTCGCCGGCTCAATTGGCATTTTAGGCATTGCGCTTATTTTAGCAGTTAGCGCGGGCATGAATGGCTACATAGACACCATGCAAAGCCAAAGTTTATCTAGTTATCCAATAGCAGTTGCATCACTTTCGGTGGATTTGGGCACGGCAACAAACGCACTGATGAGTGACGACAAATCTTCAACCAACCAAGAAGAAGTGGGTGTATATGATTTGTTGGAATCATTAAAAAATTATGGCAAATATAACGTTATTAGCCCGGATTTTGTAAATTATGTTAACGATTATTATAAACAAGAGAACAAGAATAGTTTGTTAAACGATAGGCAAATTAGTTATGCCAGCGAAATGAGGTTTTTAACCCAAACTTCTAGCGGATATTTCCCTATTGTTGATTCAATAACTTTTAGTGCATTTAGTGGCTCCACAAGTTCAATATTTTTCCAAGGTTTGAATAATGAAGAGTATGTGCGTTCAATGTATAACGTTGTGGGGGAATATCCAAAAGCGAAAAATGAAATTGCGCTGGTTCTAAATTCGGGCTCAATAGATAGCATGACCTTGCAAAGTTTTGGAATAGACCTTCCTTTAAAGAAAGAAGATGGCAAGTTTGAATCGTTAAAATTTAGCGATTTGATAAATAAAAAATCCTATCGTCTTTTCTTTAACGATGCGTATTTCAAATTAAATCCGCTTGCCGATGAAAATTTGGATTTTAATGAAGTTCTAACTCAAATAGCATATTTATCTACAATAATTAATGCAAAGGAAGAAGAACCGGCTGTTGAAGAAGTTGCTTTAACTTTGCCAGATGTAGAAACTGAAATAACTAAAGAGCAAGCAGTTGAAATGTTAAAAGCACTTCAATTATCGCTTTCAACATATTACTCACAGTTTGACAGTTTGCCAAACAAAGATGAGTTGTTTATTGACTTGAAAATAACGGGCGTTTTAACGCTTAAAGATGATGTTAGTGGCAGCATTTATTCAGATGGGCTAATGTATACACAAGAATTGGCAGAATTCTATCACGAAAATTGTCAAAACTCAAAATTAGTTAAGGCCTTAAAAGATAGATATCTTGACCAAACCGGCAGTTTTAAAACTGGCGCAGAAGAATTGCAATTTCCTAACAATAAAAAATATGTTTTAAACATTAGCGAACTATCCAGTTTAAGCGCGTTGCTGCCAAGTGCAGGGGTGGACAAAAGTTCATACAACTATGCTCGCCCAAGCGAAATGATTGACGCACTTAACAAATATTTTAAAATTGAAATGTCGGATAGCGATATAATAGATTTATATTTGCAAATTTATGGCGCAAGTAACATTCCAACTGGCATGTATTTCTATGTTAAATCATTTGAGGGAAAGGACGATTTTATGCGCATGATAGACACGTGGAACGACAAAGAGGGAGTGTATAAAATTAGCATTGCAGATAGCACATCTTTCTTAACAAGCATGCTAAAATCGTTGGTTAACATAATCTCTTATGTGTTAGTGGCGTTTGCAGCAATTTCGTTGCTTGTATCATCAATTATGATTGCAATTATAACTTACACTTCAGTTATCGAGCGAACAAAAGAAATTGGCGTGCTCAGGAGCGTGGGTGCCTCAAAACGCGATGTTTCTCGCGTGTTCAATGCGGAAACAATCATTATTGGCTTGCTTGCTGGCTTGTTTGGCGTTGCGTTGGCTGGGTTGTTAACAATACCAATAAGTTTGGTGTTGAAAGCGTTAACTGGCGTTGGTGGGCTTGCCGTTCTAAACCCATTGCCATGCTTAATTTTAATTCTAATAAGTATGTTCTTAACTTTCATAGCCGGCCTTGTGCCTGCACGCATTGCCTCGAAAAAGGACCCAGTGCTTGCACTAAGAACAGAGTAGAGGTAAGTTAAAAATTTAACTAAAAATTAAAAGCAAAGTGAAAAATCTTTGCTTTTTTGTTAATTGTGGCTTATTGATTTTATCCTAATATGATTATTACTATTGTTATAAATATAATAATAATTATAATTACATATTGAGTAGTTAAAAATTTGCCGGCACAAAATTTTTGTTTTCTTTTGTTAAATTTGTAAATAATCATTTAAATTATTGACTAAAAAATTTAGTTGTGTTAAATTCTATTTTGTATGAAATATATTCAAGCAAAACTGAACAATGGCGGTAAACTCCATTATGTAAAAAACAAAATCAACAAAGCAACCTATGTTGATGTGCTTTTTAATTGCGGTGCTAGGTGCGACACTATTTCTGGCCTTGCCCATTTTGTAGAGCATATGTTTTTCAGCGGCACAAAAAGTTTGAACAAATTTCAAGTTTCGCAAAAATACAAGTCATTCGTGTCGACAAATGCCTACACAAATTTGCGCGAAATTGCCTTTACTGGAACAATTTTTACAAACGAACTTAAAGATTATTTTTCAACAATTGCCACCCTTATTTGTGAAAGCACATTCACGCAAGAGGCAGTGGATAAAGAACGCAAAATTATCAATCAAGAAATTGCAGAATACGAAGATAAGCATGAGGGCGCGGCTTACACATTAAATTTGTATAATCTTTACGCTTTGCCTTCGTTTAAAGAAAAAACATTTTGTGGCTCAACCGCAACAATAACAAAAATCACCTCTAAAGACATTAAAAAGTTTGTAAAAAAATATTTTGTTGCCAACAATATGGAAATTTATATTTGCTCGCCTTTAAGTTTAAATAAAACCAAACAGATTGCAAACAAAAATCTTGCCAATATTTTGCCTGTTGATGCCAATTTTGAAAGCTTGCCAGTTCATTTTTACGATGTAAAAAATGCCAACTTTTTCAAAACCAAAGCGGTGGATATTCCAAAATGCTATATAAATTTGAACTTCACCTTTAAAAAGAACATTTATGATTTTGAATATACAAGAAAATTGGAAATGGCACTTGGCATAATTAACGATAGCTCGGTTGGCATGCTAAAACAATTAAGGCTTAAAAAAGATTTGGTTTACGCGGCATATATTGGCTATGTTACGCTTGAAAACACCAGCATATTGAATTTTAATTGCGCTTGCGAGCCTAACAACGTTAACGATGTCATTAAGACGGTGGCGGAATATTTTGCCTCGCTTTTGGACGAAGGTTTTACGGACGAACAACTAAATTTAGTTAAGCGAAAAAACAAACATAGAGAGGTAAAAAAGTTGCCATCAATTTCTCGCCTCATGAACACGCTTTATGATTTTAGATGGTTTGGCAAAATTTTGGATTATAAAAAGTTCAAAAAAATAAAGGCTAACGCTACAATTGAAGATTGCAATGCGGTTATTCGCGAAGCATTAACAAATGCTCAGCCAAGTTTAAGTTTGTATGGCAGTTTTGATAAATCTACGCTAATTTCAAAGGCGGAATTTAACAAGCTGTTTGATTTTGAAAACAAATATAATTGGTAATTAATTTGTTTTTGCCTTTTACGCCAAAATGCGCAAAAAATAAAAATAAAAATTATAATTTTTGCTTGACATTTGTTTAAATTGTGGTATAATAACAATAAGATTTCATTTTTGTAACTTAATATTAAGGTAGATTTAACCTTATAAATTTAATGGCTTGCAGTTTGCAAACCTGTTTGTTATGTTGTAAAAATGATTTTTTCGCGCGCTTTTATTATTAAATTAAATTTTATTTATTCTTTTGCAACTTTTCTTATCAAGAAAAGTTGTGCAAAAGAAATTTTAAATAAAAAAACAAAAAGGAGAAATATGGATAATTTAATATCAAGTGAGGAGTTCGATTCCTCAATCAAAACAAATGCGGATTTACAGGCTCAAAAGCCAGATTTTTCAAAAACTAGCACTGTCAATTCGCCAAAACAATTTAAACCAAGGCAGCACAACCACAATGCTCACCACAATGTGCAAAAAACCGAAGCACAGCCAAGCGAAAGAGCAGCACAAATTCAAAATCAGCGCATGGATCAATCTGCCATAATTCAAAACGCTTTCACCGAAAACACGGTGGTTTATTCGTCTGAAGACACAGAAAAACAGCCAAAACCGCGCGCCAACAACTTAAAAGTTATGTTTTTGGGCGGCATAGGCGAAATCGGCAAAAATATGACTGTTTTGGAGTATGGGAAAGACATCGTGGTTATAGATTGCGGCGTTATGTTTCCGTCGCTCGACATGTTGGGCATAGATCTTGTGGTGCCTGATATTACCTATCTTGTTGAAAATAAGGATAAAGTTCGCGGATTTTTAATCACGCACGGGCATGAGGACCACATTGGCAGCATCCCTTATGTTGTAAACGAAATCAACGCGCCAATTTACGCCAGCAAAATGACGTGTGGGCTTATCAAAAAGAAAATGGAAGAGCATAAAAAGGTGGAGTATAAAACCATTGCGGTTAAGGCAAAGCAAAAAATTACGCTTGGCTGCTTTGAAATTGAGTTTATTCACGTAAATCACGCAATTCCGGGCGCGTTTGCACTTGCAATTAAAACGCCGGTTGGCATGGTCGTCCACACGGGGGACTATAAAATAGATTTAACCCCAATTTACGACGAGCCGTTCGATTTCCACACCTTTGCCGAACTTGGCAAGCAGGGCGTTTTGCTTTATATGAGCGATAGCACCAACGCTGAACGTGAAGGGTTTTCGCTATCCGAGCGCGTGGTTGGCGCAACGCTTGAAAAATTGTTTGTAGAAAATAAAGAACACCGCATAATTGTGGCAGCTTTTGCTTCAAATGTTGACAGAATGCAAGAGGTTATGAACCTAGCTGAAAAGTATGGCAGAAAGGTGGTTTTAACTGGCAGAAGCATGGTTAATGTAACTGACGTGGCAACACAAATTGGCGAAATGAAGGTCAACAAAAATAACATAATTGAAGTTGAAAAAATGAAAAATTATAAGGATAGCGAGTTGCTCATCCTATCCACCGGCAGCCAGGGTGAGCCAAACAGCGCGCTTTCTCGCATGGCAAACGGCGAGTTTAAGGGCATTGAAATTGGGGATAACGATCTTGTCATCTTTTCTAGTTCGCCAATTCCAGGCAACGAAAAAACAATCAACAATACCATAAACAAACTTATTATGCTTGGCGCAAAAGTTATATATAATCAACTTGAACAGGTGCACGCTTCCGGCCACGCTTGCAAGGACGAGCAAAAAATTATGTTAAATTTGATTAAGCCAAAATATTTCATCCCTGTTCACGGCGAACAAAGGCATTTGCTTGCTCAGCGCGAGAGCGCCATCGCGGTTGGCATAGATAAGCACAACATTTTGCTGCCAATGCTTGGCATGCGCGTTGAACTTAACAAAAATTTCATGAAAATGACCGGTTCTGTTCCTTTCGGCAGCAGGTTAATTGATGGCGCTGGCATTGGAGAGATGGAAAGCAACGTGTTGCGTGAAAGGAAACAACTCAGCGAAGATGGCTTGTGCATAGTGATTTTAAATGTCAACACCAAACGCGGCGAACTCAACGCGCGCCCAGAAATTGTTTCGCGCGGCTTTACTTATACGGGCGAGGCACAAACTTGGCTTGAGGATGCACGCGCCACAATTGTCAATTCAATCGACCAAGACGCACTCCGTTCGCGCGACTATCTAACGGTTAAAATTGCCCTTCGCAAAGCATTAACAAATTATTTAAACAAAAAATTAAAACGCAAACCAATGATTGTGCCAATAATTATTGAAAGTAACGACTAGAGTGAAAATTTGCCCTCTTTAATCGTTTTTAAATAAATTTAAAAACTTCATTTTTAGGCAATTTTCACTCTTGCTATGAGGGCAGACCAAAAATTTAGTTTTCCCTCATTACTCCTTTTCCATAAAGGATTAATTAGTACTCCTGTGTCATTGCGAGAGATTAAAAATGGGGCCCCACAAAACAATTTATTGTTTTGAAGGGGAAAAGGAGCAACCGCATAAATGCTTACAATTTTTTGTGTTACAAAAAATTTAGTTTAAAGGCGAGTTGCGACGATGTCATACCGACCGAGCGAGCAAGGCGAGCGAGTGGAGTGTATCTCTCACTGTCATTCTGAGCAAGCGTAGCGCGCCGAAGAATCTAAACCTTATGAAAATAGACGAAAACATAAAGCACAGCGGAATAGAACATAAAGTGCCAATAAGCATGGACGACACTTTGTCTTTCATCTGCAAAACTATAAACGAAAACGCTTGCAAATCGGTTTTAGAAATTGGCACAGCAATCGGCTTTGGCTCAATCACAATCGCAGAAAACACAACTTGCGAGTTTATTGACTCACTTGAAATAGACGAAACGCGTTACGCCGAAGCGCAAAAAAATGTTGCTGCGCACAAGCTAACCAACAAAATAAATTTGCATTTAATTGATGCGATGGACTATCTAAAAACCACCACAAAAACTTACGATTTTATCTATCTTGATGGCCCCAAAGGGCAATATATAAACTATCTGCCATATATAATAAAAATTCTCAACAAAAACGGCATTTTGGTGGCGGATAACCTCAATTTTCACGGCATGGTTACGGGCGAAATCCCCATTTCAAAGGGCTGCCGTGCAATGATAAAGGGTTTAAAAAAATATATATCCACCATAACCACCCACCCAAAACTCACCACTCAAATTTTGCCAATCGGTGATGGGCTAGGCTATTCAATAAAAAAATAAAGGCAGGTTAACTGCCTTTTTAATCCAAATTAGAAATAGAAATAATTTCGTCAAGATTATTACTATTTAACACATATATTCTTAAATCTATTATATATTCATCAAATTCTGGTTTATTACACTCTTTTAAAAATTTTCTCCACGAACGCAAAAAACTTGCAAGCATTTCAGGGCTATTTTCGCTTTTAATATAAGTTATTTCATAATCATTTAGCACCATCTCGTTCATGCTTAAACCATAAACAACATGCCAACCGTCTTTTTTTAGTTTAACAGAATATAGTGGAAGATGAAGAATTGTCCTTACAAAAAACGCAATGTCGTTTTCGTCTAAAAAATTGATATAAAAACATTTTCCGTTAAAATTTTCTTTTGTTTCAGCCATAAATAATCCTTTTAATTCTTTATATTTATTTTAACATCGAAATTTTAGTTTGTCAAGCAATGTAAACAAATTTTTAAACAAACAAAAAATAGTTGAAATTTGTTTGTAAGTGTGCTAAAATAACTAATATGGAACTTCTTTCTCCGGCTGGGGATAAAAACAAATTAATTATGGCAATAGAGTATGGGACGGATGCAGTCTATTTGGCATCCACTCGTTTTGGCTTGCGCACTTTTGCCGGCAATTTCGATTTGGACGAACTTAAATGGGCGGTGGACTACGCGCACGAACGCGGCGTTAAGGTTTATGTTACAGTCAACATTATTCCACACGAAAGCGATTTGGCCGATTTGCCCGAATATATAAAATACCTTAAAAAAATAAAGGTTGATGCAGTAATTGTGGCGGATTTGGGAGTTGTGTCTATTGTAAAGCGCGTTGCACCAAAACTGCCAATTCACGTTAGCACACAAGCAAATATAACTAACAGCGAAAGCGCAAAGGTGTTCATCTCGCTTGGTGCAAAACGCCTTATTTTGGCGCGCGAAATGACGATTGAGGACATAAAAACCCTTCGCCAAAACATTCCGCCCGAAATTGAGTTGGAAGCGTTTTGCCACGGGGCAATGTGCATAAGTTATTCGGGCAGGTGTTTGCTTAGCAACTTTTTCACCGGTCGAGACGCCAACCGAGGTGCGTGCGTGCAAGCGTGCAGATGGAACTATGCAATTCGCGAAATCAACAAGCAGCAAGAATATCCAATTGAAGAGGACGAACACGGCACCTACATTTTGAACAGCAAAGATTTGTGCATGATAGACTATTTGGATAAACTTCGAGATGCGGGCGTCAGTTCAATTAAAATTGAGGGCCGCATGAAAACCGAATATTATGTTGCCAACATAACAAACGCGTATAGGCAGGCATTAAATTATTTGGATGCGCACAAAACTTACAAATTGCCAGAAAAAATTAGGGCAGAAATCTATAAATCTAGCCATCGAGATTATTCTTGCGGCTTCTATTTTGGCGACCCTAAGCAGAATTTAGATACAAGTTTGCCAACTTCAACTTACGAATTTGTTGCCGTGGTTTTGGAAAACACCAAAAATGGAAAAACTCTTGTTGAAATGCGCAATAGGTTTAATAAATCGCCGCTAGAATTGTTGTCTAAAACAAAAAATAATGATATAATTACAATATCTAAAATTGAAGATTTGGATGGCAACGATTTGCCCGAATGCAAAATTCCAAAGCAGCAAGTTTACATTTACACCAACAAAAATTTAAAAAAATATGAAATTTTGCGCAGAAAAAGTGCAAAAAACTAAAAATTTTGCGCAAATTTTGCAAAATTTTAAAAATTTTTATAAAAAATTTAATATACATTTATACAAAAATCCAAATGTCATTGCGAGGAGCAATAGCGACATGGCAATCTCAAGCTCAAGCTCATCCTTAATTAAAAAGAGAAACAAAAATGAAACAACCAACAAGCGTATTAATTATTTACAATCCAAACGCTATGAAAGGCAAAATTGACGAATATTTGCCAAAAATAAAACAGCGTTTGCTTTTGCGTTATCCGGTTGTTGATGCAATAACCAGCCCAACGCCAGATGGCACAGAGGAGTTGGCTTTAAAAAATGCGCCGAAATATGATATTGTTGTTTCATGTGGTGGGGATGGCACACTGCACCAAGTTGTTAATGGCGTTATGAAAAGTGGAGCAACACCAATGGTTGGCATTTTGCCGTTTGGCACTTGCAATGATGTTGCAAGGACTCTCAAAATTCCGCTTAAAAATATAGATAAAGCAATCGATTGCATTTTGCGCCTCAACACCACGGACTACGACCTTATGTTCGACGGAAATGAATACATAACCTATTCGCTTGCTTGCGGATACATAACAGGCGTTAGCTACACCGCCTCTAACAAAATGAAAAGCAAATTGGGATGGTCGTCCTATGTGTTTTTGGCATCAAAATATATTTTTAAAATGAAATCGCTTCCACTAACAATCACGGCGGATGGCGAGCGCATTCACGGAAAATTCTTTTTTGCGCTTCTTATGAACGGCGAATCCACCGGAGGTTTTCACATTAATAAGGGCGAGGATTTAGCCAATCATAAAGTTAAACTTGTGCTAATTAAAGAAACAAAAGGGCTGGGCAAATTGTTTACATTTTTGAATTTGTATTTGCATGGCATAAAGGCAATTTTGAAAAGCAAAAATGCCATTGTTATGGATGTTAATGAAGTGGAAATTGAAAACCATTCAAACGCGCCATTCGCTTTGGACGGCGAAAAAACCGAGTTCTTAAAAAAGCACCTTCATGTTAACGAAACAATTAAATTTATTAAAGGATAAGCACTAAACGTGCTTTTTTATTTTTGTAATTCACATTTTGGAAGGCAAATTGTAACAATGTTATTCTGAGTGCAACGAAGAATCTATTTGACACCCATAAGGCGTGCTAAATGGAGCGAAAGTGAATAATCTAGTTATATTCAAATTGGACAAATAATAAACTAATTTATGAGTTTAAATGAAGTTAAATTAAACACGCCATGTTTAATTAAACAAATAAATAATATAGACGAAAAAACAAAAATTCGCCTTATGGAGTTGGGCATTGTTGAAAACACAAAAATTTTGGTAAAAGCCAAAAGCGTTTTTAAAAAGACCTTGCTTGTTGTGTTTAACAATTCTTGCTTTACAATTAAAGATGATGTGGCAAGCGCGATAGTGGTGAATTATGCATAAAGTTCTTTTAATTGGCAACCCAAATGTGGGTAAATCCACATTATTTAATAGTTTAACAAAATCGCACGAACACACGGGTAATTTTCACGGAGTAACGGTTGAGGAAAAGCGCAAGCGTATAACCTTTGACGGCGAACAATATGAGTTTGTGGATTTGCCCGGGCTTTATTCGTTAAACACTTTTTCTTTTGAAGAAGAGGTAAGCAAAAACATAATTTTAAAAGAGCAAAATTCAACCAAAATTTTGCTTGCCGATGCCAACTCGTTAAAACGAAATTTATATTTATCCTTGCAAATGAGCGAGTTAAATTTAAACTACAAAATTTTAATAAATAATTACGATTATTTTTTGCACAATGGTGGCAAAATTAATGTTGAAATTTTGCAACAAAAATTGGGTGTTAAAGTTGAAATTATAAACGCAAAAAAAATAAAGTTAAACAAAGAATTATTAAAAATATATGTTGACAACTCAACTAAAATTAGCACTAATCAAATTATATTAAATAATAATTTAGTTGACAACTCAACTAAAATTTTTGAAAACGGACAAGCTGAAAATCTGCAAAAAAATTTTAAAAATTTAAAAAACGAGTTAAAATTTGCAAAAAATTTGCAAAATTTAAGCGAAAATTCAAAATTTTTTAAAAATTTTTCTAAAAATAATATAAATTATGAAACAAAACAAAATGAAAATTTTATAAATAAAAACAACAATTTAAAAAATAATTTTAATTTTTTTGGAAATGAGAATTCCAATAAAAACAATAATGCAAAAAATTTTCCCTATTTAAATAAATTTATTGATATTGTTAAATTAAAATTTAATTTGGCAGACGAGCAAATTATTTTTGCATTTAATGGTGAATTTAAAAATTTAACAGATGAACAAATTAAATTTATCCGTTCACTTTATCCACAAATTATTAAGGCGAGATATAAATTTTTAGATAACATTTTATCCGATTGCATGAGTGTTAAAAAAGATTTTGTTTATGGTTCGTCGCGCGCGGACAAGTTGTTATTAAACCCGCTTTTTATGTTTGCCGCGTTTTTGCTGTTTTTCTTTGCTAGCATTTATGTAATATTTTTTGGGCTTGGGCCATTAATTAGCGATTTTTTAATTGCAGTTTTTAACGCAATAATTGCCAAGCCAATTATGAATTTGTTGTATTTAACAACCAGCAATGTTTGGCTTATTGAATTTTTTTCGGGCGGGGTGTTCAACTCGTTTACAACTGTGCTTGCCTTTTTGCCGCAAGTGTGTTTGCTGTTTGTGTTTTTGTGTATTTTAGAGGATAGCGGAATAATTTCGCGCATGGCGTATGTGTTTGACGATTTCCTAAACAAATTTGGCTTAAATGGTAAAGCGGTTTACATCATTTTGATGGGGCTAGGGTGCAACACAATGTCCACTTTAGCCTCGCGCAACACAAGCAACAAAAATTTAAAAATTAAAACCGCACTTGTAAACCCATACATCAGTTGCATGGCGCGCTTGCCCGTGTTTGTTATTGTTGCCAGCGCATTTTTTGGAAAGTTGACTTATTTCGTTATTGTTGGCCTATATCTGCTTGGCTTAATTGTTGCGCTTGTTATGGCATATATTTTAAACAAAACCATTTTGAAAAACACAGACAACAGTTTGTTGTTGGAATTTCCGCCAATTCGCAATTTGGATATAAAGCACATTTATCAAGTTGGCAAAACAAATGCAATTGATTTTACAAAGCGCCTGTTTGGCGTGGTGCTAAGCGTGGGCGTTATTGTTTGGATACTTTCGCACACGACATTTAGTTTTGCCTACACCCAAATTATGACGGACAGCATATTGTTTTTCTTTGCCGACAAAATTGCCTTTTTGTTTGCACCAATCGGGCTAAACAGTGCGGGCATTGTGTGCGCACTCATAGTTGGCATTATGGCAAAAGAACTTATTGTTTCCACGCTTTCAATTAGCAATAATGTAAGTTCAACAAGTGTGCTAATTGCAAGTTTAACGCTCGCATCAAGCGTTGTAAATTTTAGCCGCGCCAGCGCAGTTTCGTTTTTAATTTTTAGTTTGCTTTACTGCCCATGCATTTCCAATTTGGCAGTGCTAAAAAAAGAGGTTGGCACATATTATATGTGGTTTGCCATAATCAGCCAACTAACCACCGCATATTTGTTAAGTTTTGTTGCCTTCCAAGGCATGACGCACGGCATAATTTTCCCATTTGTAGCAATAGCAGTGGCAGTAATCATCTTAATTTCTGCCATTTACATAATAAAAAAAGTTAAGCATCCAAAATGCTTAACTTGCAAAAAATGCAAACGGGGTTGAGTGGGCTATGCACCCAAATTGTAAAAATTAGTTACTAATTTGCTAAGTTTATTTTTTAATCCTTTAACTTTGCTTAGCATTTCGCGCTTTTTGTTTCCGTCTAACAAATCTTTAAAACTTTGGCCGATATCGTTTAACTCGTCGGACATTTCCTCAAGGCTATACACATATTCATCCGCGCCGATATTGCCGTTGTCATAGTTGTCAATAACGTCGTCAGCACGTTTTTCAAGCGCGTAGAACCTATCCAACTCAGTGTTAATATCAAATTGACCTAATTCTTCTTCAAACATTTTTGCCTCCGCTAGTAATATAGCACACAAAAGGGCGGATGTCAACATTCATTTAAGAATTTATCAAATAATCACTAATTTTATTGAAAATAAAACAAATTTGTGTTAAAATAGATTTATGAGTAGAGTTCCATTAGTGGCAATTGTGGGAAAGCCGAATGTGGGCAAATCCACCTTTTTTAACAAAATTGCCGGCAGCAAAATTAGCATTGTGGAGGATATCCCCGGGGTAACGCGGGATAGAATTTTTGCCAACGCCGAGTGGTGCGGCTTCAACTTCCAAATTGTGGACACTGGCGGGCTTGATTTTAACAAAGCGGACGAAATTAACAATCGCATAATAGAGCAGGCAAATTTGGCAATCGACCTTGCCGATGTTATTGTGCTTTTTGTGGACGGGAAAACTGGCCTAACGCATGACGACCTTGAAGTTGCAAATCATTTACGTAAAGCCAAAGCGCCAAAAATTGTTGCGGTAAATAAGTTGGATAATTATGAGCTGGAAAAAACCTATGAGTTTTACGAGTTAGGTTTGGGCGACCCAATTGCCATTTCAGCCGAGCAGGGCAAGGGCATTGGAGATTTGCTTGATGAAATTGTTAAACACCTTAAAAAAGTTGACCATTCGGCAGACGAAAATGTGGTTAAAATTGCGCTTGTTGGCAAGCCAAATGCGGGCAAATCTAGCATAACAAATCGTCTGTTAGGTGAGGAGCGCATGGTGGTGAGTTCGGTTGCCGGCACAACGCGCGATGCAATTGACAGCCCGTTTAGGTGGAACAATAAGGATTATAGTTTGATAGACACGGCCGGCCTTAGGCGCAAATCCAAAATAGAGCCGGACAGCATAGAGCGATACAGCGTCATCCGCAGCCTTAACGCAATTGAGCGTTGTGATGTGGCGGTTTTGGTTATTGATGCAAGCGAGGGCATAACCGAGCAAGACGTTAAAATTGCCGGCCTTATTCACGAGCAATTTAAGCCAAGCGTGATTGTTGTGAATAAGTGGGATTTAATTGCTGAAAGCGAGGCACAGCGCAAGGCATTTGAAAAGCAGTTTGAGCAAGATTTAGCGTTTATGCGCTATTATGTAACGTTATATGTTAGCGCGGAAAGCGGCAAAAATCTTGCCAAAATTATGCAAGCGGTGGATGAGGTTTATGCAAACGCCAAGCGTGAAATTTCAATGTCGCTATTCAACAATGTGCTAACCAACGCAATTAGCGCAAGCGAGCCACCCGCAAAAAATGGCAAAAAAATAAAAATCATTTTTGGCAAGCAGGTGGCAACCTGTCCGCCAACCTTCAATATATATTGCAATCATGCCGAACTTATTGAAAACTCTTATGCGCGCTACATTGAAAACAACCTTCGCCGCGCGTTCGATTTTAAAGGCACACCAATAAAGGTACAATTCAAAAATAAGGGTGAGGACTAACATTTTGCTTGCTTTAAAAACATAAAAGCAGTAAAATTAAAATATGACAAAGAAAAATTTAGCATATATTTTAAATGCTGCCTTCCTAATTTTAATTATGGTTGGCGATGCATTTTACATCGCGTTTGATAAAACATGGGTTAAAGGTTTAACAAGCGCGCTTTTTGTTGCGTTGGGCGCAATAAATTTGTTTTTTGTGTTTAACAAAACGGGCAAGAAAAAGTTTGCAATAATTTTGCTAATCGGTCTGTTTTTCGCCATGTTGGGCGACATTTTGCTTGAATTTGTGTTTATTGCCGGTGCAGGATTTTTTGCCTTGGGGCATGTGTTTTTCTTTGCATCCTATTGCTTTTTAATTGAGCTAAATTGGAAGGATTTTATTTATGGGCTAATAATTTTTATCCCGTCCGTGCTGCTTATAACGCTTGCGCCAATTTTTAATTTTGATGGCATTTTAATGGAAATTGTGTGCGTAGTTTACGCGCTTATAATTTCGCTTATGGTGGGCAAGGCAGTTTCAAATTTCGTTCAGCAAAAATCGGTGTTGAATTTAATAATTTTAATTGGCAGCGCACTTTTCTTTTTCAGCGATTTAATGCTGCTTCTTAACAAATTTTATTCATACTCAATTGTAACAAGTTTGCTTTGCCTTCTAACATACTATCCGGCCGAATTTTTGCTTGCAAACTCGATATTGCACGCGCAACAAAAGGATAAGGAATAGTAAATATATATTATACATAAGTAAATCATTAGTAAATATAAATAAATTTTTATAAAAAATAAAAAAACACTTGACAAATAAAAATTTGTGTGCTAGAATACAAACATAAAGTAGGAGTAACCACTTCTCACCTTGAAGCAGAACGCGACAATGGTAATATGCAAAAAATTCATAATTGTTTATTTTGTATATAGGTGGGCGCTACTTAAAGTTGCCCATTTTTTAATGGGGGACGGAATTAATTTGGAGGGAAATTGAAAGAATCACTTAAAAACGAGCAAATTGTTTTACCAGAAGTGCGCCTAATTGGCGCAAATAACGAGCAGTTGGGCTTAATGTCCAGTGCCAAAGCGCTAGAAGTTGCCAAACAGCATGATTTAGACCTTGTTCTAATAGCACCCGAGGCAAAGCCACCAGTGTGCCGAATTATGGACTATGGCAAATATAGGTTTGACGAACTTAAAAAACTTAAGGACCAAAAAAAGAACCAAAAAGTTCAAAAAGTTCAAGAAATGCGCCTGTCCATGACAATTAGCGATCACGATTTGGACTATAAGGCAAAGCAAGTTTGCAAATTTTTAACTGACGGCAGCAAAGTTAAGGTTAGCATCCTTATGCGTGGCAGAATTCAAGTTCGCCCACAACTTGGTGTTGACATTATGAACAAGTTTGCAGAAATGTGCAAATCGGCTGGCTCAATTGAAAAGCCCGCTCAAATTAATGGCCGAAACATCTTTATGTTTTTAGCACCACTAGCGAAAAAGTAATTCTTACTTAAAAGGAAAATCTGTTAGCGAGTTGCCAGATTTTCACAATTCGGTTGTTAATAAATTTAAGCAACTCATTAAAAGGAGAAAGAGTATGCCAAAAATCAAAACACGCAGAGCAGTTGCAAAACGTTTTAAAGAAACGGGCAACGGCAAAATCAAAATGATGCACGATGGCAAAGGGCACATTTTAACAAAAAAATCTAAAAACAGAAAACGCAGGTTAAGAAAAACCGGTTATGTTTCCAAACAGTTTGAAAAGAACTATAAGGAAATGATGTAGGAGGGCAAAAATGAGAGTTAAACGTTCAGTTAATGCAGTTAAAAAACGCCGCGCCGTTTTAAAACAAGCCAAAGGGTATAGGGGCGCCAAGTCAAAGCTATACAGAGTTGCGCGCGAAGCAGTTATGAAATCTGGTCAATATGCTTATGTTGGCAGAAAACTTAAAAAGCGCGATATGCGCTCACTTTGGATAACCCGTATCAACGCCGGTTGCCGAGAAAATGGCATTTCATACAGCGTTTTTGTTAACGGCCTTAAAAAAGCTGGGGTGGATTTAAACCGCAAAGTGCTTGCAGATTTAGCCGCAACAGATAAAGCCGCTTTTGCAAAACTTGTTGAAACTGCCAAAAAAGCAAAATAATCAACTAAAAACTGCCTTATGGCAGTTTTTTCTGCCCAAATGACTCTCCGTCATTCTGAGCATTCGGGGTCCCCGCAAGAACTTTGTTCGCAGTGGGGCATTAGCGAAGAATCTAGATGTTTCGAC
>CANQYX010000013.1 GCA_947628205.1 uncultured Clostridia bacterium
GATTTCTTGTGGGCTACAAAAAGAGGGTTATACCCTCTCCATGAAAAACCACCAGCTAAGCTGGTGGATTTTTATTCATAAGGTTGAGATACACTCGACTCACTGCGTTCACTTGGTATGACATAAAAGATTCTTCACTCCGTTCAGAATTAAAAAATCGAGGCCTAGGCCTCTTTTCTTGTTGTGTTTGGTTGACTTGTAATCCAAAATTTTTTAAAATATTTTTATGGAATTAACAAAACAGCAAATTAAAAATTTAAAGGACAAAAAGTTTAGAAAACAAAACCGCATCTTTTTTGTGGAAGGGGAAAAGTTTTGTGCGGATATATTGCATTATGGCGCGGAAATTCTTTTCACAATAACCACAAATAAAGCATTGAAGGGTTATCCTAATTTGTGCGTGGTAAGCGAACAAGTTTTGGCTGCGCTTTCCACCACAAAAACCAACCAAAACATTTTGTGTGTCTGCAAAATTAAGGATTTTGAAATTGGTTCGGTTGGCAATTCGCTGATTTTGGATACGGTGCAGGACCCGGGCAATGTTGGCACGCTTATCCGCTCGGCAATGGCGTTCGGGTTTGAGGATGTATATTTAGTTAATTGCGCGGATGCGTATAGCGAAAAGGTCATTCGTTCGTCGGCGGGAACCGCGCTCTTTGCACGCTTGCATATTGTAAATTTTGCCGATGTGGCAGAAAATAAAGCCAAAATTGCCAAAAATTTTGCAGTTGCCGACATGTTTGGCAGCCCAATTAATCAAATTCGCTTTGAAAAAAACAAAATTGCTGTTATAATAGGTAACGAAGGTAATGGCGTTAGCGAAGAGTTTCGCTCGCTTGCCAATTTAAAAATTTCAATCCCCATGTCGGGCAAGGTGGAAAGCCTTAATGCTGGCGTGGCGGGCAGCATAATTATGCAAAAAATAAGTGAGGTGAGAAATGTCAGGTCATAGCAAATGGAACAACATTAAAGGAAGGAAGGAAAAAAGCGACGCAGAGCGTAGCAAAATTTTTACAAAAGTCGGGCGCGAAATTATGGTTGCCGTTAAAGAGGGCGGCTCCAATATCGACGCCAACAGCAAACTTAAAATGGCAATTGCCAAAGCGCGACAATACAACATGCCAAATGATAGGATAAACAGCATCATTAAAAAGAACAGCGAGGTGGATAGTTCATCTTTCATCGAGCAAACTTATGAGGGCTATGGCGTTGGCGGCGTGGCTGTGGTTGTTAAGTGTTTTACGGATAACAAAAACCGCACCAGCAGCGATGTTCGCTATGCGTTCGATAAGTTTGGTGGCAGTTTAGGTTCAACCGGTTGCGTTAGTTATATGTTCGACAATAAAGGCGTTGTGGTTGTGGAAAAGAACGATAAATTCAATTCGGACGCCGCAATGGAGCTAGCCATTAACATGAACGCCATCGACTGCGAGGATGAGGAAGTTTTCACCGTTTACACCGAGCCAAACGCAACTGCGGTTAACGAGTTGGTTAGCGCGTTTGAAAGTGCGGGCTACACAATTTTGTCGTCTGGCGTGGAAATGATTCCGCAAAACTACATAAATTTGGACGAGCATCAGCGCGAAACCTTCAACAAAATGTTGGATAAACTTAACGAGAGTGATGATGTTATAGACGTCATTCACAATTTAGAGGAACAAGATGGAGAATAACGAAAGATTAAACCAAATTTTAAAAGAACTTAACGACAACAGAAGCAAACTTTCTGCTTTGTTTTCGCTGTATAACGCATCGCTTATCGCGGCTGAAGAAAACCGCACAAGTTTGATGTCGTACATAGAGCAAATGGTGGATTTTAAAAGCGATTTAAACGAACTTACCAGCCAAATTTCCGCTTTTAAAAAGGCAGATAGAGAAACCGCTTTGAAGAAAAATAAATCTAAAATCACGCAAATGGGCAAGGATGCACGCGAGGTCAACAACGGGTTTAGCGAAAATTGCAATCAATATAAAATTGCGCTGCAAGAGTGTGGCTCGCTTAAAACTGAATATAAGCACGAGGTTAGCGAGTTGTGCAAGGAGTTTAAGTCGATTGTGTCCGCCAACCCAGATGTTTCTATGCTCACAATTAAGGGCTATAAGCAGCAAGTTAAAATCATCCGCGCCATTTTGGATAGGATTGAGGCACTGATTGCCGACTATAACATTAAGAAAAATAAGGTGGAATTGGATAGTGAGCGATTTAACCAACTTTATGAAAGTGTAAATTCGCTTATAACTCAACTAAAAAGCGCGTAAAGGAAAGTTAAAAAGGGCAAAAACAAAAACACAAAATTGAAAAGGCATAAAACGCAAAAAGGGGCAAAATGAGAGTTTTAGGTATCGACCCAGGATATAACATTATCGGCTATGGTATAATCGAAACAAATGGTTTTAAAGTGGTGGATTATGGCGTTATCACCACGCCAAAAACCATGCAAATTAGCGAGCGCCTTAACACAATTTTTAAGGCCACTTGCGAACTTATGGAAACTTTTAAGCCGGAGACCGTTGCGTTTGAAGAGCTGTTTTTTAACACCAACACCACAACCGGCATTGCGGTGGCGGAGGCGCGCGGTGCGCTGATTGTCGGCTGCAAGCAGTATATTGACAATTTATTTGAATATACTCCGCTGCAGATTAAACAGGCACTAACCGGCAATGGAAGGGCAGAAAAAAAACAGGTGCAGTTTATGGTTAAAAACATTTTAGGCCTAAACGCAGTGCCAAAGCCGGACGATGCTGCCGATGCTCTCGCCGTTGCAATTTGTCATATCCAAACCAGCAGTGTGATGAGTGATAATAGCATGTAAATTCTTTTGCTTTGCTTTTCTTGCAAGAAAAGCAAAATAAAAGAAATTTTATTTTTTAAAGGAAAATTATGATAGGTTTTATTAAAGGTATTTTAAGAGAAAAAGATATGGGCAACATCACTGTTGAAGTGGGTGGTGTTGGCTTTTTAATTTCAGTTACAAACAGCTGCATGGCAAATTTGCCAAATGTCGATGAGGAAGTGAAAATTCACACCTACATGCAAGTGAAAGAGGACGAGTTGAGCCTGTTTGGTTTTGTCAGCCCAGAAGAAAAACGCTTTTTTATGCAATTAATTTCGGTTAGTGGCGTGGGCGCAAAAACTGCACTCCAAATTTTGTCCGCCGAGCGCATGACAACGCTTATTTCAAGCATTATAAATGAAGATTGTTCGGTTATTGCCAACTGTAAGGGCATAGGCAAAAAGACCGCCGAGCGCATCATAGTTGAACTTAAAGACAAAATCAAGCCGTTTGACTATATTTTGCCACAAGATGCACCAGTTAGCATTAAAAATGCAAGCATTGATGATGCGGTTGTTGTGCTTACAAGCTTAGGCATTGGCAAAAATGAAGCGTTGCGCTTGGCAAAAGATGTGTTTACAGACGGCGACACTGCCGAGCAAATTGTTGCAAAAGTTTTGCACAATATGGGCACATAATTAACTTTTCTATGCTAGAAAAGTTACAAAAGACTTGAGGGAGAACGAACGCCCTAAAAATATAAATATTTTCAGGGAACCCGAGATTCGCCCCAGACCCTACAAACGACTTACTTTAAAAAAGTAAGCAAAATAAGGGTAAAATTACAAACATCTAAATTGGGAGTGATTAGATAACTTTTATAAAAAAGGTTAAAAAATATAAGCAAAATTTGGAAAAGGATATTAGGTTAAAGGAATTTATGTCAACAATAGTTGAAGTGGGGATGCCGCTTAAAAAGAATTTAATATATTATCACGATATGTTGCAAAAACATGGCTTGGAACTCGTTTTTGCTTGTATAACTCATGATTTGTATTATTCTAAAAACACAAATTTTGATGGACTCACTGAAAATCAAATAAAAAATGCTTGCGTTAGGCTGCGCTTGTCGGGTGGCTTAACAAACGAAAAATCTCGCGAAGATAAACAAACCTTAAAACAAGAAAAAGAACTTATAAAACAAGGTTACAGAAAAGTGTTTGACACAATTAAATTTGATTTTCATTACGCCAAAGAGGGCATGAACACACGCATTCAATTGCAAGACATAAAAGATATTGGTCTGTTAGTGTATTTTGACAATAGCAATTATTATAAATATCCGCCTAAAAAGCAACGTGAACTTTTAATTAATGAATTAAATAGTTATGGCTTTAAATTTAAGCAAACGGAATTAGGGCTAGATAAATTGCGAACACTATATTATGGCAAAAAAATGTATAGCGAAAATCAAAATGGTTAAAAGGAGAAAAAGTGATAGGAATAAACACGAATTGCGATTGCGGTAACGATTATAAAGAAACACTATTAAATATCAAAAACGCTGGTTTTAAAAATGTTATGGTGGCTTTTAAAGTTGGCCAAGCAGAAGAAACATTAAAAGTTGCATTGGAACTTGGTTTAAATGTTTCTTTTGTCCATTTAACATATACAAATAATCTTTGGTGTAAAGGCTTGATGAATGATGAATTAATGCGAGATTTAAAAAAAGAAATTGAACTCTGCGGTAAATATAATGTTCCTATTGCGGTTTTGCATGCAACGGGAGGGGCGGCAAATCAAATTGCGCTTCCGCCAAACGAGCATGGATTAAATTGTGTTAAAGAATTAGTTGTTTTTGCAAAAAAACATAAAGTGAAAATTGCGTTAGAGAATTTGGACAAATTAAGCTATAAACATTTTGTTTATGTAATGGACAATATAAAAGACAAAAATTTAGGTTTTTGTTACGATTGCGGGCACCATCAATTATATTTGCCGCATGTTGATTTGCTAAAGAAATATGGTGATAGAATTTTGGCAGTTCATTTGCACGATAATCTAATGGACTGGAAACCTGGCTACGATTGGTCAAACGATTTGCATTTCCTTCCTTTTGATGGCAAAATAGACTATGACAAAGTGTGCAAGAAACTTGCCAAAACGCCTTACAAAAACGTTACAATGTTAGAAGTTCACAAAGATTGCTGGGGAATTCCAACCGCATACGACAAAATGACGAACGAGTTTTATTTAAAAGAAGCATACAAAAGGGCAGAAAAGTTAGACAATTTATTAAACAAATATAGAAAATAAAGGACGATTATGGAAGAAAAAGATAGGTTTATTTCAAGCACAAAAAATATGAGCGATGTTGAGGTCGAAAACAAACTTCGACCTATGTCTTTTGACGAATATGTCGGGCAGGAAAAAATTAAATCTAATCTTAAAGTGTATATTAACGCGGCAAAGAAAAGGAAAGAGGCACTCGACCATGTTTTGCTTTATGGCCCGCCCGGGCTTGGCAAAACCACATTGAGCCACATTATTGCCAACGAAATGGGAAGTCAAATTAAAATTACTAGTGGTCCAAGCATTGAAAACGCTGCCGACCTTGCCGCAATTTTAACAAATTTAAACACAAACGATGTGCTGTTTATTGACGAAATTCACCGCATTTCAAAATCGGTGGAGGAAATTTTATATCCTGCCATGGAAGACTACGCGCTAGATTTTATTGTGGGCAAAGGGCCAAGCGCACGCAGCATGCGCCTTAAAATTCAACCTTTCACGCTCATTGGCGCAACAACCAAGGTGGGCAATCTTTCAAGTCCGCTGAGGGATAGGTTTGGCGTTGTCTGCCGCTTGGAGATGTATTCGGTTGAGGAGATTGCAAAAATCATCTCGCGTTCGGCAAGCATTTTGGGCGTGCAGATAGAAAAGGACGCCGAAGTGGAAATTGCAAAGCGCAGCCGTGGTACTCCGCGCGTGGCAAACCGCCTTTTAAAGCGCGTGCGCGACTATGTGCAGGTGGAAGATAAAAATATAATAACTGCCGCAGACGCAAAAAAGGCACTTTCCCTTATGGATATTGACGATTTAGGCCTAGATTATGTGGATAAACGCGTGTTAATGGCTATGATTGAAAAGTTTGGTGGCGGCCCAGTTGGGTTGGAAACGCTTTCGGCAACCACAAATGAGGAAGTTTCAACAATAGAAGACGTTGTTGAGCCATATTTGCTGCAATTGGGCTTTGTTTTGCGTTCGCCAAGGGGCAGAATGGTAACGCGTTTAGCGTATGAGCATTTCGGCCTGCCTGTGCCAAAAACGCTGCTAGCGGATAGCGGAGAGGGTGATGATAAACTATAAATCTCTTTCAATTTATGACTACAATTTGCCCGAGGAACTGATTGCGCAAACGCCGCTAAAAAAACGGGACGAAAGCAAACTGCTTGTTTTCAACCGCAAAAATAAAAAGATAACTGAAAGTCAGTTTAAAAATATAACCGATTTTTTGCGCAAAGGCGATGTGTTGGTTGTCAACAACACGCGTGTTTTGCCGGCGCGCCTGATTGCGCATAAAGAAACGGGCGGCGAAGTTGAAATTTTGCTTTTAAAACGCCACAATTTGCACGATTGGGAAGTGCTTATGAAACCTGCCAAAAAGGTGAAAATCGGGCAGAAAATTAAAATAAATGATGAACTTTCTTGCACACTAAAACAAGTTTTGGACGACGGCAACCGCATTGTTTCGTTTGAATTTGACGGCGTGTTTGAAGATATTTTAAACCGCGTTGGCAGTATGCCTTTGCCGCATTATATCCACGAAAAATTGAAGGATAAAGAGCGCTATCAAACGGTGTACAACAAAATTGAAGGCAGTGCGGCAGCGCCAACGGCTGGCCTGCATTTTACAAATGAATTGCTAAATAAAATCAAAGAAATGGGCGTTGAAATTGTTGAACTTACGCTTGATGTTGGGTTAGGGACTTTCCGCCCGTGCAAAGAGGAAGACATAACAAAACACAATATGCACAGCGAACACTATCACTTGCCACAAGATGTTGTGGATAAAATCAATTTGGCAAAAGCAGAGGGCAGGCGCGTTATCGCGGTTGGCACGACCAGCGTGCGCACGCTAGAAGCGGTGGCGCAAAAAGGGTTGCCACTAAAAGCGGACGACGACGAAACCAACATTTTTATTTATCCGCCATATAAATTTAAAGTGGTTGATGCGCTTATAACAAATTTTCATCTGCCAAAAAGCACATTGATTATGCTTGTTAGCGCGTTTGCTGGATACAAAAACACAATGGATATATACAAATTTGCCGTTGACCACCGCTATCGCTTTTTCAGTTTTGGCGACAGTATGTTTATTGAATAAAATGAAAAATGAAATTATAGAGAAATTTTTATATAATGTAAAAGTCAACAATGTAAAGGTTGATAGCATTTTTGTTGAAGAAAATGGGAAAGTTTACAAAGAAATTTTGAACGATATAAAATTGCACGAATTAAGGTCTTGCAGCAAAATATTAATAGCTTTTGCTTATGGAATTGCGATAGATGAAAAGTTTATTTGCAAAGACGGTAGTCCTCTTTCAATTCAATCAAAAGTTTACGATACTTTTGCTAGAATCTCTCAGCCACCAGAGCAAGTTAAAAATTGGACAATAAGAACACTTTTAACATATTCGACAGGATATGAAAAAATGTTGTTTAATAAAAGCCATGTTGAAACTTTGGACAAGTTTCACTTACTAAATATTTTGTTCGCCACACAAATCAAATACAAAACAGGAACACATTTTACCTATTCCAACGTTGAACCTTATTTGTTATCCGTTTTCTTTAAGGAAAACTTTGGACAAAATATTAGTGATTTTATAAATGAAAGAATATTAAAATCATTAAATGTAAAAACATTTGTTTGGGAAAATTTTGGCAATTATTGTGCTGCCGCAACCGGTTCATATTTTAATTGTAACGATTTTCATAAATTTGGGCACTTGTTAATGAATTTTGGCAAGTATAACGGAAAACAAATTGTTCCAGAAAAATGGGTTAAAGAGATGATAAAACCGCAAGTTGCATGTCCAGATTATTACAAACCAGAGCGAGTGCTGCCAAAGTTAAATGCAGGGTATTTTACTTGGATTTCACGAGAAAATATTGTTTTTCGTGATGGCAGTGATGGTCAATATATTATTTGCGATTATAAAAATAATAGACTTATAACAATTATGTCATCGCAAAAGGACATGAGTTTAGTAACTGAGTGTTTGCGAGGGTTAATTTAAATGAAAAAGAATTTTAGTTATGAAATTTTGCATATAGACAAAAACAGTGGGGCGAGGACGGGGGTGTTGCACACGCCGCACGGCGATATTTACACGCCTATTTATATGCCGGTTGGCACGCTTGCAACCGTTAAGTCGCTTACGAGCGATGATTTATATGACATTGGTGCACAAATTATTTTGGCAAACACCTATCATTTGCACATTCGTCCGGGGGATGAAATTGTTAAAAAAGCGGGTGGCGTGCATAAATTTATGAATTTTAACCGCCCAATGCTAACCGACTCGGGCGGGTTTCAAGTTTTTTCGTTGGCAGATATCCGAAAGATAACTGACAATGGGGTGGAGTTTAGAAATCACTTGTCTGGCGCAAAAATGTTTTTTACGCCCGAAAAGGCAATAGACATTGAAAACAATTTGGGTGCGGACATCATCATGGCGTTTGACGTGTGCAGTGACTATGGCATTTCGCACAAAGAAGCAGAAAAGGCAATGACGCGCACGCTTGATTGGCTGGATAGGTGCTATAAGCATCACAAAAACGCGAAACAAATGTTGTTTCCGATTGTGCAGGGCAATTTTTATGAAGATTTGCGCCTAAAGAGTTTGGAAGAAACAAAAAAATATTGTAAATGCGGCATCGCAATTGGTGGTTTATCGGTTGGCGAGCCGAAAGATGTGATGTTAAAAATGCTTGATGTTATGCAGCCGCACTATCCTGAAAATATGCCGCGCTACATGATGGGCGTTGGCACGCCGGACTATATTTTTGAAAGCATTGAGCGCGGAATAGATATGTTCGATTGCGTTTTGCAAACACGCGTTGCTCGCAACGGCCTGGCAATGACCAGCCACGGTAAAGTGGTGTTAAAACAGGCGCAATACAAAGAAGATTTTTCGCCACTAGATGCAGAGTGCGATTGTTATTGCTGCACGCACCACACAAAAGCATATTTGCATCACCTTGTTATGTGCAATGAAATTTTGGGTGCGCGCTTGCTTTCAATTCACAACCTGCGCTTTACAATAAAGATGATGGAAAACATTCGCGATGCTATTAATAACGACCGCTTTTTAGAATTCAAAAAAGAATTTTACGAAAAGTACGGAATTGAATAAAAATTTTTAAAATTTTCAATTTTTAACGCTATTTTTACAAAAAAATTGAAATTTTTCGCTTATTTTTTAAAATTTTATCTAAAAAATGAATTGACTAATGTCCGCGTTTAATATAAAATATTTTTGTAAATTAATTTATTTGCAAATTAAAAAGGAGAATTTATGGCATCTTATGCGTTGTTAATTATTTTAATTGTTTTGGTGGTGGCGCTGTTTATAACAAGTTATGTTAGAAAGAAAAAATATAACAGCGAACTTGGCCAAATGCGCGAGGAACTTAAAATTGGCGATAAAGTTATGACTGACACCGGTGTGGTTGGCGAAGTGGTGGATAGTTATATTGAAGATGAATACAAATATTTTGTTTTGAAGTCGGGCAGGGGCAGCAATGTTGGATATTTTGCTGTGCATGCCAACGCCATTTATTATGTTTTTGGCAAGGAAGAACCTAAAAAACAAAATATGGCAAACGTAAAAAAAGAAAAGAAGGCAGAAAAAACAAGTGAAACAAATTTAGCCGACAACAAACAAGAAACAACCGAACAACTGGCAGAAACCGAAACCAAACCTGCCACCGAGCAAGAAACAAAACTTGATGGAGAAGTTATAAACACAAAATCTAAAAAGAAAAAATAAAACGAAGGAATTTTCCTCGTTTTTTATTTAACTCAATTTAAATATAAATATAAAACAAAAAAGCAAGTTGCCTTGCTTTTAATCTGTATCAATTATTTTTTCAATGGTTTCTGAATCTTCATTTCCTTCAAAATTGTCAGGTTCATATTCGTTGCGAATATTCATTAATTTAGCCTTGTCCGCACCTTCAACATAAGGTAAACAATCATTTAAATAGTCATATATCTTTTGATTTAATTGCGAGTTGCTTATAAAGTTGTTAAATCGGTCTGCAAGTAATTTTATGTATTCCATATTGTCTGTTTCAATTAAGGCTTGAACTAGTTTATTTGTATTAATTGCTTTGTCTAATTGGTTATAATTAATGGCTAAATTGTATATCAATTCAGGATTTTTTGTTTCAACAATTAAGTCAACAAAACTATCGCAAAAAATTTCTCTATTTTGAATATAATTTAGAATATCTTTTGTGCTGTTTGTCGCCACAAGAGCACGCTCAAGTTTTTCAATTGTTTCGTTATCTAAATCGAATTGATAACGAATTAAAGTTTTATAAATGTATTCAGCGTCTTTTGTGGCAATAAGTGCAGATAAAAGCTTTTTTTTCATTTTTTCATCTTCAAAGTCAAAAAATGGACCGTTATCAATTAAGCGGAAAATGAAAACGGCTTGCCTAGAATTAATAATTTCATTGAGAATACGGTCAAGGACTTCTTTTAAATCCAATTCTTTGATGCGCACCAAAAAATGTGTAAATTTACTGTCAATGCCGTGTTTATTGAAATATTCAACTAGTTTTTGTTTTAATAATTCAATTTTTTCTTCTCTTTTCATGCTGATATTATAACACGAAATTATAAATTGTCAATACCCAATTTAATTAATTTCAATAATGCACGTCCTTTTCAACAAATTTAAACAAAATATACAAAAAATATATATTTCTTTCCTTATTTAGCAGTTTTAAACGACATTTGAAAAAATACATTTAAATAGGGGGAAATATGGAATCAAAAAAATTAAACTTTTCTGGATTATTTTCAATAATTAAATGTTGCTTGTTGGGCATAATTTTTACACTTGCGGGCATTGTTGTTTTCGCAATTGTGCTAAAATTCGTTGATGTGCCATCAAACGCAGTAGGGTATGTAAACAATGCAATAAAAGCAGTGTCAATTTTTGTTATGGTGCTGTTCTTAAAAAAGGGCAGCCAAGAAAAATTGCTGCTTAAATCTGCTTTTGGCGGAATTGTTTATTCGTTATTAAGTTTAATAATCTTTTCAATTTTAAACGGCAAGGTTAATTTTAATTTGTCTGTCGTTTATGATTTGGTTTTTGCTTTAATTGTGGCAGTTATTGCTTCAATTGTTGTCAATTTGTTCGCTAAAAAGAGCTAAAAAATATATTAATAAAATTGCTTAATTGTGCGTTTTTGGTCAATAATCTTATTTAAGTGTAATGCAGTATGGTTAAACATCAATAAAAAGCATTATAAATTAAAAAATGATGCTAATTTAATTGACAAAAAATTGTTGTTTTGATATAATACAACTTGAATTAGGAGAATTTATGACTAAAAAACGCTCAAAAGCATTATTTATTTTGTTCGCAATAATTTTAGTTATTTGCTTGGTTGCCACTTTTTTTAGTTTTACCTATCCATTAGCAATTAACGGGAATTATTATCGTTATTCTAGTTTTTTGGAAAATGTCAATTTAGGGCAGGATATTTCATCGTGCCTTAAAATTGTTTATCGTGCGGATTTGCCTGAAAATGAGCAAAAATCAAGTTACGAGGCCTTGCGCAATTCAACAATTAACGAATTAAAAGCAATATTGCAAGATGAAGGGTATAAAGACACAACCGCTTCAACATATTCAGACAATTCAATTGTGCTAAATGTTGGCAACTTGCTAACAAGAGAAGCGGTAGATTCTGTTTTGTCCTTGGTGGGAAATCCAGCAACTATTCATTTTTCCATGTCTGATCAGGTCAGCGAGGCTTTTGCACACGCAAAAGATGTAAGATCTGTTCAAGCGTATGATTATTCTGCAAGCCAAGAAATTGGCACAACATACTATGTTTTAATTCGCTTTAAAGATGCAAATAAAATTGCAGAAGCCACCAAAAATGGCGGAAGTGTGCATATTTTCTTTGGTGAAAATGAATTTACCTCTGTCAACTTGAACAATGAGGGTATTACCGATGGCTATATATTGTTTACAAGCGACAGCTTTGAAACGCACGAAATTGCAAATTCATACGCCAACCGCATTAAAACCGGCATGTTGGATTTGGAACTAACCCAAATTGAACAAAATGTTGTAGAAGGCAGTTATGGCTCATTTACCAGAACTGGCAACAGGTTACATTTCGCTAATTTAAGCGCAATTTTAATGTGGATTGCGTTAGGTGTTTTGGTTTTGGCGGGTTTTGTTTTCTTAATAGTAAAGTATAGGCAAATAGGGTGGGTTGCATGCTTTAATTTGCTGTTCTTTATTTGCATTGGTTTGTTTTTAGTGCAATCAATTCCAATTTTGCATATTAATTTTGCAGGTATGATTGGCTTAATTTTATGTTTTGTTTTGGCAATCGATAGCTTAATGGAAATTTTGGAGCGAACAAAAAAATATTATAATGCCGATGCAAAACTTTACATCGCATTTAAAACCGCTCAAAAAGAAAGTTTGTTAAAAATATTTTTATCAAATGGCCTTTTAATTTTGTCCGGCTTAATTTGTGTGCTTATGCCAAGTGCAACAATTCAATCTTTTGGTTGGGCAACTCTTGTTTTGCCTTTTGTAACGTTGTTTATTAGCTTGGTTATGTTTAGATTATTTATAAAAATGTATCTTGCTTTTAACAATTCAGATGGCAAAAAATGCAATTTCCACAAAGGAGGTAAAAATGCTTAGTAATAGAGATTTTTCCAAATCAAATAAAACCTTTTTTGGCAAAAACAAATTTGCAATTTTAACGCTAGTTATAATTTTGCTTGCTGGCTTAATTTGTGGGCTTATATTTGGCTTTAATGGAAATTTTGAATTTAAAGGGTATAATGAATTTAGCATTGCCGTTGGCGATTTGGAAACAAAAACCGTTTCAAAATGGGAGGACAAAGCTACAGATGTTGTAAATAAATTTGGTGGGGATGTTTATAGTGTTACAATAGAAGGCGAAGGAAGCAATGCAAAAATTGTGGTTCACTATAACAAAACCTTAAAGTTGTCCACTCAAAACGAAATTAATAACGAACTTGCCACCAAATTGGGTGTTGATGAATCCGCTATAAGCGAACATAATCATGTTGGCTCGTCCGTGCAGAGTAAAGATTATCTTTTTACCGCCGTGGCAATAGTGTTAGTTGTAACAATTGCAACAATTTTTGCGCTTTTCCGCTATGATAGCGCATGCGCAATTTCGCTGCTTTTGTCGTGTGGAATTGGCAGCTTGTTGTTTATGAGTTTTTCCACCATTTTGCGTTTGCAAATTGGTTTAAGTTATTTTGCAATGCTGTTTATAGTGAATTTGCTAGTGGTTTATTGCTCTATGCTTATCTTTGAGCATATTAGAGATACCAACTGGCTTCAATCAAAAGAGTATGCAACCGCACTTAATTCCGCTTTAAAGGACACACGCACACGAATGTTATTTATAAGTTTGGCATTGTTTGTTATAGGGTTGGTGTTTGCAATTGTTGCGCCAACAAGCATTAAATTTGTTTCTTTAAATATCATGTTTATGGCGGTGGCTTTGCTTGCAATAATTTGGTACATTTTGCCATTTTGTTGGAGTGTTTTAATTCCGCATGCTAACATAAGAAGATTTAAAATTAAAACTAAAAAATCTAACCAAAGTTTAGAATCGAAAAACGAAACGGAAAAATAATTTAAATGCCTTCGTACGAAGGCATTTCATTTAGTATTTAGATTATGAAATATATTTGCACATTAAATGGTGATGTAGACAATAATTATGTTGACGAGATGTCTAAATTGTTTAATATAGACAAACATCTCGTATCTCTTTTATATTCTCGCGGGCTTAAAGATAGGCAAACACTGGAAAAATATTTAAATCCATCAATAAAAGATTTATACGATCCATTTTTATTTGAAGATATGCAATTGGTTGTAGAAAAAATAAAGATACATTTACAAAATAATCATAAAATTTTAGTTTTTGGCGATTATGATGTGGATGGAATTTCTGCCAGCGCAATTTTAATTAAGTATTTTGAGTCAATTGGTGCAAATGTATCTAATTTTATGCCCAATCGTTATGAAGACGGCTATGGTTTAACAATAGAAACAATAGACAAAATTTTGCAACACGATATACCAGATTTAATTATAACTGTTGATTGTGGAATAACTGCTGTTCAAGAAGTTGAATATTTAAAGCAGAAAGAAGTTGATGTTATAATAACCGACCACCACGAACGGGGCGAAGTGTTGCCAAATTGCCCAATTATTAATCCAAAAGTTAGCGAAACATATCCTTTTCATGCCTTGTGTGGGGCAGGGGTTGCGCTAAAACTAGTGCAGGCAGTTGCAGGGCTTGAAACTGCCAAACTTTACCTGCCAATTTGTGCAATTGCAACCATTGCAGATATTGTAGAATTGTTGGATGAAAACAGAGCAATTGTAAGTTTGGGTTTAAAAAACATGGCAAGCGCGCCGGTTGGAATTATTAAACTTTTGCACGAATGCGGTGTGCCAATTAATTGTAACGCTAGCGATATAGCGTATAAGCTTGCTCCAAAAATAAATGCGAGTGGGCGAATGGGCTCGGCAGAAACAAGCTTGCAACTTTACATGGAAACCGACCCTCAAAAAATAAAAAAGATTATTAAACAAATTTTAACATTTAACACCGAACGCCAACAATTATGTGACAAAGTTTACACCGATGTCAAAGCCGAATTAAAAACCTTGGATATTTTTAAAATAAGTGCAATTTCAATGTCTAGCAACGAGTGGGATAGCGGCATTTTAGGCATTGTTGCCGCGCGCATAGCGGAGGAATTTCATCGCCCAACCTTTTTGTTTAGTCAGGTTGGGGATGAACTTGTTGGCTCGTGCCGAAGCGTAAATGGTGTTAACGTTCACTCTTTGTTAAGCAGCATGGAACATTTGCTAACAAAATTTGGCGGGCATCCAATGGCAGCAGGCCTTACACTTAAAGTTGAAAATTATGATGAATTTGTGCGCTTAACAAATGCTTATGTGGCAGAAAATCTTAACAAAACTGCCTTTTTGCCAACAAAATCTTATGATTTTGAATTGGACCCAGACGAAATAACCCTTAAATTAGTTGAGGATATAGACAAATTAGAGCCATCTGGACATTTAAACACGCGCCCAATTTTTAAATTTACACTTAAAAATGCAACCATTAGTTCGCTTCCGCGCCATCCGCAACATTTAATGTTAAACTATCCTAACTTCAACCTGCTTGCATTTAATGCTAGCGACCTGTATTTTGTTTTGTCGGGCAACACTTCATCCGTTATTTTGGCGGACATGAATTTAGATGTGTTTAGAAATGTTAAAAAAATTTCTGGCATTGTAAAATCGGTTGATTATGAAGATGTTTATCGCCCAACCGATCCTGATATATTGCTGGCCGAATATATTAAGCAAACTATTTATCCACTAGATAATAATTATACATTTAACAACTATAATCGTGATCAATTAATTAGAATGCTTGTTGATATGGAAAACAATGTTTATGGCACTTTAATTGTGGCAAACGATTATAACACATACATCAATTTTAAAGCCATTTATGATAGCAATAACATTTTTCAAAATCGTATTTTTAACATAAATGACGAAACCGGGCTGAACACAATTGTCCTCGCACCAACCGATTTTTCGTGCTTTAACACCTTTAGCCGAATAATATTCCTCGATCCAATTTTAAATATGGGCTATTTAACAGCGCTTCAAAAAGAAACCAAGTCAACCATATATCTTCCGCATACAACAAGTTTAAATGTTAGTTTTTTAGATAAAGTGGACTTGTCTCGCAACACCTTTGGAAAATATTTTAGATTAATTCAATTTGCTTGCGAAAACAAAATTACTGGCTATTATTGCTACAATCTTTATAAAAATATTTTAAACAAAATCAGGGCAAAAGAAGATTATAATTATTTACAATTCTTTATCTGTTTGCAAGTTTTTAAAGAATTAGGTTTTATAATAACAAACGAAAATGATAGCGAAATTATAAAACTAACCGATGTAAAAACTCCGCTAAATTCAAGTGCAACCTATAACCGACTTAACACAATGAAAATAAATCAAAGCATATAAAATTTCAATATATAGTGTACATTGTCGATGATATACACCATATTTTTCATGTGCAATAAGAATTAGGTTTAAAATTAAAATTCAAAAATTTGCGTTAATTTATTTGCACAATTGGGCATTATTTGTTATAATAAAATTGTATTGGGGTTTTATGATAATTAACATATTGTTCGACAGCACCATGACATTTCAAAGGGCGATAATTAGCATAGCAATAATTGCCTTAGTTTTTTTGGTGTCGCTTACTGTTCACGAATTTGCGCATTCATTGGTTGCTTACAAAATGGGAGACCCAACGCCTAAACAGGCGGGCAGGTTGTCGCTTAATCCTCTGCGACATTTGGATCCCGGAGGGTTCGCTTGTTTTGTCTTTTTAGGTATTGGCTGGGCAAAGCCGGTGGCTGTAAATCCGCTTAATTTTAAAAAATATAAAACCGGCACTCGCTTAGTGGCTGTGGCAGGCATTATTGCAAATTTGATTTTGGGCTTGTTTGCCGCTGTTTTAACTGCAATTTTAATGGCAACTGTTGGGCGAAGTTCAATTTTTATGCATTATGTTTTCATAATTTTAGACGGATTCATGGTCGTTAACAGTTATCTTGCCATGTTCAATTTCTTACCAATATATCCGCTAGATGGCTTCAATTTTGTCGCTTCATTTTTAAAGCCAGATAGCAAATTTGTGCGCAATGGCGTGATGAACGGGTTTAAAATTTTATTAGGGCTGCTTTTAATTTCTATGTTAATTGAGCTTTTTATACATTTTGATTTTATTGACTGGTTGTTTAAGATTCCTTACAATTTTGTTTTTGAAAATATTGCTGGCTTAGGTGGGTAAAATGGAAGAATTAGAGCAAGAGGAATATTCGTCTCAATTAAGTTTTAAACTAGAGGGTTTTGAAGGCCCGCTAGATCTTCTTTTGCACCTTATTAAAGAGAAAAATATGTCCATTTGGGAGGTTAAAATTAGCGAAATAACCGACCAATATTTGAAATATATGCAAGACCTGCCTAATTTGGATATGGAGGAGGCAACTGCCTTTTTGGATATGACAAGTCGCCTTCTTGAAATTAAATCTAGCAGTTTGTTGCCAGTTGAAAAGACAGAAGAAGACAAAGAAGAACTAGACGAGGAAACCAAGCTTAAAATTCAACTTCAAGAATATGAATTATTTAAACAGGCAGGCGGACAGCTGCAACAGATTGAAAATGTGGATAGGTTTTATAAGCAGCCAGATAAATCGGCTGGCGATGTTAGAATTGTATTCAATCAGTTCAGTTTGGACAAGATGCTGGATTCGTTCGCGTTTATTTTAATGCGCACTAAGGATAAAGATAACCCAAGCGAAAAGAAAATTGTCCGCGATAGGTGGACAGTGGCGGACAAAATGGCATTTTTAACCCAAGTTTTAACCGAAAACAAGCAAATAAATTTCTTCAGTTTGTTTGACGATACATACACAAAGCTAGAAGTTATAACGGTTTTCTTGGCCATCTTGGAAATGTTAAAATTGCAGAAGATTGAAGTTAAACAATCGGACATTTATGCCGATTTTATCATTGCACTTAAAGAGGAAAAGGAGGAAGAAAATGGAAATTAGCGAAATCGCCAAGGTTATTGAAGGCGTGCTGTTCGTTTCGGGCGATGGCGTGGATATAGATGCTTTTAAAACGAAATACGAAATGAATGATAGAGAATTTAATAAATGCATAGATTTATTGCAAGAAAAATATAACGAAAACAGCGGCATAAATTTAATAAGATTTAAAAACAAGGTTCAGTTTTGCTCAAATCCTGCAATTGCGGACAGCATAACGGACATTTTAAACCCAATTCGCGAGCGTAGCCTAACCAAAACCGCGCTTGAGACGGTTGCAATTGTGGCATATAAGCAGCCAATAACACGTGTTGAAATTGAAAGCATACGCGGCGCAAATAGTGACTATGCAATTCAACTTTTAATGAATAACAACCTTATTGAAGTGGTGGGCAGAAAGGATGCGGTTGGCAAACCACTGTTGTTTGGCACAACCGAAAACTTTTTAAAACGCTTTGGCTTGTCGTCAATCGAAAGTTTGCCAGATTACGAGCAGTTGCTGGATAGAATTCGCGTTATCCATAGCCAAGGGGATTCATTATTTAGAGAATATGATGTGCCAAACCCAAACGAGCCAGACACACAAACGCAAGCAATTCAAGGTGAGCATAATTTAGAGCAAGCAATAAATTCAGCCAAAGAAAATTCGCCGCAAGAGCAGCCAGCTTAGTGGCAAAACAGTTTTAAAAAATAAACATTTTCTAACAATAAACTTTAAATAGCAAGTGCATAAAAGTTAAAAAGTTAAAGAAAATAACTTTATGTTGCACTTGTTTTTTTTGTTTTCAACGGTTATGAACATTTTAAGTTTTATCTATCCGTTTTTGGTTAAGTTTGACGTGCGTTTTAACGTGCTTAAACTGAAAGGTTCGGTTAGAATTGTTTTGTTTAACAAAATTAACATAGAGTTTAAAGTGCGAGTTAAAAATGGATATATTTACATTAACCATAAGGCAAAAGAAAGGCGAGAAAAACTTAGCAAAAAGAACAACTTTTTAAAATTTGTTATGAGTTTTATAAATCAGTTATATTTCCGCGAGCAATTTTTAACATTTGACGTAATTTCAAATTTCGGCTATAAAAACGATGCTTGCACAACGGCGGTTAGTTGCGGCGCAATTGATGTGTTTACAAAGGGCATGTTAACAAAATTAAAAAACAATAAAAAAAATTCACATATTTTGGTGTCGGTTGAGCCACAATATAATCAAGATATATTTAATGTGCGGGTCACAAACACAATTCGCGTGTCGATTGTGGACATGCTCTACGCATTGATATATACAAGAATTTTAACATGGAGAAATTATGAAAAAGGAACAAATTAATTTAGAAGGCAAAAACAAAATTGAATCGCTAATTGATGTGTCGTTAGATAAAATCCGCACACTAATTGACGTGAACTGCGTTATTGGCAGCGCAATTTCCATGCCAGACGGCAGTTCAATCATCCCAATCTCAAAGGTCAGCGTGGGCTTTGTTGCCGGCGGCGGCGAGTATAACGACCTTAACGCCAAGCGTAATTCGGCAGATTTCCCAATGGCAGGCGGCACGGGTGGTGGCTTTACAGTCAGCCCAATCGGCTTTTTTGTGGTGGAAAAGGATAAATACAAGATTATCCATGCGGATAAGTCCACCGCATATTTAAACCTAATTAAAAACGCAAGCGAAGTGCTTAAAAAGTTTGTGGAGAAAAAATGAAAAAGAAATTTTTGTTCTTCGCTTTGGCTTTTATTTTGTGTTTTGGCGCATTGTGTGCGCCGGCGGTTTTTAAAAAGCCAATGGAGGTTAGCGCGCTTTCAAGCAGCGCAAAGGGCATGTGTGTGATTGAAAAGGATAGTAAGCGCATTTTGTATTCTAAAAACGAAAATTTGCAGCTGCCTATGGCTTCCACCACAAAAATTATGACGGCAATCACGGTTATAAACAACTGCAAAAATTTGGACGAGTATATCCAAGTTGACGACAGCGCAATTGGCGTTGAAGGCACATCAATTTATTTGCGAAAGGGCGAAGTTGTAAAAATTAAGGATTTATTGTATGGCTTAATGCTGCGTTCGGGCAACGATGCTGCAACCGCGCTGGCTTGCCATGTTGGCGGAAATGTTGCTGGCTTTGCGGACAAAATGAACGAGTTGGCGCATCAAATAGGCGCAACAAATTCGCATTTTGCCAATCCGCACGGGCTGGATAATAAAGAGCATTACACAACCGCTTACGATTTGGCACTCATCACCGCCTACGCGCTAAATAACCCTATTTTTAAAGAGATTGTTAGCACAAAAAGCCATGTTATCCCAGAAACAAACATTTCGGATAAACGCTATTTAACCAACAAAAACCGCTTGTTATCTAGCCTAGATGGCTGTTGCGGCGTTAAAACTGGTTTCACAAGCAAGGCAGGCCGCTGCCTAGTTAGTGCGGTTGAGCGTGACAATATGACCACCGTCTGCGTTGTGTTAAATTGCGGCCCAATGTTTGAAGAGAGTACCGATCTGTTAAACTCCAGCCAAAGCGAATTTAAAAACATAAAGATTATAGACAAAAACCAAGAGATTTTTAACGAATATATAATTGACGAAAATGCGGGCAGATTGTATTTATACACGGACGAGGATTTCTATTATCCGCTTGCAAAAGGCGAGGCACAAAACCTTAAATTGTTGTGCGATGTTAAGCTGGACGACGCCAAAGAAGGCGATTGTGTGGGCGAAATTCAAATTTTCTTCGGCGAACACTTGCTTAAAAAGTTAAAATTGTTTACAATGAATAAAATCGATAAATTAATCGATAGCAACACACTAAAAATAAGCGAAGTGTTGTGGGAAGAAAGGGTAAATGAGAATTAACAAATTTTTGGCACAATCTGGGCTTGCCAGTAGGCGCAAAGCGGAAGAATTTGTGCTTGCCGGAAAGGTTAAAGTCAATGGAAAGGTGGTAACAAGCCTTGCAACTGATGTTAAGGAAACGGACAGCGTGGTTTGCGATGGCAAGCCGCTGCGCGTTAGCAATAGTTTTGTCTATTACAAATTAAACAAGCCAAAGGGCTATGTCTGCACCGCGGCGGACGATAAGGGCAGAAAAACGGTTGTTGAACTTATGCGTGGCGTAAAGGCACGCATTTTTCCTGTTGGCAGGCTGGATTATGATAGCGAAGGCTTACTGCTTTTAACAAATGATGGCGACCTATCCAACATTTTAACCAAGCCAAACAGCAAGGTTGAAAAGACATATATGGTTACAATAGAAGGCAGTATATCGTCAGCCGAAATAAAAACGCTTTCAAATGGGGTGGATATTGGCGGATATGTAACACAGCCATGCAGTGTGCAAATAATTGAAACCAAGCCAAATTCAACGCGTTTGCAATTTGTTATAACCGAGGGAAAAAATAGGCAAATCCGCAAAATGCTGGAAGCAGTTAACAAAACTGTAACCCTTTTAAAACGCGTTCAAATTGGCGAAATTCGCTTGGGCGGCTTATCTCGCGGCGAATATGCCAAACTTTCCGCCAAAGAGTTGCAGTACATACGCAAACTAAAATCTAACTAACTTAGTTAGATTTTTTAAAATCAACTAGCCACGCACTAGTTTTTTTGTTTTTCATTTTGAATTTGGCGAGTGGTGTGATATAATAAACTTGTGGAAAATCAAGATGTAATTATTATAGGTGGCGGGGCGGCCGGCATGATGGCTGGCATTTTTGCTGCGCGCAATGGTAACAAAACGCTTATTCTTGATCATAACGAAAAGTTGGGCAAAAAGTTGTTTATAACGGGCAAGGGCAGATGCAATTTAACAAACAATAGTTCAATTGAAAACCACCTTAACCACATTGTGCGCAACAGCAAATTTATGTATTCCGCGCTCAATGCGTTTTCCCCACAAAACACAATGGAATTTTTTGAAGAAGCTGGGCTAACACTTAAAACCGAGCAGGGTAACCGTGTGTTTCCGGCAAGTGATAAATCAAGTGATGTTATAAAAACGCTAACCAAACTTTTAGAAAATTTTGGCGCAAAAACCGAACTAAATTGTGAAGTTTTGGCTGTTGAAAAATTTAATAACACTTTCAAGATAAAGTGTATTAATAACATTGTATACACTGCAAATAGTGTAATCGTTGCAACGGGAGGGCTTTCGTACGCCGGCACGGGCGCGTCAAGTTTGGGGCATAAAATTGCCAAAAGTTTTGGGCATAAAATTGTGGAAACTGTGCCTGCGCTTTGCCCAATTGTTTTAAAAGATGACGTGTCAGCCTTAAACGGATTGTCGCTTAAAAATGCATCTTTAACAATTTCGGCCGAGGGCAAAACGTATAGCGAATTTGGCGAAATGCTGTTCACTTATAACTCGCTAACTGGACCAATTGCACTTAAACTTTCTAGTTTGATTAACCGCTTAAATTTAAAAAATGCGGTGGCAACAATTGACTTTAAACCTGCCTTAACGCACGAAAAATTGGAAGAAAAATTTTTGCGCGAGTTTAAAGAGCAAAGCAAAAAGGAACTAAAAACCTATTTAAACTCAATTTTGCCTAATCGGTTGGTGGGTGTGTTTATGCAAAAATGCAAGTTACCGAACAAAAAACTGAGTGAAATAACTAAGGCAGAACGCGCAAATTTGATTAACGGTCTTAAAAAATTTGACTTTTCTATTAAAAGTTTGGATAATATAAACGTTGGCATTGTAACTTCTGGCGGAGTTGATATTAAAGAAATTAACTCTAAAACATGTGAAAGCAAACTAGCTAAAAACTTATATTTTGCGGGCGAAGTTCTGGATGTTGACGCGTTTACGGGCGGATATAACCTGCAAATCGCATGGTCAACCGGCTATGTTGCCGGCAATTCGGTTGGAAGAAAAATTTAATTTTTATTTAATCAATTTAAAAAATTCACTAAATATAAAATTCAACTAAATTAATTAGCATAACTAAATTAATTAACATAGCTAATTTATTTAATTTAAAAGGATAGTTTATGATTTTTGTTATTGCGGTTATAATTTTATTTATCCCATGCAGGTTGCTTTTTCCGGTTAAAAAAATTGGGGTAAAAAACTATAAACAACTAAAAAAGAAAAAGCAAAATTACATTTTGGCGTGCAATCACCAAAGCAACATGGACGCGGTTATGCTTGAATTGCATTTTGTTAAAAAGCACCGCATTCTAGGCAAAAAGGAGTTATTTAAAAACAAATTGTTTGGCAAACTCCTTAAAACTTTAGGCGTAATTAGTGTGGATAGGCAAGCAAACGACACGGCCGCGGTTAAGCAAATTTTTTCGGCACTAAACAAAAAGCAAAGCGTGTTAATTTTCCCACAAGGCACACGCGCAAAAACCCCTAAAATTGAGGACGAAACAGCAAAAGAGGGCATGGCAATGTTTTCAATCCGCACAGGAACGCCGATTTTACCTATGATGTTCGACCGAAAATTGCGCGCTTTTCACCGCACAAAATTATATATTGGCGAGCCAATTTATCCGGACACAACGCGCAAAAAAGACAAAGAATATTTAGATGAATTTGCAAATTTAATAATAACAAAAATGAATGAGTTAATTGAAAAATAAAAAGAAATATAAAATAATAGAAAACAAAATCAGCAGAAACCAATAAACATTATTTAAATAAACTTGTAAAATTGTTTTTAGGAGAGAAGTATGAAAATGGAAGATTTTAATATTAATATGACTCAATATAATCGCGGCGACATTATAACTGGCACAATTGTTATGATTGGCGAAAGCGAGGTTGTTGTTGCAATTGGCGGGCTAAAAGAGGGCGTTTTTCCGCGCGAGGAGTTGGACGATGCGTTTAAAATTGGCGATGCAATTTTGGTTATGATTCTTGGCGAAATTGACGATAAGGGTTGCATAAAAGTTACTCACAGCGGAGTGAACAAAGCGCTTGCGGATAAAGATAAACTCAACAATTTAAAAGTTGGCAGCACGCTAAGTTTTAAGGTTAACGAAATAAACACGGCTGGCTTGTTGGGCGATTTTATGGGCTACCGCGTGTTTTTGCCATTTTCACAATGTGCGCCTGAGGATTATATAAATAAAAACGACCTTAAAAACAAAGAGTTGGAAGCAATTGTAATTGAACTTAACAACCTTAAAAAATCTATTGTATGCAGCACAAAACTTTTAAAAAGCAAACAGATTGAGCCGGTTGAAATTGGCGAAATTATGTCTGGCACAATAATAAAGTTGGAAGATAGATATGCGCTTGTTCTTTTGCAAAATGGCGATAGGGCAAAGCTTTCAATCAGCGATGCAAGCTATGAACATATTAATGACATAGGCGAGGCTGTTAAATTAAACGAAGTTTATGACTTCAAAATTTTGGATGCCAACACCGATTATTCGCGCATAAGCGTTGGCTTAAAGCAAACAAAAACAAACCCAATTGACGAAATTTTTGAAAATTTGCACCTTGGCGATGTGGTTGAGGGGACAGTTGTTAAAATTTTGCCTGTTGGCGCAATTATAAAACTGGATAATGGTGCAACTGCAATGGCGATCACTAAAGAGAACAGCGACAGGGCAAATGTTGCCACCCACTATTTATATAAATTGAACAGCCGAGTTAAAGGCGAAATTTCTTATTTAAATAAAAAATTTCACAAAATTAACATTTTAACAAATAAGAAAAAAGATTAAAATTTTATTGTAATTTGCTTGTTGTTAAATTTTCAATTAATAAATTATAATCAACATTTTTTAAATTCTGAGTGACTATTTTATCTGCCATGCGTTTTTCATTATCAAGAATATTTTTTGAAACGAAATAAGAGGCAAAAGAACGCCCATCTTCTTTTTTCATGCCTATATAAATTTGATAAGTTTGATTTTCTAGTTCAGGCTTAAATTTATATTTTTCTAGTGGTATATCAAAAAATTCGCCACCATAAATTTGTGCGCTGGCGGGGTCGCAAACAAAAAGTTTGCCATCTCTTAAATAAACAAAAGCGCAATGAATGCCAATATCATCTTTACAAGTTAAAATATATCCATTAAATTTAGAAAATAGATAAAACGAAAAATTGAAACAACAACCTTTTTTGTTTAAATTCCCATCAAATTTTTCTTGTTGGCGGTTACAAATTTCTACAATTGATTTTCGTAGATAAATGTTATTTTCATTAACAATATCCTCGTCCTGCCAATCATAAACTATTCCGCTGTTTAAAAATTTTAAATATTTTTCGCGTGTTAAAATATCATTTTTCATATTTTATTCCTCAGTTAAAGTATATATTATTAATTTATTTTTGTCAATATTTAACCCAATTTTACGAAAATAATGCGTAAAACGCGCGTTTTTTATACAAATTTCGACAAATATATTGCCAAAATTTACCAATTGTAGTAAACTACGCATATGAAGAAGCGCGCAGTTTTATACACAATATATTGTTGTATAGTCATAATTGTTTTGGCTTCTTTTCTCGTGTTTAAGTTAAATAAAAATGACGATGTTGAGCTGGCTTCACGCGCAAAATCAATAACACTTAACACTCCGCGCGAACTTACAATAACGACAAATAAAAAAATAAAATTGCTTGACGGTTTTATTTCGATTGAGCCAGCAAATGCGATTGATTTGCTAACTTATTCAATAACTGCAAGCGCAACAACAAGCACGGATTATTTTGACTTTGATTTTAAAAATAAAACCTTTTCGGCAAGAAAAACGGGTTATTATTACATAAAATTTGAAGTTCCTAAAAACGCATATTCAAATTTAAATGACACTTTAAAAATTCATGCAGTTGCGGATAGTAAACAAGATTTTACTCTTAAAACAAATCAAATATTGGTAGGAAAAACCGCTAGGTTTGAAGATATATTTAACCAAAATTCTGTTTTTAAATATACTGTTGAATTGGAAAATGACAATTTATCTTATTCGGATAATTGCTTTTATGCAAACAAGGAAGGGGTAACAAAAGTTAGCATAACAATAAACAGAAATGACTATGTAAGTTATGTCAACGAATACGAGATTTATGTTGAAAAAGATGTTTCCGCTCCTCAAAATCCAGAAGACGATGATAACCCGAGTGAAAAAGACAAAAATCCAGATGAAGAACTTAACCCAGATGAGGGTAAAGGCGGTGGGCAAGAAGACAATAAACAGGAAGACCAATCGGGTGGAGAACAATCGGGAGAGGATAACGAAAATCAGGGCAACACAGGTGGCGAAGGAAGCGAAAGTTCGGGCAGCCAAACAGGTGGGGCAGAAAATGAAGGTGGAGACAGTGGCGATGCAGAAAAAGATAAGGATGAAAACAATAAAGATGATGATATAGAAGATTCGGGCAAAGATGATAATACGGGCAACCAAGAGCAAAAGCCACAAGAAAAATACGAAATTCATGTTAAAGAAATGGACTTTAACGAATTTACAAGTTATTATACTGTTGAATTTGAGGTTATGTTGGGCAAAACTGAATATGTTAATCAAAATATTATGGCGAATGTTAGTGACAACACTATTGCCCAAATTTCAAGTTATAATCCGCCATTTGTTCGCCTTAAAATTTTAAAAAGTGGCACATTTACTTTAACTCTCACTTTGGAAGATAACCCCGAAATTTCAATTAGTGTTGAAATATCCGTGGTTTTAGAAAATGAAAAAACATAGCATTGCTATGTTTTTTATTTTATTTATTTTTCAATCCGTTCTAAAATATCTCTTGCTGAAACTAGTCCGGTTGCCGCCGCAACAACAATGTTGCCTGCTTTGCCTGCGCCATCGCCTATGAAATAGATGTTTTTGCCGTTTGCTTTAAACTTGTTGTCCGTTTCAATTTCGTTGCTGAAAAACTTAATTTCTGGGCCATAAAGCAGCGTTTCATCGTTATTTACGCCAGGGATAATTTTATCCAACTCTTCAAGCCCTTCTAGCACGTTTCTAATTATCCTATAAGGCAAAATCAGCGCCAAATCACCCGCAACGCAGTCTTTTAAGGTTGGCTCAATAAACCCTTTGTCAATTCGGCTCCACTCGCTGCGCCTGCCTGCACGCAAATCTTTAAGCGTTTGAATTACCGGCTTGTTGTCGCCTAAAACGTTAGCAATTCGCGCGATTGATTCACCATATTCGCGCGTGTTTGTAACAGGTTGGGTTAAAGTGATTTTGCTTATAAACGCAAAATTGGAGTTTGCCGATTTAACATTTTTAAGCGCGTGGCCATTGACGCATATATAGCCATAATAATTTTCTTTTGTCACATATCCGCCGGGGTTGGTGCAAAATGTGCGAATTTCATCACCATAAGTTTTGGTTTTAATAAAAATTGTTGGGTCATATATCACGTCAGTTATATCTTGCAAAACTTCCTTGCGAACTTCAACGCGCACGCCAATTTCAATGCTTTGGCTGTTGTATGGAATTTTGTGCCTTTCCAAAAGTTCTTGCAGCCAGCCTGCGCCCGTTCTTCCCGGCGCAACAACCACAAATCGCGCTTGAATGGTGTGTTTTTCACCGTTTTTAAAGTAGGTGATAGTGTTGCCACTTTCTCCATCCACAATATCTTCAACATGGGCGCTTTCAATAATTGTAACACCATGCTGCTCCAAAAAATTTGTGAACCCTTCAATATATCCGGGCAGGGCATCGCTGCCCAAATGTTTTTGCTTAATTAAAAGCAACCTTGCGCCTTTAAGAGTTACTTCCTTTTGAATTTCCTTGCTTTTGCCGTCATCCCTAGGGTAAACTTCGGCGTCCATACCAAACTTGTTAAAAATTTGCTCGGTTTCGTCAATAAGTTTGTAAGCCTCGCTTTCGGACATATATTTAAACAAATCACTTTTGCCGAGTTTAGGAATAAAGTTCAATTTGCCATCACTAAAAGTGCCTGCGCCGCCAAAGCCAGAAAGAATTTGGCAAGGGTTGCAGTTTACACACTTGCCGGTTTTTTTCATAGGACAAACACGATTTTGTGCCTTTTTGCCTTGGTCAATTAAACAAACCTTCAAATGCGGCTTTTTGGTTATCAACTCATAGGCAGAGAATAACCCCGCCGGCCCCGCACCAACAATAACAACATCAAAATCCATATTTCCTCCTATGTGATATTTTTAGCAGTTTGATTTTGCGATAACATTTTTTGATTAAAAATCAAAATAAATCAAAAATAATCAAATTTTGATTTTGCGACAACAGTTTGATTTTGCGAAAAACAAAACTATCTAATAAATTATTAAATTTCTACCTTTGTAATTTTTTTATATTTTTTACTCGAAGAAAACACACTTTTTGTTGTAATAGGCAATTTGTTTGATAGTATTTCCAAATCGCCGATTTCAACATTGTCGTCTGCTTCTACACAAATAAAATTTGCATTTTTATCAAAATAAAAATGTTGAACTTTATCTTCAATAACTTTTTCATCAAAGTATTGTTTAAATTTTTCAATAAAATGCTCTCTTAAAATTTCATATACAGCATCTCTATCTATCTTTATATACTTCATATTTCCTCCTAAATTAAGACTTTTTACTCGTTCTTTATGGAGCTACTGGGCGGACTCGAACCGCCGACCTGCTGATTACGAATCAGCTGCTCTACCGACTGAGCCACAGTAGCATTTCAACACCGCGACTATTCTAGCATAAATTTATAAATTTTGCAACTAGATTTTTATAATTTGTTATTTTTCTTAAATATTTTCATTTTATAATTGCATTTGCCTAATATTTGATTTTTTTAAATATTTCATTTTTTGCCAAAAGAATATTTTGTTTTTGGCATTTTTACTAACAATTTTCAATTTAAATTTAATTTTGATTGCAAAATACATTTTAATTTGCTATTATTAACTAGATGATAGCGCTTAAAATTTTGGCAGGTTTGATTTTATTTATCGCCTTTGTGGTTGAACTGACCATTATGATTATTTTGGAGCGAGATAAGCCGCGCAACATGATTGTTTGGTGCGTGGTGTTTTTGCTAACCAATGTTGTGGGTGGTATTATTTATGCGCTGTTTAGGGTGGTCTTTTATTTAAAGCACAAATCTTTGCAAGTTAAGGTGAGGGAAGACGAGGTGTTTAAATCCTTAATTGCGGGCGAGTTGTTTGAAAACTATGTTGAGCCGGACGGCGAGTTTTACGAGTTCAACAAAATGGCGTTTAATGCAAATATTACAACCAACAACAATTTTGAATTGATTGACGGATATGCAAAGTTTAAAGAAAATTTGCTAAGAGATATAAATGCGGCAACGAGATACATATTTTTTGAAGTTACAAAGGTCAATGCAAAAGATTTCATAAACATTAAAGATGCGCTTATTGTTAAAGCGGAAAGTGGCTTAAATGTGCGCTTTGTTTATGATAGGCTAAACAACCGCAAACTTTTGAAGGACTTGCGCGCGGGCGGGGTGAAGGTTTATAGGTTTAGCAAACACAACACGGTTGGCAAGGTTTATTCAAATGTGCGCAACTGCGTTTCGATTGACGGAAAAGTTTGCTATTTTGGCAATTTTAACATCAATAACCGCCAAATTGACGGCAAGGTGGATTGCATTAACACTTACATAAAATTTAAAGGCGATGTTGTGCAAGATATTGATTTGGCTGTGCATCAAGACATTATTTTTGCAAGCAACAAATATATTGAATACACCGCGCCGAAGCAGGAAAATTACGCAAATGAGTGCAAAATTCAATTTGTGTCTAACGAAATTAACAACAACATTGAACTGCTTTTCATAAAGGCAATAACCATGGCAAAAAGTTCAATTCAACTGCAGCTTGGCGAGTTTGTTCCAACCGAAAGTTTAATGTCACTTTTGCGCTTTGCAATTGACTCTAACATTTCGGTAAAACTTATGGTGCCGCTAAAAACGCCGAATTTGGATAAACTTTATGCCTACCGCGCCTATGCCAAAGAATTGGCACTTTATGGCGCAGATGTTTATTTGTATGATGGTTATATTTGCAATAATGCAATAACGGTGGATAACGATTATGTCTTATGTGGCTCATTTGTTTTAGATAGGGAACATTTGGCAAAAAGTTTGCAAAATGTGGCAATAATTAACGACAGCAAAGCGGTTAATTATTTCAATAAATTGTTTAATCTAGGTATAGAAAATAGTTATAAAATTGCCGATGCAAAATATATGCTGATGCGCGAAAAATTCTTTAAAAACTTTGTTTAGAGAAATGTAAAAATATAAAAAATTTTTGAAAAATTAAAAAATAGCATAAAAAATTGAAAAATTTTGCAAAATTTGCGTTAAATTTTAAAAATTTATAAAATTTTAAAAAAACAAAAGGAGAAATTATGGTTTTTGGCGTGGCTGGTGTGCCAACAAATTATAAGGGTAAGTTTGAAAATATGTTTCCGTGGCTTAAAGCGATGGGGCTAAATGGGTTTGAAATTCAATGCACCTATGGATTTAAAATTAGCGAAGATAGGCGCGAGATAATCAACAAATTCAATGGCGAATTTCAGTTTAGTATGCACGCGCCATATTATATCAATTTGGGCAGTTTAAACACTGCGGTTGTGGGGCGCAGTAAGGCGAACATGAAAGAGGGCATTGAACTTGCAAAATCGTTAAATGTGAACCGCATAATTTTTCATCCGGGCGGCGGCCATGAAAACACCGAACAAGGCAGACGCAAAGCAATCGACCAACTTGTCGATGCTATAAACGAAATAACCAGCGAAATAGATATGGGCAATGTCCGTTTGTATCCAGAAATTGGTGGCAAAACTGCCAATTTAGGTAGCCTTGACGAAATTATTGAAATTTGTTCGCGCTGCAAATTTTGCTATCCGTGCATAGACATTGCACACTTGCACGCGCGCGAAATTGGTAGTATAACTAGCAAAGAAATTTTAAAGGAAAAGCTAATGAAAATTAAAAACGAAATTCCAGAAAAATTTAAATATATTCATTTCCATGCGTACACAATAAATTATGGGGATAAAGGCGAAATCAAGCACCTAAAACATGGAGAAAGTATGCCGGATGGCAGCGTTGGCATGCCAAATTTGGACGATTTTGTTGCTGTGCTTAAAGAAATGCAAATTGACCCTTGGGTTATAAGCGAAGCACTAGATACGCAAGAATTAGGCGCAAAATATATGCACGATTTGTATGTAAAATAGAATTATATTATTTAATATAAATTTTATAGAAATAACCTATTGTCTTTTTAAGCGTTCGGGGTCCCCATGAGAACTTGTTTCGAAATGGGGTTTACGCGAAGAATCTCATAGAATGAAAGCGAAAAATCTCATAATCAATAATATGCAAAAATTAGAATTTAGAGCGGAAAAAGAAATAGATTTAACAAAGGCAATTATAGATAAATTGCCGTTTCTTTCTCGCTTTGACGTTAAAAAAATTATTGAAAACAAAGATGTAAAAGTAAATAATGCACGTATTAAAGAAAATTCAACCGTAAAAGAGGGCACTTTAATAACCGTTTTCTATCAGCCGAAAGAGAGTAAAGAGTGGTTTGAGTTGGTTTTTGCTGATGAAAATATTGTTATTGTAAACAAGCGCGCAGGCATTGAAGTTGTTAGCGAAACTGAACGAGATTTGCTTTCAATTTTAAAACAAACATATCCAACAATTCGCGCGGTGCATAGGTTGGATAGAAACACGGAAGGGCTAACCATTTTTGCGTTAAATGACGTGGCAGAAAAGGCACTAAATTCTGCCTTTAAAAACCGCAAAGAGATAACAAAAAAATACGTGCTTTTGGTTGATGGTCGCGTGGATATTGAAAAAATAAAACGCACTGTTTATTTAAAAAAGATGCCAAATTTGGCAAAAGTTTGGATTAGCGAAGTTAAAACAAGCGGATATGAGCCAATTTCAACTGAATTTGACGTGGTGGAATATCGTGGCGAACAAACGCTTATGGAGGCCGCGCTAATAACGGGTAAAACGCATCAAATCCGTGCCCACATTGCGTACTATGGCTATCCAATAGTAGGGGATAACAAATACGGCAAAAGTAAAGAAAAAGTTTTGCATTTAACTGCAAACTTTCTAGCTTTTCAGTTTGCTGCAAAAAGTCCGCTAAAATATTTAAACAGCCAAACATTTGAAATAATTCCAACTTGGCTTTAATTTGCAAAATATGGTTTTAGTTCATAAAATATATAGTAAATAACTAAACGAAATTAGAAATCTAGATTAATTTTAAAATTTTTGAAAAATTTGCTAAAAATTATTGACATTTAATTCGGTTTAGTGTAGAATAACAAAGTAACGGCGGGGT
>CANQYX010000014.1 GCA_947628205.1 uncultured Clostridia bacterium
GCGGATTTTTTACACTACACAAAATTATTCTTTTGGCTGATTTTTTTCTTTTTCGTAAGCGGCCAAAATTGCAGTGCTGATTAATTGACGAGTTTCGGTGTTCTTTGGGTGAGCAATGTCTCTAAATTCACCATTTGGGCGCTTAGTTGATGGCATATCGATATACATGCCATTAGTACCCTCAACGATACGAACTTCGTGCACAATAAATGCATCGTCAATTGTGAAGGATGCGATTGCTTTTAATTTGCTGTTTTCGTTGTTAAGCAATCTAACTCTCACATCTGAAATTTCAATCATTTAGTACCTTCCTTTTTAGATTAACTACCTCGTAGTCAACTCTATTTTAACCTAAAACAAAAAATTTTGCAAACATTTTTATATGTTTTTTGCTTTTTTTAAAAAATTTTTAAAAAAATATGAAAAATTGCTTGACATGCCCCCCCCCCACGATGTTATAATGAAGGCGATTGAGTTAAAAACATCTATTTTTAAGTATGATTTTGTGCCAAATCAATCAAAAAGTTTAAACGAACTTTTCAAAATCGTTTAGTTGGCAAACTTAACTGTCAGTTTGGCGCACTTAGTTGCCAAGTTTGAACGAACTTTAAAATCGTTAGGTTGGGGGTTTTGCAATTGATTGTCAGCTAACAATTGCTTTGGGGAAATTTTTAAAAGGAGAAAGTTATGAAAACTAAAAACAAAATTTTGTTGTCAGTTGGCGCAGTTTGCTTAGTTGCCATTGTTGCAGTTGTGGCAATTGTTGCGGTTTATGCTGCAAGCAAACAAACCTTTACCAGCTCAATCAATGTTAGATACACTGCACAACAAGTTTCTGGCACTGTTTCTGCTAAATGGTATTTGGGCGCAGATGAAGGTAAAGACATGGACACAAATGGTCCAACAGAAAATGGCGAAACCACCATTACTTTTACCGCTGGTGACTCTGCTTTGCAAGAAGGTCAATTAAGCCCACAAGTAGAAAGTATCGATTTGGAAGAAGGGAAACTTTATGTTATTTTTGAATATAAGTTCACAAATAACGGCAAACAAGCATATAAAGCTTCTTTAACTGCCACTGTTGAAAAAACCGGCGAAATTGAAATTTACGTGTTTGATACGACTACTCAATACGAAAGACATAATAGTTGGACAAAAGAAGATAGTAATGGAATTACGCAAAAATCAAAAACCGATGATAACAACTATTTTTCAGATGTTGAAATTGCCGCAAAGAGTGAAGCAGACACTGTTCATTATTGCTATGTAGTTGTATCTCTTGATGCCGCTAATTCAGGCGCAGATGCTAGTTTCTCTGGCTCTTTTGCTTGGACATTAACTGCTGTTAAAGGTGCAGCTGCTTAGTAAGTAAGTGGCTTAGCAAAAAACTAAATTTCCGCATTGTTGCTGACTAATGCGGATTTTTGTTTTTTTTAATTAACAATATAAATTAAATTTTTCTTTTTTATTGAACAACTTTCAAAATATAAAATTTATTCATATAAATTGTTATGTTAAATAATTCGGTTTTAATGCTTGGCGTGGGCGGGGTTAGCATGCACCAACTTGCGCTGTGTTTTAAAAAGTGCGGGATGGTTGTTTTTGGCTACGATGCCAAACATAGTGTTTACACAGACATAATTGAAAAAGAAAATATCCCTTTTACCACCCACTTTAAGCGAGATTTTTTAAATGTGGATTTTTGCGTTAAAACGGCCGCTATTAAAGAGAACAACAAATATGTAATTGCGCTAAAAAAACTAGGTGTTAAAATTTTAGATAGGGCGGAAGCGCTTGGGGAGATTGCCAAAAATTTCGGCTGTGTTATTGCGGTTGCTGGCACGCACGGAAAAAGCACAACATCCGCATTAATTTATGAAATTTTGCGCGAGGCAGGCAAAAAAGTTTCTTGCCACATTGGCGCGGATGTTTTTATGCCGCGTTTTGAAATTGGAGATGATTTTTTAGTGGTTGAGGCGTGCGAATACAACAAAAGTTTTTTGGCTTTGCACCCCAACATTTCGGTTGTAACAAATGTTGAGGCCGAGCATTTGGATAGTTACAAAACACTTTTTAATTTGCGCCTTGCCTTTAAAATGTTTTTAAATAGGGCGCAAACGCGTTTCGTTTATAAAGAAAAATCCACTCAGTTTTTGAACGGACACAATGTGAATTTTGTAAAATGTGAAACGGTTGAAGGTTTTGCAAAAATAAAGCCAAAATTGAAGGGCGAATATAATTTAAAAAATATAAGTTTGGCGATTGCTGTGTGCAAACATCTAAATGTGGACGAAAAAACCATTGTTAAGGTTGTAAATTCTTTTGCAGGGTTGCCGCGCAGATATGATTATATCGGCACAAGTTTAGGGCGCAAAGTGTATATCGATTACGCCCACCATCCAACCGAAGTTAAAGCGTTTGTTTCCACCTTTTTAAAGGAAAATAAGGGCGCGCAGATAATTTTTCAACCGCACACCTATTCTCGCACCAAAATGTTGCTAAAAGAGTTTTTGGCGGTTTTAAAAAATGTTAAAAATCTTATAATATACAAAGAATATCCCGCGCGGGAAAAACCCAACGCTGGCATGAGCGCGCACGAACTTTATTTGGCATTAAAACCATTAAATGAAAATGTAAAATATTGCGCCAATTTCAAAAGCGTGGTTGAAAATTTGCTACCATATAGCGCAATTGCGTTTGTTGGGGCAGGCGACATTAATTTGGTTGCACAAAAATTGGTTGAAAATAGTTAAGATGTTTCGCTTACGCTCAACATGACCTGCTCGCCATTGCAAGTTAATATTTCGCCGTGCAAAAGTGTTTGCCCTTGCTCGATTAGCACTTGCGGGCTGCGCTATTCACTCGAACAAAGTTCTCGTGAATTAATTAGATGTTTTGCTTTCGCTCAACATGACATGGGCTTGTCATTCTGAGCGAGTGCAACGAGTCGAAGAATCTCGAGATGTTTCGCAACATGACAAAAGCAGTAATGTGAATAACTTTTTTAATCAAAATTTTTAAAAAGTGTTGACAAATGTTATAAATTGGGGTATAATACAATCACTTAACGAACATAAACAAGGAGCAAAGGTATGAAAAAAGATATTCAACCCAATTATGTAGATGTAACTTTTGTTTGCGCTTGCGGGGCAGAGTTTAAGGGCAAAACCTCTAAACCTAACACCAAAGCTGGCGATGTTATTAAACTTGAAGTGTGCGATAAATGCCACCCATTCTTTACCGGTCAACAAAAGTTAGTGGATACAGAAGGTCGTGTAGATAAATTCAACAAAAAACACAAACTTAAATAGCAAATTTTGTGTGTCTTTTTTGGCAATCCAAAAGGGCACACTTTTTTTATGTAAATTTGTAAATTATGAAGTTGTTAGATTTAAGAAAACTTGCAAAATCCGAATTGCGTTCGCTTGGCATAGACGAGCAGGACGCAGATTTTGTTATTGCAGAAACATTAAATTGCCGAGTAACCGATTTGCCGCTTATTGATGAAGTTTTGCCAAAACAAGTTGTGGCAATTAACAAAAATTTAGCAAAGCGCAAGGCAAAAATGCCGGTTAGCAAAATTTTTAGGCACGCCTATTTTTATGGGCTGGAATTTAAGATAGACAACAAGGTGTTATCCCCTAGGCAAGATAGTGAAATTTTGGTTGAAACCGCGCTAAAATTCATCGAGAACAATAACTTGACAACCGCGCTAGATTTATGCACCGGCTCGGGCTGTTTGGCAGTTTCGGTGGCAAAACATGCCAAAATTAGCGTTACAGCAACCGACATTTCAACTCACGCCATAAATATTGCCAAACGAAACGCAAAAAATAATGGGGTGGACATAAATTTTGTTAAATCGGATATGTTTGAAAGGTTAACTGGCAAATTCGATTTAATTATTAGCAATCCGCCTTATATAGAAACGCAAACTTGCCATAATCTCGATGACGAAGTTAGGCTTTATGACCCTGTTTTAGCGTTAGATGGCGGAGCGGATGGGCTGGATTTTTATAGGATAATTGCCGCTAATGCTAAAAACTTTTTAGCACTCGGCGGATATTTAATTTTAGAAATTGGCTATAACCAAAAACGCGCAGTTAAAAATCTGTTTAAAGATTATAACTTTGTTGAATGCGTTTTAGATTATGGTGGGCGAGATAGAGTTATGGTTTTTAAAAACGAGTAGTTTAAGGAGAAAATATGATTGAAAAATTAAAGGCAATTAAAGATAAATTTGATGTTCTAACCAAAGAAATTGCCGACCCTAGTGTTATTGCGGACACCAAAACTTGGCAGGCAAAAGTTAAAGAACATTCAACTTTGGTGCCACTTATGGACGAATATTCAAACTATTTAAAGTTTGAAAAAGATTTTAATGGCGCAAATGAGTTGTTGGCAACCGAAACCGACCCCGAAATGCGCGAGATGTTAAAAGAGGAAATTCAATCCACAAAAACTGCCATGCAAGAGAGCGAAGAAAAACTTAAAATTTTGCTTTTGCCTAAGGATGAAAATGACGAAAAGAATGTTATTCTTGAAATTCGCGGCGGCGCGGGTGGCGAGGAAAGCAACTTGTTTGCGCACAGCTTGCTTAGGATGTATCAGATGTATTGCGACAGGCACAAATTTAAGTTGGAAATTTTAAACATTGAGGAAACCGAACTTGGCGGCATTAAAGAGGTTGAGGCAATGATTAAAGGCAAAAATGCTTATGCACATTTTAAATATGAGTCGGGCGTTCATCGCGTTCAGCGCGTGCCAGAAACCGAAAGTCAGGGTAGGGTGCATACTTCAACCGCAACCGTTGCCATTTTGCCCGAAATGGAAGATGCCGAAGTTGAAATTAACGATAAGGATATCCGCATAGACCTGTTTAGAAGTTCGGGCGCGGGCGGGCAACACATTAACAAAACGGAAAGCGCAATTCGCATAACCCACTTCCCAACGGGAATTGTGGTTTCCTGCCAGGACGAGCGCAGCCAAACTCAAAATAAGGAAAAGGCATTTGCCATGTTGCGCGCCAAACTTTACGATTATTATCAGCGCGAAAAAGAGAGCGAGTATAAGCAAAACCGCAAAAGCCAAATCGGCACGGGGGATAGAAGTGAGCGCATCCGCACATATAACTTCCCACAAGGCCGAGTTACCGATCACCGCATTGGTTTGAGCCTATACAACATAACCGCGTTTATGGATGGCGATTTAGACGAAATGATTGAAGCGTTAACCCTTGCCGACCAGCAAGCAAAACTTTCCGCACAGGAAGAATAATTAAAAATTCATAAAAATATTGAAAAAATTGAAAATTTTATTAAATTTTTGGCAAAAACTAAAAAAAATTAAAAAAAAAGAGCAACCGCTCTTTTTTGTTATGGGTTAAAAAACATTAAGATGATATCTTAAAAACAAAATTCAAGTTAGCCAGTTTTTTATGCGGTTAGGCCACCATCGTTTATGGTTGTGTCCGCCCGCAATTTGTTTTTGGCTTTTTCGTTAAAATTAAAGCAGGTTTCGTTAAACGAGTTCAGGCACCAAGATATATATTTGGCCAACACCGCCGAATATTCTTTAGGATTGGCTTGTTCAAGCGCTTTAATTTCTTCAACGCTTATAGATAAGAATTCTGCCAAATTTCTATATTCTTTGGTTTTTTTGGAGTTTTCGTCAAAATTAACCATAAAAACCTCACTGTTTAGAGTTTAGCATAAGGCAAAAACTTTGTCAACTTTTAATTGCGAAATTGGCAAAAATTTTGTTTTAATTTTTGGCATATTTTTAGGCTAGCCAACAAAATTGTATTTTTAAAAATATGTTTTTAAACCTAAGCAAAATTTTGAAAAATTTTGTTGTTTTTGTTTGCGTAAATTTAAATATTGTGCTAATATTAAATTAGGAGAAAACTATGGCAAAATACCTAAAACAGGATTCAGATTTAGGATATATTGAAAATAGTGCAGAAATTGAATATCTTAAACTTAACAATTTAAGGCACAGCATTCTCGGTTTTATGCTGGGGGACTTTGACGAGCAGGGCTATTACACAATTTCAACCGAAATTCAAAAAGAGCTGCTGTCAATGCGCAAATTTATTGTAAATAGTGTGGATAATATAGACATTTGCCATGGCGTTGTTATGCTGGATAAGCCCATAACTTTTATGGTTACCTTTGAAAGCGACCGCGCCACTCTTTCGCTGGTGGAAAGAATTAGTTACGAGGCCAACATGGAACTTAACAGCGGAACATATAGCAATGTTAACGAGTTCATTTTAGACGAAGTTGAAACAGCGGGTGAAATTAACCGCAATTTGGTATATAAGCGTTGGAATATTGGCGAATTTGGCGGCGAGGTTTTAAGCGTTAATAACATGGACGCCACAACGTTGGCACTTTACTCTGGTTTGGTTAATAGATATAAATATTTGCTTGCTGCTAACAAAATTTTGTTGGATAAAGAGGAACAGTTAGAGGATATTGAGGCGGAATATACAATTGGTGTGATTGAAATTTTGTCACGCTATCCCGCACTTAAAACCTTGGTGGATGCCGAGGTTAAAATTGAAGTGCAAAACAAAACCAAATTTTTAAGGCTGGATAAACCAAATTTTGCAAAAACTTTTAACGAAATTTTGGATCAAGCCATTGAAAATAACATCGGTGCGCTAAACGGAACAGAAATTAATATGTTCAGCCAAGAAAAGCGCGAGGTAACTCAAAAGCGCAATATGCGCATGCAAGCCGAGTTAAATATTAAACAGCAAACCACGTTAGAAGAAGAATCTAACCAAACCGAATTGGACGAGGAGTTTGGTAAGCGTACGGACAAAAAAATTGTTATGGATGCAGGTAGTTTTGCTGGCCGCTCAATAGGCGAGTTGCAAGCCGAATTTGATGGGGCGGAAAAGAGTATAACCGACCTTATTATTGAAGGCGCAATGTCATATTTCGTTGCAAAAAATGCCAAAACTATAATTGAGGAACGCTTGCGCATGCGCGGGCTTAACCCAGCTGGGCAATCAAGATATGGCCAAAATAGGCGAGATGCGTTTGTTTATATAACGCAAATTGCCGGCATTAAAGGGCAAGAATTGTTGGGCGACGACCAGCGCAAAGTTTTAGATGAAATTGAAAAACAAGCCAACAAAGCGCATGGCGTTGAACCGCCTAAAGAGAAAAAGGTTGAAGCAAAGAAGGTTGCTCCGTTAGCAAAGAAACCTGTGGCTAAAAAACCAGAAGCAAAAAAACCTGCGGCAAAGAAACAAGAAGCTAAAAAGCCAGCAGCAAAAAAGCCGGAGGCAAAAAAAGCGCAACCTGCACCAACTCCTTCAAAAACAAATTTTGGTGGCGGCGGTGGGCTAATAAGCAGGCAGGTTAATGGCAACACAAATTCAACTCAAAATGATATAAATTTGGGTAGAGCAACAAATGCACCATCTAATCCGCTTAAAAAGGAAATTACATTTTCAATAGGTGGCGTAAAAGTTACGTCTGCTACAATTGATGCCGAAAAATCTAATGTAAGTTCAAGGCGCGCGGCAATACCAAGAACGCACACAACAAATAATAATTCTAATTTGGGCATGGGCATTTAAAAAAAACACCTAAATTTAGGTGTTTTTTTGTTTATTTAGCCAACATTGAAAATATTGTCATTTTCTTGCAAATAAGCCCTTTTAATTAACAACTTGGTTAAAAAGCTGTTTATTTGTTTAATGTAGTCGGTTACAACATTAGAGGTGCTAGAACGCGTGGTTTCTTTAATATTTTCACTTAAAATTGCTTCAAAATCATCACAAACGCGCGTGGAATTAAGTTTTAAGCCATCTGCACACAAAATGCTATCAACCTTAATTGCTAAGTTTGTCGCAAACTCATCCAAATTAACGCCCATCAGCGAAGCAATAAGCGGATATTTAAAATTGGATTTGTGCGTTGCACTATCATCCACATAAGTGTTAAAGTCATTATATAAATCTTGTGACAAAGTGCTAACCTTGGTTGGGTTTTTAATAAAATAACGCCTATATAACATTTCGTTGCTCATATTAATTAAGCTCATAGCGGTTTTACTTTTTAGTGGGTCAAATTTAAGTTCGGTGTTTGCCATATTAAAAGCTCCTTTTTTAATTTGTGAATATTGTAACACACTTTTTTTATTTTGTAAATACCTTTTTAAAAATTTTTTTAAATTTTTTTGTTATGGACTTATCCACACAAAATTTGCAATTTTGCAAAAAATTCTTGAAAAGTTTAATTTTGCAAGCGATTTTACGCGTTTTTTATATGTAAAAAGCAAAATTTTTAAATTTTTTATCAATTTTTTTGCAAATAATTTTCTAAATTTCAATTAAACGCGTTTTTCGTTATAACTTTTATTATATTGATAATTTGATTTATTTTTCTTTTATTTATTTTAACTTTAACAATATCCTTATAACTATTGTTATTTTAATAGATTTATTTTTTCTTTTTGAAATTTTCGACATTATATGTTTTGTTCATAACTTTTAGCAGGGTGGAAAAGTTGTCGTCCTCCGCCGCTTTGTTGTTGTGAAATTCGCCACACTTAGCGCACTTATACTTTATTATATATCCTTTTTTTGCGTTTTGCGTTACATCAATTGGCACCAAAACACCAAGGCAACTATTTTGCCTATCTCCCGGCAAAACGTCCACATGCAGCGAACACAAACAAAAAGGGCAATGGTCACGCGAGGAATATTTAAGTGGCTCAACCGCCCGCCCACAAACAGCGCAAACAAACCCGCTGTCGTTCTTAACAAAATTTTTCATAACCTTATTATATAATAAAACATTTTAAAAGTAAAGATTATTAACAACAAGTAGAAATGAAAAACCACCATATAAACAAATTGTTTTAAATTATTAAATGTACTAAAATATTTTATGAAAAATTATAAAAATTTCAACTTTTAGTTCAGGCTTTGGCGCGTGTGATAAAAGATAGGTAAAATATTTTAAAAAATTTTGAAAAAGGGTTGACAAAACCTTTTTTTTATGCTATCATCAACTTGTTAGTCCGTGTGGGCAGACGCACGAGGTTGCATTGGTTAGCCTATAACTAATGGGAATTTGTGCCGACCATAAGCCTAAAAGGCGGCCAGCGGATAGATGGGGCGAGAGCCCAATTTATTTTGAGGATTAACACTTAACACTCGGGTGCGTGTAAATGGCGAACAATACTGCAACAAAGTTGTTGTAAGTTGTGGGCTGTTGAAACGGGGTTGAGAGAGATACACTCCACTCGCTTACGCTCGGTCGGTATGACATCGTACTGTCATGTTGAGCGGAACGAAGTGCGGTCGAAACATCTAGATTCTTCGGCGCGCTGACGCTTGCTCAGAATGACAAAACGATATGCGCTCAGGATGACACAAAGTCGTTCAGAATGACATTGTGGTGTCATGTTGAGCGAGTGAAACGAGTCGAAACATCTAAAAAGTTAAGTTAATTGGCTGGTTAGTTTGCTAAATATAAAAGGAGAGAAAAATGGCAACAACAAAATTGAGAATTAAATTTGCGTCTTACGATGCAGGTTTACTTGAAAATGTGGTTTCTAAATTCGTAGATACCGCAACAAAATCGGGCTGCAAAATTTCGGGCCCAATTCCACTTCCAACAAAGAGGGAAGTTGTAACCGTCCTTCGTTCTACTCATGTAAACAAGGATAGCCGCGAGCAGTTTGAATCTCGCACACATTACAGATTGATAGACATCTTTGCCCCTAATGCAAAGGCTGTTGAAACAATCACTAGAATGAATGTTCCATCTGGTGTGGACATTAAGGTAGAATTATAGGAGGGCATTGTGGAAAAAGCGATTATTGGAAGAAAGGTGGGCATGACACAAGTGTTCACTGACGATGGCAGAGTTGAGCCTGTAACCGTTATTGAGGCTGGTCCAAACTTTGTTACACAAATAAAAACCGTTGAAAAAGATGGCTACAACGCAGTTCAATTGGCTTTTGGCGAAGTTAAAGCAAAAAATGTAAACAAATGCCAAACAGGCGCTTTTAAAAAGGCCGGAGTTGAGCCTAAACGCGTTTTGAAAGAATTTAAATTCGACGACACAACAAAATTTGCTGTTGGTCAAGAAATTAAGGCGGACATGTTTGCTGCTAACGACGTTGTTGACGTTCAAGGCGTAAGCAAAGGTCATGGCTTCACGGGCGTTATCAAACGCTGGAACCAACAGAGGTTGAAAATGACACACGGCGTTGGCCCTGTGCACAGAGAGGTTGGTTCAATGGGTGCAAACTCAACCCCAAGCAGAGTTTTCAAAGGCAAGAAAATGCCTGGCGAATATGGTAACGACACAGTTACTGTTCAAAATTTAAGAATTGTGCGCGTAGATGCGGATAGAAACCTAATTTTGGTTAAGGGCGCAATCCCTGGTGCTAAAAAGAGCGTGGTTGTTATTAAGTCCGCAGCGAAGGCATAGAGGAGCAAACTATGGCAAAAGTTAAAGTTTATAATATGAAAAAGGAAGCGGTTGGCACGGTTGAACTTAACGATTTAGTGTTTAACGCAGAGTATAACGAACCGCTTATCCACCAAGTTGTGGTTGCACTGCACAACAACGCACGTCAAGGCACAAAATCAACCTTAACCCGCAGCGAAGTTAATGCAAGCAAAAAGAAAATTTATAGGCAAAAAGGCACAGGCAATGCCCGTCATGACGAAAAGAGTGCGCCTCAATTCGATGGTGGCGGCGTTGTGTTTGCCCCAAAACCAAGAGATTTTAGAGAAAAAATCAACAAGAAAATGAGAGACATTGCTTTCTCTAGCGCGCTTTCTCAAAAAATTAAGCAAAACGAGTTGTTTGTTGTAGACGCCCTTAACTTTGAGGGTGCAAAAACAAAAAGCGCGGCTGAATTCTTAAAAACTTTTGGGCTAGATAGACGCACAATTTTTGTAACCAACGGCAAGGACGACAACGTTTTACGCGCCACTGGCAATATTGAAAAGGTAACCTGCCAAGATGCAATGCTACTAAATGTCGCGCAAGTGGTTGAAAACAAATATTTGGTGTTCACCAAAGATGCAATCAAAAAGATTGAGGAGGCATACGTATAATGACAGCGCAAGAAATTATTTTAGAGCCAATTTTAACAGAAAAATCATATGCTGGCATCCCTAACAAAGTTTACACCTTTAAAGTTGCTAAATCTGCCAACAAAATTCAAATTAAACAGGCGGTTGAAGAACTTTTTGAAGTTAAAGTGGATAGGGTTAACACTATGATTGTTAAAGGCACAACAAAATCTAGAAGAACAAAAAACGGAGAAGTATTCGGCAAAACTAGCGACTATAAAAAAGCTGTTGTTTTCTTGAAAGCAGACAGCAAAGCCATTGCCTTCTTCGAGAGTTTGAATTAAAGGAGATAAATTATGGCTATAAGAAATTTAAAACCAACCTCACCTTCAAACAGGTTTAAATCTTATAAGGTTAGAACAACTAACAAAACCAACGTTCCAAAATCTCTTGACGGTGATGTTAAAAAGTCGGGCGGAAGAAACAACGCTGGCAAAATAACTGTTCGCCATATCGGTGGCGCAAACAGGCGCAAATATAGAGTTATAGATTTCAAGCGCAATAAGGATGGTATCCCTGCAAAAGTGGATAGCATTCAATACGACCCAAACAGAACAGCAGATATTGCACTTTTGGTGTATGCTGACGGCGAAAAACGCTTTATCATTGCTCCACAAGGCCTTAACGTTGGCGACCGAGTTATGTCTGGCGTGGGCGCAGAAATTAAACCGGGCAACGCCCTTCCATTAACCGAAATTCCGCTTGGCTCTAAAATTCATAACATTGAATTGCAACCGGGCAAAGGCGGCCAATTGGTTAGAAGTGCGGGCTTATCCGCTCAACTTATGGCAAAAGAGGGTGCTTATGCAACCGTTCGTTTGCCTAGTGGCGAAATGAGGAAAGTTCCTGTTATCTGCCGCGCAACAATTGGCGAAATTGGCAATGAAGAAAATGAAATTGTATCCCTTGGCAAAGCAGGGCGCAAACGTCACATGGGTGTTCGCCCAACCGTTCGTGGTTCGGCAATGAACCCCGTTGACCACCCACACGGCGGTGGTGAAGGTAAATCACCAGTCGGCCATGCTGGCCCAATGACCCCATGGGGCAAACCAGCTTTGGGTTACAAAACTAGAAAGCATAAAAAAGCTTCTGACAAACTTATTGTCAAGAGGGCTAAGGCTAAATAGGAGAGTTTATGAGTAGAAGTTTAAAGAAAAAACCTTTCGTTGAAGAAAAGTTGATGAAACGCGTTCAAGAAATGAACGAGAAAGGCGAAAAGAAAGCATTAAAAACTTGGTCTAGGTCTAGCACAATCTACCCAGAATTTGTTGGCCACACAATTGCTGTTCACAATGGCAAAAAACACATTCCTGTTTACTGCACAGTAGATATGGTTGGCCACAAGTTAGGCGAATTTGCACCAACCAGAACATTTAAAGGCCACAAGCAAAAAGAAGCGCCTAAAGGCCCAGCATCAAAGGGAAAGAAATAAGGAGTGAGTTATGGCAAAGAATTTAAGAGAAAAAACTGAAAAAATACAGGCAAATAAAGACACTCGCCCTTATGCAAGTGTTCGCTATGTTAGATTAAGCCCAACCAAGGCAAAAATTGTTATCGACCAAGTTAGAGGCAAAAGTTATGATGATGCTGTTGCAATTTTAAGCAACATGCCACAAGACGCCGCTGCAATTTTGCTAAAAGTTGTTAAATCTGCTGGCGCAAATGCTGAAAATAACAAGGGCTTAAATGTTCATGATTTATATCTTGCCGAAGTTGTTTTAGGTGCGGGCCCAATTAGAGTTAACAAAGTGTATTTCCGTGGGCGCGGACATGGCGGCGAAAGAATTCAAACAAAAACTAGCCACATTAAAGTTGTGCTAGATAGTAAGGAGTAGAATTATGGGACAAAAAGTTAATCCAAACAGTTTAAGATTAGGCACAATAGGAACATGGAATTCTTTTTGGTATGCCGACAAAAAAAGCATTGCAAAAAACATTAAGGAAGACGATGTCCTTAGAAAATTCATCCTTAAAGAATATAAAAATTGCGCAATTTCAAAGGTGCTTATCGAACGCACTAGCGATAGCGTAACAATTTCAATTTACACTGCAAAACCCGGTGTTTTAATTGGCCAAAAGGGTGCAGGCATTGAAACCTTAAAAAAGAGCATTGAAAAACTAACTCAAGCTAAAAAAGTTAATGTTAACGTGGTTGAAATTAAAAACCCAGATTTAGACGCAAAACTTGTTGCAGAAAGCATAACAAGTCAACTTGAAAAACGTGCGCAATATCGCCGTTGCGTTAAATCTGCTATTCAACGCGTTATGCGTGCTGGTGCTTTGGGTTGCAAGGTTATGGTTTCGGGTAGGTTAGACGGCGCAGAAATTGCCCGCAGTTATGCCGACCACGAAGGCAGCTTGCCACTTCAAACAATTCGCGCTAATATTGACTATGCAAAGCTTGAAGCACACACAACTTATGGCGTTTTGGGCGTTAAGGTGTGGATTTATAAAGGCGAAATTTTAGGAAAGGTTTCTCAAAGTTCGGTAAACCACAAGAAAGGAGATAACTAGTATGGCAGTTTTGTTACCAAAAAGAGAAAAAAGAAGAAAACAATTCCGCGGCAGAATGACCGGAAGAGCAACGCGTAATAACACTGTTACTTATGGTGATTTTGGCTTGCAAGCTACCGAACCTTGCTGGATAACCCCAAATCAACTTGAAGCAGCGCGTGTTGCAATTAACAGATATATGAAACGTGGTGGCAAACTTTGGATAAAAGTTTTCCCACACAAACCTATCACTAAAAAGCCAGCCGACACTCGTATGGGTAGCGGTAAAGGCGCGCAAAGTGGGCACGTTGCAGTGGTTAAGCGCGATGCTATAATCATTGAAGTTAGTGGCCCAACAGAAGAAGCTTGCCTTGAAAGTTTGAGGCTTGCTTCCCACAAATTGCCTTGCAAAACTAAAATAGTTCGCAAGGAAAAAGGCGGTGAAAACAATGAAGAATAACTATAAGGATATGACTTTAAAAGAACTAACTGCGGAAGAAAACAAATTGAGAAGTGAACTTTTTAATTTAACCTTCCAAAACAAAGTTGGTCAGTTGCAAGATACTTCTCGCATCAGAATTGTGAAGAAGAACATTGCACGCGTTAAAACCGCATTAAAACAAAAAGAAATTGCTGGAGCAAAGGAGTAATATTATGGAAGAAAAGAAAGTAAACCGCAAAACTATTCAAGGTGTTGTTGTTTCTGATAAGATGGACAAAACTATTACTGTTTTGGTTACCGGCAAGAAAAAACACCCAATTTACAAAAAATATGTAACATTCACAAAAAAATATAAAGCACACGACGAAAAGCAAGAGGCCAAGGTTGGCGACACAGTTTTAATTCAAGAAACTCGCCCACTAAGTAAAGATAAATACTTTAGGCTGCTTACAATCGTTGAAAGGGCTAAGTAGGAGGGAATATGATTCAACCATTATCTACATTAAATGTGGCAGATAACACCGGCGCTAAAAAGATTATGTGCATCCGTTGCTTAGGCGGTAGCGTTAGAAAATTTGCTAATCTTGGCGACATCATAGTTGCCTCTGTTAAAAAGGCAGACCCAGATGGCAAAGTTAAAAAAGGCGATGTTGTTATGGCTGTTATAGTCCGCACTAAAAAAGGTGTTCAACGCGCAGACGGCAGTTCAATTAAGTTTGACGATAATGCCGCTGTTATTATAGACAAACAAAAAGCACCTCGTGGTACTCGTGTGTTTGGACCTATTGCAAGAGAACTTCGTGCAAAGGGATTTACTCAAATCTTATCCCTAGCACCAGAAGTGTTATAGGAGGGCAAATATGAAATATAGTGTTAAAAAAGGCGATAATGTGCTTGTTTTAACCGGCAAAGATAAAGGCAAACAAGGCGAAGTTTTGGAAATAGTTAAAGAAACTAACCGCGTTAAAGTTGCTGGTGTAAACATTCAAGCGCATCACAAAAAGCCAAGAAGTAAAGACGACAAGGGCGGCATCTTAAAAACTGAAGGTGCAATCGATATAAGCAATGTTCAAGTTGTTTGTCCAACTTGCAAAAAGGCAACAAGAGTGGCACATTCGCTAGTTGACGGCAAGTCCGTTCGTGTTTGCAAAAAATGTGGTGCAACGCTAGATGGCGCAAAAAAGGCAGTTAAGAGCGCAAAACCTGCCACCAAAACCGCTAAAACAGAAAAAAGCGAAAAGGTAGAAAAAGTTGTAGAGGCTAAACCTGCAACAAAGGCAGAAAAAACCACAAAAACTGCAAAAACAAGCGAAAAAACTGCAAAAACTGCAACCAAAACCGCCAAAACCACAAAAGGCAGTAAGGCGTAAGGAGAGATAGTATGGAAAAAGAAATTAACAGACGACACAAATACTACAACGAAGTGGTAAAAAAGAGTTTGCAAGAAAAATATGGTTATAAAAATGTTATGGAAATTCCTAAGCTAGACAAAATTGTTTTAAGTTTGCGTTTAGGTAAGGAAAAAGATAACGCTAAGGCCTTCAATGCAGCAATTGACGAATTAACTTTAATTGCCGGCCAAAAGGCAGTTGTAACCACCGCTAAAAAATCAGTTGCAAATTTCAAACTTCGTCAAGGTCAAAAAATTGGCGCAAAAGTTACCCTTCGTGGCGAAAAGATGTATGAATTTTTCGATAGATTAATCTCGGTTGCACTCCCTCGCGTTAGGGACTTCCAAGGGCTTAGCATAACCGCTTTTGACGGGCGCGGAAATTATAGCTTTGGTGTTAAAGAGCAAATGATTTTCCCAGAAATTGTTTACGATAAAATTGTTTCTGTTCATGGGTTCGACATCATGATTGTAACCACCGCAAAAACCAACGAAGAGGCATTTGAATTGTTAAAACTTATGGGCGTTCCATTTAGGAAGAGTAAATAGGAGTTATTATGGCAAAAAAATCAATGATAAATAAACAACAAAAACCACAAAAATTCAAAACTCGTGAATACACACGTTGTTCAATTTGTGGCCGTCCGCACGCTGTGCTTAAAAAGTATGGCATTTGCAGGATTTGTTTTAGAAACTTGGCTAGCAAGGGCGAAATCCCTGGTGTTAAAAAGGCTAGTTGGTAAAAGGAGGAAAATATGTTTACAAACGACCCAATTGCAGATATGCTAACTCGCATCCGCAACGCAAACATGGCTAAACATGAAAGCGTTATCGTGCCAGAAAGCAAAACAAAAACCGCAATTGCCAACATCTTGAAAGAAGAAGGGTATATTGTAGGTTACAAAACAGTTAAAATTGATGGCGTAAACATGCTTGAAATAACTCTTAAATATGGCCCTAATGGCGAAAAGGTTATTCAAGGCCTTAAACGCATAAGCAAACCGGGCTTAAGAATTTATGCTAATGCAGACCAACTTCCAAAGGTTCTTAACGGGCTTGGCATTGCAATCGTTTCTACAAGCAAAGGCATTGTAACAGATAAAAGTGCAAGAAAATTAAACTTAGGCGGCGAAGTTATCGCCTATGTGTGGTAGGAGGGAAATATGTCAAGAATTGGTAAATTACCTATCACTATTCCGGCAGGTGTAACTGTCGAGGTTGCAAACAATGTTGTAACGGTTAAAGGCCCAAAAGCCACTCTAACTCAGGAATATTCAAAAAATGTTACTGTTGAAGTTAAAGATGGCGCAGTGCACGTAACCCGTAACGACGAAACAACAGATAGCAACGCAAAACAAGGGCTTTATCGCCAACTTATCCATAACATGGTTACTGGCGTTAAAGATGGCTTTAAAAAGAGCCTAACCATTAAAGGTGTTGGTTACAAACTTAACAAGCAAGGCAAAAAATTGGTTATGAACTTAGGTTTCAGCCACCCTGTTGAGTTTGAAGAGGTTGAAGGCATAACTTTTGAAGTGCCAGACAACAACACCATCATCGTTTGCGGCGCAGATAAACAACTTGTTGGCGAAATTGCCGCAAAACTTAAAGCAATCCGTCCGGTTGAACCATATCACGGCTATGGCTTGCACTATACAGGCGAAAGAGTTATTCAAAAAGCAGGTAAATCTGCTGGTAAGAAGAAAAAGTAGGAGATTAGGTTATGATAAATAAAGTTAATAAAAATAGCGAACGCGTTAAACGCCATGTTAGGTTGCGTCATAATCTAGTTGGCACTACCGCTCGCCCAAGATTGTGCGTTTACAAAAGTTTAAACCACATTTACGCACAAATTATTGATGACGAAACACAAAAAACCTTAGTTGCTTGCAATACCACTCAAAAAGAAGTGGCTGCAAAAGTTAAGGATAAAACAAATAAAGAACAAGCAAGGTTTGTTGGCGAACAAATCGGCAAACTTGCCCTAAAAGCTAAAATCAAAACCGTTGTGTTTGATAGAGGCGGATACCTATACACAGGTAGAGTTAAAGAATTGGCCGAAGGCGCACGCGCTGCTGGCTTGGAGTTTTAAGGAGAGATTATGGCAGAACAGAAAAAACGAGAATTTAGAAAACCTCGCGTTGAGGAAAAAGACGAATTTGAAAAGAAAATGCTTGCTGTCCGCAGGGTAACAAAGGTTGTTAAAGGCGGCCGCACCTTGCGTTTCTCCGCTCTAGTTGTGGTTGGAGATAAAAAGGGCAGAGTTGGCATGGGCGTTGCAAAAGCAGCCGAAGTTCCACAAGCAATAGACAAGGCAACCAAAGCAGCTAAAAAAGCACTTGTAACCGTGCCTGTAATCGAGGGCACAATTCCGCACGAAACCATTGGCAAATTTGCCAAAACAAGCGTTAAAATGCTTCCTTCTAAAAAGGGCGCAGGTTTAATTGCTGGTGGTGCTGCAAGAACAGTGTTCGATTTGGCAGGTTACACAGACATAACTGCCAAAATCTATGGCTCAACCGACAAAATTAATGTTGTTAGAGCAACCTTAAATGGCCTTAAAAATTTAAGAACAAGAGAACAAGTTGCGCTTCTTCGTGGCAAAGCGCCAGAAGAAATTTAGGAGGGCATTTTATGGCAAAGAAACAAGAAAAAACAATTAAAGTTACGCTAGTTAAAAGCCCAATTGGTTTTAACAAAACTCAAGCAAAAATTGTTGAAGCACTAGGGTTTAAAAAGCTTAATGAAACTCGTGTTTTACCAGACAATGCAAGTGTTAGAGGCAGCATTTTTAAAGTTAAGCACTTGTTAAAAGTTGAGGAGGCATAAATGTATATTCACGATTTAAAAAATGCCGAAGGCGAAAAACAATCTAAAAAACGTTTAGGCCGCGGCATCGGTAGTGGCGTTGGCAAAACTTCTGGTAAGGGCCATAAAGGTCAAAACGCGCGCTCGGGTGGCGGCGTTCGCCCCGGGTTTGAAGGCGGACAAAATCCACTTTATAGGCGCATCCCTTCCAAAGGGTTTAGCAATGCTAAATTTAAAAAGGTCTATTCAACAGTTAATGTTAGTTCATTAAATTCGTTTGAGGCAGGCAAAGAAGTTGATGCTTATGCTCTTCTTGAGGCGGGCATAATTTCTAAAATTGAAAAAGACGGCGTTAAAATTTTGGGCAATGGCGAACTTTCTGTGGCCCTTAAAGTTAAAGCCAATAAATTTACAAATTCGGCAAAGGAGAAAATAACAGCGGTTGGCGGAACAGTCGAGGAGGCATAATGTTTAAAACATTAAAAGATGCTTTTAAAATTAAAGAGGTTAGAAACAAATTAATTTTAACCCTTGTTCTGCTTTTCGTGTATAGGCTTGGTTGCTGGTTGCCAATCCCCGGCATTAATGTGGACGCGTTTAAATCCAACACGTCTGACCCTAACTCGTTTTTAGGATTGTTGTCGGCAATTAGTGGTAACGCACTTTCGCAAGGTTCATTTTTGGCGCTTGGCGTTTCGCCTTACATCACATCGTCTATTATAATTCAGCTTTTGGCAGCGGTAATTCCTAGTTGGCAGAGGTTGGCAAAAGAGGGTGCAGATGGCCAAAAGAAAATTAGTTTATACACAAAAATTGCGGCTTTAATCATCTCAATTGCTCAAGCAATTGGCATTGCAGTTGGCTTTGGCGCGGCAGAAAATGTGGATTTAACACTTTTCGGCGGAAGCAAAATTGTGTGCTACGCATTTATTGTCACTATGCTGGTAACTGGCTCGATGTTCACTGTTTGGTTAGGCGAAAAGATAACCGAAATTGGCATTGGCAACGGCATGAGCTTATTGATTTTCGTTGGCATTTTGTCTAGTGCTGCAACAGCAATCTTTGGCAATTTCCAAAATATTGTTGTAGACGGAAAATTCAATCCAACTGCAGTTTGGCAATTAGTATTGTTTGTTGCAGTGTTAATTGCAATTTTCGCGCTTGTTGTGTTTGTTGATGGTGGCGAGCGTCGTGTTGGCGTGCAATATGCAAAACAAGTTAAAGGCAGAAAGATGTATGGCGGGCAATCCACCTACATTCCTGTGCGCGTTAACGCTAATGGCGTTATGCCAATCATTTTCGCTAGCGCAATTTTAACCTTCCCTCAAATGCTTATGAGCATGTTCAATGCAAACAACGCATTTACAAGGTGGTGGGCGCGTTGGCTAGGCGCAGGCACTTGGGTGTATGCAATTGTTATGTCGGTGTTAATTTTGGCGTTTGCATATTTTTACACAATGCTGAATTTTGATACGGACGACATTGCGCGCAACATCCAACAAAACGGTGGGTTTATCCCCGGTATTCGCCCAGGAAAGCCAACCAGCCAATATTTAAACAGCATAAATAAGCGCATAACGCTTTTTGGTGCAATATTCCTTGCATTTATGGCGTTAATTCCAACCTTGTTATTCACAAGCCCACTTATTAATGGTGGAGGGTTGGTTTCAGCATTCAGTGCAACAGGTATGTTGATTATAGTTTCAGTTGCGCTTGAATTTGATAAGCAACTTGAAGCGCAAATGATGATGCGCAACTATCGCGGATTTTTAAAGTAGGGGTTTAAATGAATATTGTTTTAATAGGCATTCAAGGCTCGGGCAAAGGCACAGTGGTTGAAAATATATCCTCGCAATTTGAGTTTGATTATATTTCAACCGGCCTTTTGCTTAGGGAAGAAATTGCATCCGGCTCTCGCCTAGGCATGCAAGTTAAAGAGATAATTAACAAAGGCAATTTGGTGGATAACCAACTTGTGTTGGACCTTATTTTTAAAAGATTGAGGAACAACAAAAAGGCAAATGTTATCTTTGATGGTTTTCCTAGAAATGTATCTCAAGCAAAGGACCTTGAAAAGCTGTGTGAGTTAGATTTGGTTGTATACTTAAATCTAAAAAAAGAAGATGCCTTTAAACGCATTTTAAACAGGTTAAACTGCCCAAAATGCGGGCTTACAACTAGCGTGGACAAAGCTAAATCCGGCATCTGCCCATCTTGTGGCGCAAAACTTGAAAGGCGCGCAGATGATAACGAAGATGCTATTAACAAACGCTTTGAAAAATTTTATTCAGAAACCTATCCGCTTATAGATTACTATAAAAAGCAAAACCTTGTTGTTGAGGTTGATGCAAATCTTAAGCCAAATGAGGTGGCGGATTTAGTTATGAGGGCAATAAATGAACATAACTATCAAAAATAACGAACAAATAGAAAAAATGCGTGTGGCAGGCAAAATTTTAAGCGAATGCTTAAACATGCTTGAACAGCACGTTTTCCCGGGCCAAACAAGTTTGCGCCTTAACGATTTGGCCTATAAATTCATTATTAAAAAAGGCGCAAAACCTTCCTTTTTGAACTACGAGGGCTTCCCGTTCACAATTTGCGCCAGCGTAAATGACCAAGTTGTGCACGGGTTTTGCACCGACGTTCCGCTTAAAGAGGGGGATATTATTAGCATTGATTGTGGCGTAATCTACGAGGGTTATCACAGCGATGCGGCAAGAACTTTTCCGGTTGGCAACATTTCGGTTGAAAAACAGAAATTGATAGAGGCCACCAAACAAAGTTTCTTTGCCGGCATAGAGGGCATTAAGGCGGGCGACCGTCTTGGGCATATCAGCCACCGCGTGCAAACTTATTTAGAGCAGCGCGGCTATGGCGTGGTTAGGGAGTTAACCGGCCATGGTGTTGGCACCGATTTGCACGAGGACCCACTTGTGCCAAACTACGGCAATTACAATTCGGGCATAACACTGCAAGAGGGCATGACAATTGCAGTTGAGCCAATGTCCACCATGGGCAAAAGGTATGTGTATTTGGAGGATAACGATTGGACAGTTACCACTGCCGACCACCTACCAAGTGCGCATTACGAAAACACCATCTTAATAACAAAAGATGGGGTGGAAATTTTATCAATTTAGGAGAGTTATGGAGCACATTTTTGCGGTTGGCGACCTTGTTAAACCAATGTCTGGGCACAACAAAAATAGAACTTTTTTGGTTGTAGCTATTGACAAAAAAAATTATCTTGCTATAATAGATGGTAGAAGCCGTAAAAAAGATAATCCAAAACTTAAAAATCCTAAACATGTTGAGTTTGTTGAACATTCTGATGCCTTGCTTAAAAAATTCCAAACTCCAACAGTTACAGACACTGAACTTTATAATCAGTTAAAAAAATTTAATAAGGAGTGATATGTCAAAATCTGACGTTATCGAAGCCGAAGGCGAAGTTGTTGAAGTGTTAGTAAACACCACCTTTAAGGTTAAAATCATGAATAACCACATAATCACAGCATACATCTCGGGCAAACTCAGGGAAAATAAAATTAGAGTTTTGCTTGGGGATAAAGTTAAAGTTGAAATGAGTCCATACGATTTAACCAAAGGCAGAATCGTTTGGCGCGACAAAAACTAAAAGGAGAAAGAAATGAAAGTTAGACCATCAGTTAAACCTATGTGCGACAAGTGTAAGGTTATTAAACGCAACGGCCGTGTAATGGTAATCTGCGTTAACCCAAAGCACAAACAAAGGCAAGGTTAGTTTTAACTAACATTTTTTGCTTTTTATTAAACTTGAAAATAAGCACAACGCCTCGCGGCATTTTGGTGTTGTGAGAAAATAAAAAATATTTTTGGAGGAGAAAATGGCACGTATATCCGGTGTGGATTTACCAAATGAAAAAAGAGTTGAAATTGGGTTGACCTATATCTATGGTATAGGTCGTGTTTCTGCAAACAAAATTTTGGCAGCAACCGGCATCAACCCAGACACAAGAGTTAAAGATTTAACCGAAAACGACATTGCTGCAATTCGTAAATATATTGAAGCAAACTATGTTGTTGAAGGTGAAAAACGCAAAAATGTTGCAATGGACATTAAGCGTTTAAAAGAAATTAGGTGTTATCGTGGCCTAAGGCACATTGCTAATTTGCCTGTTCGTGGGCAATCTAGCAAGCAAAACGCACGCACATGCAAAGGCCCTAAGAAAACGATAGCAAATAAAAAGAAGTAAGGAGTAAATAATGGCTACTACTAAAACTAAAAAAGAAACTAAAAAGAAAAAAATCTTAGTTGCCAATGGCGAAGGTCAGGTGCACATTCAAGCCACCTCTAACAACACCTTGGTAACTTTATCAGATAGTCAAGGCAACGCTTTGGCACAAAGCAGTGCAGGCGCTTTGGGCAACCGCGGCGCTAAAAAAAGCACTCCATTTGTGGCACAACAAGTTGTGGAAACTGTGCTTAAAAATGCATCTAACTTTGGCATAACCAAGGTTGGCATTTTGGTTAAAGGCGCAGGTGGCGGGCGCGAGGCAGCCATCCGTGCGGTTGGCACTGCTGGGCTTCAAATTCTTTACATTAAAGATGTATCGCCTATCCCACACAATGGTTGCAGGCCACCTAAGGCAAGGAGGTTATAGAAATGGCAAAAAATTTATATCCAGATTGTAAGCAATGCCGTAGAGAAGGTTGCAAACTTTTCTTGAAAGGCGAAAGATGCTTAACAAAATGCTCGTTCGATAAACGCCCTGTTATCCCAGGGGTTCACGCAACAGGCAGAAAGAAAGTTAGCGAATATGGCATTCAGCTTAGAGAAAAACAAAAGGTGCGCAGAGCATACTGCTTGCTTGAAAAGCAATTTAGAAATTACTACGAAAAAGCAACTCGCAGCAAGGAAAGTACTGGCTGGGCATTGTTAAAAATGTTAGAGTTAAGGTTAGACAATGTTGTTTATCGCTTAGGGCTTGGCTCTTCTAGAACGGAAGCAAGGCAAATTGTTAACCACGGGCACATAACAGTTAATGGCAAAAAGGTTAATATCCCATCTTATCAAGTTAAGGTTGGCGATGTTATCGCTGTTAAAGAAAGCAAACAAGCGTTGGAAATGTTTGCTAGCCTAAAAGGTTTAAAAGTTAACACTCCTAAGTGGTTGGAAATGGACACTAACGCTCTAACAGGCAAAGTGCTTGCCGAACCAATGAGAGAGGACATAGATTTAAACATTCAAGAACACTTAATTGTGGAATTCTATTCAAGATAATAATAAATAGGAGAATTAATTATGATGGAAATTGAAAAACCAAAAATACTTTTAGATGAACAAGACAATGGCGCACACGCAATAATTACGGTTGAGCCATTAGAAAAAGGTTTTGGTATAACTTTGGGCAACATGCTTAGGCGTACGCTTTTAAGTTCCCTCCCTGGCGCTGCAATTGTTGGCGTTAAAATTAAAAATGTTTTGCACGAGTTTTCTACAATTAAAGGCGTTAGCGAGGATGTGCCAGACATTGTTTTAAACCTAAAAGCCATTGCGGTTAAAACCGAAAGCACAGAAGTAGATTTTAAAGGCACAATGACCCTTAAAAAGAAAGGTGCTGGCGTGCTTTATGCAAAGGACATTGTTTGCGATGATGGCATAACGGTTATGAACCCAGAGCAATACATCTGCACAACAGATGACGATGCCGATTTGAACATTACAATGTATGTTGGCAGAGGGCGCGGCTATGTTCCTGCAAGCCAAAATAAGGAGTTTTCGGACGAAGTGGACTATATCGCAATAGATAGTTTGTTCACTCCGGTTAAACGCGTAAATTTTGAAGTTCAATCCAGCCGTGTTGGCAGAAGTTTGGATTACGATAAACTTGTTTTAGACGTTCAAACTCGCGGCACTGTTAGCGCAAAAGAAGTTGTTGCTCTTTCTGCAAAACTTCTTAATGACTACGCAACCATGTTCGTTGAACTTGTTGAGGGCATGGATGGGGTAGACATTCTTGTTGCTCGCAAAGAGGATGAGCGCACAAAATTGTTTGAAAAACCTATTGAGGAAATGGAATTGAGCGTTCGCTCGTATAACTGCTTGAAACGCGCCGGAATAGACACCATTGGCGACCTTGCCAAAAAGACAAAGGGCGAAATGATGAAAGTTCGCAACATGGGCGCAAAATCTATGGAAGAAGTTATTAACAAATTAGAGGCCTTGGGCATTGTTCTTGAAGGCAACGAAAATTATTAAGGAGAAAAAAGATGAAGGTAAAAAAACTTGGTCGTCCAACCGAAGAACGCTTGGCAATTTTAAGAAATCAAGCAACAGATTTGTTTTGGCATGGCAGAATTGAAACCACTTTGGCGCGCGCAAAATCACTTAGGGCTTATGTGGAAAGAACTTTGACCCCCGCCATCAACACTTACGAAGATGTTGTAACCGTTCAAAAGTCAACCGTTAACAAGAAAGGCGAAAAAACCACACGCGAAGTTATGAACGATGGCCCTAAAAAACTTGCCGCACGCAGATATATTAAGGCTCGCCTTTATTCTGTTAAAGAAGAACGCAAAAAAGGCGAAAAGAAGGCAGATTATCTTGCCCGCATCGATAACATTAAAGACCCACTTCTAGAAAAAATCTTTAACGTTTATGCGCCAAAATATGCTGCTCGCGCAAAAGAACTTGGCACAGCAGGTGGCTACACTCGCATTATTAAAACCGGTTTAAGAAAAGGCGACAACGCACAAATGGCAATTATTGAACTTTTATAATTGGCGCTCGGTTATTTGGGCTCACTAAACGCGGAAACCGCTAAATCGTTCGCCCAAACAACCTCGCACCTTAACAAAAAAGGTATTAATTTGAATTTAAAAATCTCTCACCCGAGAGATTTTTCTATGTTGTCATCCTGAGCGAAGTCGAAGGATCTGTTTAGATGTTTCGACTCCACTTTTAACCCCACAGCGAAGCAAGTTCTTGTGGGGACCCCACGTTCCGCTCAACATGACATAATATAAGGTTTTTTTCTGTTACTCTTTTTGTAAAAAGAGTAAATAAAAATTAGATTCTTCGCATTGCTCAGAATGACAAAGTAAAATTAAAAATGATAAAAATTTTTATAAAAGTATAAAATTTTATGTTTTTTGCGTGTTTTTACAATATTTTTTAAATATTTTTTAATATTTTATATGCTAAATTTTAATTCATGAGCAAGGTTAAGCGATTTAATTTTTATGAAATTGTTAAATATTTTTGTTTGTTTTTTGTGTGCATAGTGCTTGCTAATGCGCGGGTTAGTGGGCTAAGCCCGTTTTTATATGCGTTTTTCTTTGCCAGCATTTTTGTTGGGTTAGACGAAAAATTTATGGGCGTGTTTACACTTTGCTCGGCAATTTTAATTGATTTGAGTTTGGCTTCGCTTTATGTTGCGCTAACTGTTGTTGCGGTTGGAATTGTGGTGTTTTACATACACAAATTTGCAAAAAAGCGAATTAAATTGTTAACCATTTTTTTGTCCTTTTTAATTTCGCTTGTAACCTATATTTATTACAACCGCGCGGAAATTTTTGATTGTGTTTATTATGTTGTTTTAGGCCTTATTTGTTTGTATGTTTTTGTTACCGTTTTGCAGGTGTTGTTGCTTAGGAAAAATTGCTTTAAACTAACGTTAGACGAAAGCATTTGCTTTTTATTTTCAATTGCGCTTTTGGGCGTGGGCATTGCGCCCGTTAAAATTGTAAATTTTGAAATTTACAGGCTAATTTTAATGTTCGTTATATTCCTCCTTTTGGCAGTGAACAGCGCAACACTTGCTTATTCAGTTGCGCTTTCATTTGCGCTGGGCGTAAGTTTAAGTTGTGTTTCGTTAATTCCCATTGCTGAATTTGCAATTTTAATGCTAATATCTGGCGTTTTTAGCGCGCCGAACAAATTTAAAATTGTTTTGTTAACTGTTTTGTGCGATGCCGTTATTCAATATTTCTTTTTAAATAAAAGTTGGCAGATTTTGTACGCGTTACTGCCAATTGCGGTGGCAGGCTTAATTTATTTAATTTTGCCAAAAAAATTAATAAACAATTTAAGCGATTTGGTGTATGTAAAATCCACCGAAATAAGCTCGCGCGCGCTTATAAACACCACTCGGCGCAACATACGCAAGCGCATGAGTGAGCTCAGCAATGTTTTTATGGATATGAAGCAAATTCATTTAAACATGGTTAAACGCGAACTAGAAAAAAGCGAACTTATTGCCATGCTTTCGCGTGAAGTTGTGGCGAGTTGCTGCAAGGATTGTTTGGACAAAAACAAATGCACGCGCTCGCTCGGGTTTGAAAATAAATCTAACCTAGAAACGCTTATTGAAATTGCGCTAACAAAGGGCAAAGTGACGCTGTTGGATATCCCAAATTCAATGTCGAATAGGTGCGCAAAAATTAATTTGCTTGTAAATTTAATTAACCGCCTAACAGACGAATATAAGCAATTTAAAACCATGCAGGCGGACGTGAACAATGTTAAAATTTTGCTTGCCGACCAAATGGGCGCGGTGTCGCGTTTGCTGCTAGATTTGGGCGAGGAAATTGACACAAATGTAACGTTCGATATGGCGCGCGAAAACAAAATAATTTCACGCTTGCTATCCAACAACATAGAGTGCCGCGAGGTGCTTTTGTATGCCGAAAAAAACAGCGATATGTCCGCCATTTTGGTTGTAAAGGCAGGCGGTGCGCCCGAGCTAATAGTTGAAAAAATTGTGGGCGAAGTTTGCCGAACGCCTATGCAGATAACTTCAATTATTCCGCTTGAAGAGGGCAATTATAACTCAATAACTCTTCACAAATTAAACAAGTTCGATTGCATTTTTGGGCTTGCCAGTTGCAACAAATCTGGCAATGACGAGAGCGGCGATTGCCACAGCATAATTCGTTTATCTGGCAACAAATTTTTGCTTGCACTGTGCGATGGCATGGGCAGTGGAAAATCGGCACACAAAATGAGCGCGATGACGCTTGGCCTTATTGAAAATTTTTATAAGGTCGGTTTTGATAACGACATAATTTTGGAAAGCGTTAACAAGTTGCTTGCGGTGAATAATCAAGAGAGTTATTCCACGCTTGATGTTTGCCTAATTGACCTGGACAAGAACCTTGCCGATTTCATAAAAGTTGGCGCACCTTTTGGCCTAATTAAGCGCGATGGCAACATTGAATTTGTTGAGGGCGGTGCACTGCCGATTGGTGCGTTGGATAACATAACGCCAGCCACTTACAAAACCACAATTTCAACAAAGGATTTAATTGTCATGGCAACTGATGGTATAACCGATGCTTTTGAAACACAAGAAAGTTTTTGCGAATTTGTTGCTCGCCTTGCCACAAACAATCCGCAAACAATTGCGGAAAGCATTTTAAACGAGGCACTCACTCGCAACGAAATGACCGCCAAGGACGATATGACAGTTTTAGTTGCCCGAACTTATTTAAAAAATAAATAATTTGAAATTTAAGATCCTTCGGCGCGCTTACGCTTGCTCAGGATGACAAGTGTGTGTTCTCTAAAATGAAAAAATAAACAAAAAATATTTGAAATTTTCAAAATTACATGCATTTTTGCATGTTTTTTGTTAATTTTTAACAAATTTTTATAAATTTTTAAAAGAGTATTGCAAAATTATTGAGTTTGTGTTATAATTTTTTTATAATAAATGACGCAAAATTTGAATGATAAATTAAATTTTGGCTTCATTACTAAGGAGAGAATTATGGATGGAGTTTTAGATTACATTAAAAAATATAACATGATTAAGCCAAACGAAATCATTGGCGTGGCATGTTCGGGCGGGCGAGATAGCATCGCGCTTTTGCATTATCTCAATTCAATTAAAGGCGAGTTGGATTGCGAAGTGGTTGCCGTAACTGTTGACCACGGCATTCGCAAAAATAGCGCGCTTGATGTGGACTTTGTTATGCAATTTTGCAAAGACCACAAAATTCGAGCTTACAAATTTAAAGGTGAAGCGCTAAAAGTTGCTAAAGAAGAAAAGTTGACGGTTGAGCAAGCTGCGCGCAAAGTGCGTTATGGCGTGTTTGAAACCTTAATAAAAAAAGGGTTGGTGGATAAAATTGCGCTTGCGCACCATCTTTACGACCAAGCCGAAACCGTTTTATTAAACATCATTCGTGGTGCAGGGCTTGCTGGCGCGCGTGGCATGGAGCCAGTGCGTGACGGCATTTATATCCGCCCACTTTTAAACACTCCGCGAGAAGAAATTATGTCGTATCTAGACGAATTTGGGCTTGAATATGTTGAGGACGAAACAAATAAAGATAACACTTATGCTCGCAACTATATCCGCAATGTGGTTATGCCAACCTTGCGCCGCCAGTTTAGGCAGGTGGATCGCAGTTTAGTAAAATTTGCCGACATTTGTGCAAAAGATGACGATTTCATTAACAAACAGTTTGACTTGCACAGCGTTATAGAAGGCAAAGATTTTGTTAAAGTTCCATTGTCGTTCTTTTATCAGGATGAAGTTATTGTCAACCGCATTTTAATGCGCGTGTTCAAACGCTTTGCGTTGCAAGATATTGAAAGTAAACACATAAACATGGTGCGCCAATTTGCGCTTGAGGCCAACAACGGCAGCATTATTAATTTGCCATTTAAGTTGAAAGTGGCAAAAGAGTATGACTATATAACTATTGGCGCAATTAAAAAGATTGTAAATTTTGGCGAATATCCTTTTAAAAGCGGCAAGTTGAATATAGATAACTATGGCACAATCCGCTCAACCGCCAGCAAGGTTAAAACCGAGCCAAAACCTCATCAACACATCGTTGATGCGGCCGCAATTCCAGACAATGCAATTTGGCGTTTTAGGCAGGAAGGGGATGTGTTCACCCCGCTTAACATGAAGGGCAGCAAAAAACTTAAAGATTATTTTATAGACAAAAAAATTCCGCAACGCATGCGCGACACCATTCCAGTGCTTGCATCGGGCAATAACATTTTGGCAATCGCGGATGTGGAAATTGCCGATTCAATTAAGGTTACGGACAGCACCACACAGTTCTATAAAATAAATTATGAAAAGGATTTGATTTAAGGGGGACTTTATGAAAAAAATATTTAAACCACAACAAGAAATAGAAAGAAATAAAGAGCTTGCAACCGAGCTTAAAGAACTAAATCCATTTGCTTATAATTTTGTTAAAAATGCAAAATTTTCAAACATAGAAAGGTTGAACGCTTTGCTTGAAAAACTTGTTTTCTTATCACGAGATATAAAAGGTTCGCTAGATTTGCTTGCCAACAACCCTAAAGCTTACAGCAAAGCTTTGGAAAAATATGCAAAAGTTTTAGATGGTTTTACAAATTATCTAGACAGGTCAATTCAACAACAAGAAACGGTTGATAATAACCTTTAAAACAAAAATGCCAATTTGGCATTTTTTTGTTATGGCTATTATATAAATATCAATTTGTTATGGCTATTATATAAATATCAAATTTTTTATTATTAAAGTTGTTTGTTTTTTGTTAAAAATTTGCTAAATTCTATTGACAATTAACTTTTTTTAAGTTATAATAAATTCGTTATAGTACAAAATGCTGTTTGTAAATAACGAACCTCGCAAAGTAGCAAGCGGGGTAAACAAGCGGAGTGTTGCCACCAATTTGCAATGGGAACGAAACGCAAGTTGGCAAAACAAATCCGCCAGTGGTTGCAAAAAAATTTTCAAGGAGGAAAAATGCCTACAATCAATCAGTTGGTTAAAAAAGGTCGTGAAAAACAAGTTAGCAAAAGCCAATCTATTTTGTTGGATAAATGCCCACAAAAACGCGGTGTTTGCTTAACCGTTACCACAACAACACCTAAAAAACCAAATTCGGCTTTAAGAAAAATTTGCCGTGTGCGTCTTTCAAATAAAAAGGAAACCACCTGCTATATCCCAGGTGAGGGCCACAATTTGCAAGAGCATAACGTTGTTTTGGTGCGTGGTGGCCGTGTGCCAGACCTTCCTGGTGTGCGTTATCACGTTGTGCGCGGTGCGTTGGATACTGCCGCAGTGCAAAAACGCAAACAAGGCCGTTCAAAATATGGCGCTAAGCGACCAAAATAATCGCTTTTGCTTAATTGCTAATTACATTACGCAATTTGCGCCTTTTGCGATTTTTTGGCGCTTTATGAAGGGACAACGAGTTTTCCCTTCATTACTTCCTTTTCCTCTCGTTTTCGAGTTGAGTAGGGAATAAAATAGATATTTAATTAACAATAAATTAGAAAATGAATATGTCATGTTGAGCGAACGGAGTGAGCCGAAACATCTCAAAATGATGCTTGTTTAGTTATTATTTAATTAATCATTTCTAATTTATTTATTAAACATTTAAAATTTAAAATAAGGAGAAATTATGTCAAGAAGAAATCAGGCTGTTAAAAGAGAAGTGTTGCCAGATCCGCTTTATAACTCAACCATGGTTACTAAATTGGTTAACCAAGTTATGTTAGATGGCAAAAAGGGCATTGCTCAAACTATTGTTTACAGCGCAATGAAACTTGCTGGCGAAAAATTAAAAGATGAACCACTTACCGTTTTAACAACAGCAATTGAAAATATTAAGCCTAAGCTAGAAACTAAAGCTAGGCGCGTTGGCGGAGCTAACTATCAAGTTCCGTTAGAAGTATCTGCCGAAAGGCAACAAACTCTTGCAATCCGCTTTTTAGTTATGTTTGCAAGAAAGCGCAATGAACGCGGCATGGAAAACAAACTTGCTGCCGAAATTGTGGATGCATTCAATCAAACCGGCGGCGCAATTAAACGCCGTGATGATATGCACAGGCAAGCGGAAGCAAACAAAGCGTTTGCGCACTTCCGTTATTAATTTAAGGGGGATATATGGCACGACAAGTTCCATTAGAGAAAGTTAGAAATATTGGTATTATGGCGCACATCGATACCGGCAAAACCACCACAACCGAGCGTATTTTGTTTTACACCGGCATCAACCACAAAATTGGTGAAGTGCACGATGGCGAAGCAACTATGGACTGGATGGCGCAAGAGCAAGAGCGCGGCATAACAATCACATCTGCCTGCACAACTTGCAAATGGCAAGATTG
>CANQYX010000015.1 GCA_947628205.1 uncultured Clostridia bacterium
ATTGTGGCAGTGTTTGCAGCAAAAACCCAACAACTATCCACCAACATAAGTGTTAGGTATAGGGCGGACCAAATAGAAGGTAGTGTAACTGCTAAATATTACGTTGGCCCAGGGGATACTGAAGGCACGGATATGACTACGGGCGAGGAAGGAGAAACCACCTTAACATTCCACGCCAAAGACACAGAAATGCAGGGTAAATCTTTAAGCCCTAATAAGGATATTGAATTGCAATATCCAGATGATGGTGTGGAAGATAAAAGCTGGGTAGTTTTTGAGTATGTATTCCATAATGGTTTAGGTAACCCAATAGACACCGCGTATATGGCAACCATGAGTTTTGACGGAACTGCTGAGAATATAAAGATAACCACAGCAGATAGCGAGCAACAGATAACAAATTATGACGAAATATCTACCCCAGTAGATAACCCAAAAAGCTTTACTGTTTCAGCTAGTGTTCCTAAAAAAGCAGAAGACAATTACATAAGTACAAAATATGTGTATATTAAGGCAGAGATAGATGACCCCGGAACTGACTCACAAATTAAAGGCAACTTCAACTGGAGTTTGGGCTACGATATGGCAACATACGAAAAACTTGCATTTGTAGATAAAGGCGACCATTTTGATGTTTGTGCAAAAGGGAATGAAGAAGGGTCTGAATATTATGATGAATTAACAGGCGAGATTATTGTTCCATCTAAATACCAAGGCAAACCAGTTAAAATTGGGGAAGTAGGTTATTATAGTGGATGGGCAGGCGCTATAGGCGGTGATTATTATGTATTTTCGGGAGCATTTACCAATCTTTCAGACGTAACAAGCATAACTTTTTCAGAAGGGATAACCGAAATTCCTAATTATGCTTTTGCGAGCGATTATGATGAATATAATGATCCAGAATCTAGTTTTGAAGAATTAATTTTACCAAATAGTATAACCTCTTTAGGAGAAGAGGCTTTCGCAGGGATCAGTGGTTTAAAGCGTATGCACATAGGTTCAGGCATGACCGATTTATCTGGTGGTTTGCCACTAATTTCAGATAAAGTGACAGTAGATAGTAACAACACAAGATACACATCAAGAGATGGAAAGGGAAAAGAATGCAATGTGGTAGTAGATAAAAATACATTAACATTAATTCGTGGCACTAACAACTCAATAATTCCATCAGATTTAGGAATTACAACAATTGGAGATGGATCTTTCTATAAATGCCATGAATTAAAAAGTTTAGAAATTCCAAATAGTGTAACAAAAATAGAGTATAGTTTTAGCAGCTATAACAATGAAGGTTTAAAAAATATTGCCATTGGTTCTGGCATAGTTGATAGTGACTCCATGAATAATTTGTTAAGTGGCTACAGCGATCATCCTTTTGACAGTATTACGATAGATGGAAATAACTCAAAATATAAATCAAAAGACGAATCAGGCAAAGAATGTTATGTGGTGGTGGATAAAGATACGCACACTCTAATTAAGGGGTCGAATAATGGCACAATTCCAGATGATGAAAGTGTAACAAGCATAGAATCTAATGCATTTAGAGGTTGTGAAAGTTTAACCAGTTTAAAGATTCCTGAAAGTGTCATTAGTATCGGGCAATATGCGTTTTATAACTGTACAAACTTAAAAGAAACAAATATTCCTTCTTCTTTAACTTCAATAGAAATTTATACATTCTATGGGTGTAGTACATTGCAAACTGTTAGTGTAACAATGAATTCAGAATTAGAAAGTATAGAGAATCTTGCATTCCAAGATTGCAGCAGTTTAGAGAATATAATTATTCCAAACAAAGTAACGAATATAGGAACTCGAGCATTCTATAATTGTACAGCCGCAAAAACTCTCACAATAGGAGAGGGCTTAAAAACCGTAGGGGAAAGAGCATTTGGATTCTGTTCAAGTTTAACAGAAATAACCTATAATGCCATTGATTGTTCAGATTTAAGAGGCGGAACTTCGGCTTATGAAAATCCGCATGATTTATTTTGGCAAGCCGGAACATCTGGAGAAGGAATCAATGTAACAATCGGCGAATCTGTAACTCACATTCCTAGTAATCTTTTAGGAATTGATTATTCTGGCGGAGCTGCCAAAATAACTTCTTTAACTATAGGTTCAAATGTAGCTTCAATCGGCAAATCGGCATTCCGTAATTCGTGCAATTCTCTAACAACTCTAAATTTCAATGCGATTAATTGCGAAGATTTAACATCTTCTTCATATGTTTTTTCAACAATGGGCGAAGCAGAAGTTGTATTTGGAGAAAATGTAACAAAAATTCCTAGCTACATATTCTCAGGAACAAACTTAACAAGTGTAACATTTGGGGGAAAAGTAGAAAGCATTGGCAGTCATTCGTTTTATAGTTGCGGTAATTTAACTAACATTATGATACCAGAACGTGTAAGCAGCATTGGAGAGTCTGCCTTCCGTAGTTGTGGGCTAACTAGTATCAGGATACCAGAGAATGTAAACAGCATAGGAGATTATGCTTTTGCCAACTGTACCCATTTAACCGATGTGGAAATTTCTAACGGGTTAACTAGTTTGGGGCATTCTGCATTTTATCAATGTAGTGCTCTGATAAATATCGAAATACCAGATAGCATAACAACCTTTGGTTATAGTGTTTTTGATCAGTGTGAAAGTTTGAAATTTTATACAGATGGTTACTGCAATTATTTAGGTAATCCTGAAAATAACCATGTTGTATTAATGGGACTTACGGATGAAAGACAAACAAGTTATACAATTGATCCAAAGTGCAAAATAATTTACGATGAAGCATTTTATTATAGTGATGTAGCCGAAATAACTATCCCTGATGGCGTTACACATATAGGAGATAGTGCATTTCAGGCATGTAGAGGATTAACAAGATTAACAATTCCTGATAGTGTTATATTTATAGGAAAAGAGGCATTTGATGATTGTAGGGGATTGACAAGTGTAACAATAGGAAAAAGTGTAGAAAGCATAGGAGGATCTACCACATTCTTTGGTTGTTCAGATTTAAATGAAGTTATTATAAATAGTGAAACAATATATAAAGCCATTTCAAGTTCATATGATAGTAATGGACGGTTAACTTATTATATAAAAACCGGCGGAACAATAAAAGTTTTGGCGACGGCGGATGATGGAACTAACACATATTTAAGCAATGAAAGCACATTTACAAAATCTACCGAAATGATTGGAGACAAACAATATAATGTTTACACAAAAAATTAAAAGAGGCAATTTGCCTCTTTTTTGTTTTCAAAAGAAAAGTGATTAATGAATTTTTTAATTTTATTTTACATTATTATATTTTTTTGCTAAAATATTGATTATGGATGTTGTAAAGACAATTCGAGATAATAAATTAATATATTTAAAGCTGGATAAGCTAATCAGTTCGCTTAACAAACTTACGGGCGAAAGCGTGGATGATTTAACATCGGAAATTAAAAATTTAATTGCCGATGGCAGTTTGTTTGACGAAAAGGGCAAAATTTCCATTTCTGCCGACCGCGGATATATTAAGGCGAAATTGATTTTAAACAAAAAGGGCTATGGGTTTGCGCAGGTGGAGGGCAGGCCAGATTTCTTCATCCCTGCGTTTGCCATAAATGGCGGTTTTGACGGGGATGATTGCCTTGTTGAGATAACCAACTTTAAAACGGAAGAGGACATTGAGGCGAGGGTTGTAAAAGTTTTAAGGCGGAATACCACGCACGTGGTTGGCACATACATTGAGGGCAAAAGCAAAAATTTGGTGTATCCGGACGACCCTAAGTTTCCGCAAATCCGCATTTTTAAGGGCGATGCAGGCAGCGCACAGAACAATGAAAAGGTTTGGGTTGAGCTTTATGATAGTTTAGACCAAAAAAACATGCGCGGCAAAATTGTGGAAATTTTAGGCAGGGCGGGCAACCCGAAAGCCGAGCAACTTTCAATTATCCGCTCGTTCAATTTAATTGAAAAGTTCGACCAAGCCACGCTCAACGAGGCAAAACACATCAGCCAAAAAGTGGACTATGAAAAATTGAAAAATAGGCGCGCAGATTTCACTCAACATCGCGTTATAACAATTGATGGCGAGGACGCGCGCGATTTTGACGATGCGCTTTCGGTTGAGCCGCGCGATGATGGCTACAATTTGTATGTTCACATTGCTGATGTTAGCCACTATGTTAAAGAGGGCAGCGCGCTGGATAAAGAGGCATATAAACGCGGCACTAGTGTGTATTTTCCTAATCAAGTTATTCCAATGCTGCCAAAAGAATTGTCTAACGGCATTTGCTCGCTAAATGAGGGCGAATATAGGCTGGCGCTTTCAATTAAAATGGCGCTGGATAAAAATTTCAATTTAATTTCCGCCACGCCGCTTGAAAGCATAATTAAAAGCGCGCACCGCATGACCTACACCGAGGTTATGAAAATTTTAGAGGGCGACCAATTTTTGATTGATAAATATGCGGATGTGTACAACGACGTTTTGTTATATCGCCAAATATCAGCAAAATTTAAAGAAGAACGCGTAAAATTGGGCGAAATTCGCTTTAATTTGCCCGAGCCATTTATTTTGGAAAACGCGGCAGGCGAAATCGTTTCGATAGAAAACCGCGTGCAAGACGAGGCACACGAAATTATTGAAAGTTTAATGGTAAAGGCCAATGAGTGCGTTGCCAAAATGGGCGAAAAATTTCCATTTGTTTATCGCGTGCACGAAAAACCGGATGCGGAAAAGGTGGCGCGCCTTAGCGATATGCTTTTGAGTCTGGGCATTGCAAACCAGCTTAAAGTGGACGGGGATAAGCCAATGGCGTATCAAAAAATTGTAGAAAAAATTGAGGGCACGCCAAAAGAAAAGATTTTATCTTATTTAATTTTGCGCACAATGATGAAGGCACGCTACGCGCCCGCTTGTCTTGGTCATTTTGGCTTGGCGTTGCCATATTATTGCCATTTTACCAGCCCAATTAGGCGTTATCCAGATTTGTTAATTCACCGCATTTTAAAAGCCGCAATGGCAGGTATGCCAAAAGAGGAATTAAAAATTCATTTTGCGCCAATTGTTGAGCGCGCAAGTTTGCAAGCTAGCGAAACGGAAAAAACAGCCGAAGAGGCCGAGCGCGAAGTTGATGACTATAAGAAAGCCGTTTATATGCAAAAATTTTTGGGCGAGCAGTTCGAGGGCATAATTTCCAGCGTGCAAGAATTTGGCATTTTTGTTGAACTAGAAAATGGCGTTGAGGGCATGATTCGCGCAAACGATTTGCCTATGGATGAATATGTTTATGACGAACTATCCATGTCCATGAAAGGCAAATTTAATTCGTTTACAATTGGCGACACGGTTAAGGTTATTGTTGCAAATGTAAACACCCAATTAAGGCAGATAGATTTCGATTTGGCAGGTGTTGAAAAGCCAACAAAAAATACAATAATAAATAAAAATAAAGGCGAAAAATTTTCAAAATTTTCAAAAAATAACGCAAAAAACGCAAAAAATAATAAAAAATTAGATAAATTTTCAAAAAAAAGTGAAAAATTTAGCAAACTTTCCAAAAAAATTAATAAAAATTCAAGTGCAAAACAATATTACAAAACAAAATCTAAACGCAAAAAATAATTTGCGTTTTTTAATTAAGAACTAAAAATTATTTATTATATAAAATGTTTATAAATTGAAATTTTTATGTTATAATGTTTTTATGGAAAATAAATTGATGGCAGAAAACAGGCGCGCAAGGTTTGAATATGAATTGTTGCAAACCTACGAGGCAGGCATTGTGCTAACTGGCGATGAAATTAAATCTGTTCGCGCTGGGCATCTTTCAATTGTGGATTGCTATGCCTACATTAAAAATGGCGAGTGTTTTTTGCGCAATAGTTACATTAAGGAATACGAAAACTCTTTTAATGGCAAACGAGGTGCGGACACCACGCGCAGGGATAGAAAACTTTTGCTTCACGCGGACGAAATTGAAAAATTGCGTAAAAAAATTGAAACAGAAAATTTAACGCTTGTGCCAACAAAAGCATATTTTAGCGGCAGCAACTTAAAAGTTGAAATTGCGCTTGCTCGCGGCAAAAAATTGTACGACAAACGCGAAGTTGTTAAGCGAAGAGAGTTAGAAAGAACTCAAAGACAAAATTAATTTTACGACATCAAAACACAGCTTCGCGCCAAACGCGAAACAATCAAGCAACGCGACCTAGACCGTTCACAAAAACGAAATTAAAAAACCACCTTTTGGTGGATTTTTATTGTTTTTTATATTGAGATAAAATTTGCCTGTAATTTTCAATCAAAACTTGTAAGCATAAATTTTTAATTTTTTCTAAATCTTCAATCAATAAGCCAAATTTAAATTCAAGTTCTTTCGCTGGTTTTTTGGTGGCCTTATTGATTAAATTTTGCGAAGTTCGCGCTATTGTTACTTGCGTTAAATTTTTGTTTGCTCTAATCGCTTTTTCATCGTACAAATCTATTGTTTGGTTGGCGTTGTTAATATAGCGGTTGTGCATTAGCGCGTTCCTTATGGTGCGGATAACTTTAAGTTTATCTTTATTTGTTAAGGATGCCTCGTCTTTTTCTTCTAAATCAGCAGTTAAATCAGCAACAAAATCTGTGTTAGCAAGTTCGCCATATAATTTTTTGTTTTCAAGTTGTTTTAACAAATTTACCACAACGGTTATTAAAAGTTCGCTATACAAATTGTCAATTTCATAACAATATAAAATTCTATTAGTTTCTAAATCGCTTAAATCTTCTTTATAGCAATCTGCCAAAACGGCTTTTTGCAGTTCTGTTGGCGTTTTGGCGTCAAAAATATCAATAAGGAAATAGTCAATTCCATTTAAATCTATTTTGCGCAATTTTGCGTCAATCAACACGCGTTCTATGCAGACATCAAAAATGTTATTTAAGTTAAAACGATTTTCATTTGCGCTAATAAAATAATGTTGAAAAATGTTAAATAAATCCTCTTTTTGAATTTTGTCTAGCTCAATTTTTTCATCGCCATGCAAAATTTCAATTTCGTCAATGAATTTTTTTAATTTTTCATCTGAAATAAATAAATTGTAATCCCTATCAAAATTGTAATTGAAAGTATATTTTTTTTCGTTCGTTGCATGGTCCGCCACAAAAACCAGCGAGTTCATTTGACGGAGATTTAAATTTAATTTAAAAACTTTTGGATTTTCTCGCTTTTTAATTTTTCCGTCTGGCAACTTTTCATAATGGCTTACAAAATTGAATTCTGGGCTTAAAATGTCAATAAACAATTTAAGCATATTTTTTCTAAAAACTTGCAGCGCAACATAGTTTGGAGTTTTTTCATGTTTTATCCTATTATAATATTCCGCAAATTTATTAAAATCAAAAAATTTAACAACATTCCCATGCGCTAATTCGTTAGCAATACTTTTCAAAATTCTGTCACATTCGTTGTCGGGCATGTCGGGATAATCGTCAAAAAGATTGTGTTTTAATTCAACATACCGCTTATCGTTTTCAATTTCTGAAAAATTAATGTTTTCAGTTTTATCTCGAAAAGTTGTAATAAATTGCCTGCTGGAAAATGCCGAAAGATATGGCTCAAAAAATGAGGCAATACTAAAATCTAATTTTAAATTTCTTAAATATTTTGTCTGCCTTAAAATGGATTTGACATCAAACTCTTCGCCATTTTGCAAAAATTTTAATGCTGCCAATCCGCCATTAAGCAATTCAAAATATTTAATTTCATTTTCTAATTCTTGTGTGTTTTCCATAAGGTTTTAAAACATTTGTAAGCTAAAAATTTTAAATTGGTGGAGGTGAGGGGAGTTGCACCCCTGTCCTGCCAAACGAATTACCCATACACTACATGCTTAGTCAATGTCTAGTTTCGCCAAAACAAACTTCATTGACACTCCGTTTTGGCTAGCCTAAATTTACACTTCCGCGCGCTAGGCAACGCACAAAAGCGTTAACCGATATTCGACGCCAGATTTTAATGTATCGGTACCATTAAACTGACGGCTACGCGCAACTAGGCAGCGTAAGCAAGTTTTTCGTTTTTAGCGTTTATTGAGTTCGAGCTAACGAACACATGTTTAACGAGATGTCGCTCGGCATGCGTATAAATAACTAATTTGACAGTCGAAACTATGTCACCCCCTCGTCGCAAAGCTCACTTTTGCTAGTTTGTTTCGTTACACTTCACAAACATAAGCTTAAGTTCGTTTGCTCCTCTTACAGCTGCGAACATTCCATGTTCTTGCAGTTTTGCCCACGAGTTCGCAATATAATTATATCATAAATAAAAAATTTTTCAATAGGTTTAATTTATTTTTGTTTTAATTATTATAAAAATTTTAAAAAATTTTGTTTTTATTGAAAATTTGCTTATTTTTTAAAATTTTTGATATTTTTCATTATTTTTTATTATTTTTTTATTTATTTTTTATTCTCTATTATTAAATTCATTTTTATATTTTTTATTGGTTTGATATAATTAATATGAATTCATTTTAATTTTAAAACAAAAGGGGATAAAATGAAAAAAACAAAAATTATTGCGACAATTGGTCCAAGTTGCATGAAATTTGAAACACTTAAACAAATGTGTCTGGCGGGGGTTAATGTGGTGCGCATAAATCTATCGCACGCAAAGCAGCCGGACATGGATGAAATTGTTAAAAATGTGCGCGCACTTAGAAAAGAATTGGAAATTCCGTTGCCTATTATGATTGACACTCGCGGGCCGGAAATTCGCGTTAAAACTTTTAAAAAGGGTTCGGTTGAAATTAAGCGCGGGCAAACCTTTATTTTTACCGGCCGAAATATTGAGGGCGACGAAAAGCAAGTTAGTTTGAACGAGCCGGACATTGTTAAAAACATAAAAGTGGGCAACAAAATTTTGGCTGTTAACGGGCTTTTAAATTTTAAAGTTGTTCAGGTTAAAGGCAAGGACGTTATAACCCGTGCGCTAAATTCGGGCGTGCTATCAAACCGCAAAAGTTTATGTTTGCCAAATGTAAAATACAACACTCCTTATTTAAACGATTTGGACAAGGCGGACATTTTGTGGGGGATTAAAAACGATGCGGATTTTGTTGCGGCAAGTTTTGTAAATTGCAAAGAGGATGTGTTGGCGCTGCGCGAGTTTATTTCAGCAAATGGCGGAGATTTAAAAATAATTTCCAAAATTGAGTCAGCGCGCGGAATTGCGAATTTGAATGAAATAATTGAAGTGAGCGATGGCATTATGGTGGCGCGTGGCGATTTGGGCGTGGAAATGCCGGTGGAAAGGTTGCCCGATTTGCAAAAAACAATGATAAAAAACGCTAATGCAAAGGGCAAGCCAGTTATTGTGGCAACCGAAATGCTAGAGAGTATGATTAGCAACAATCGTGCAACACGTGCTGAAGTTAGCGATGTGGCAAATGCGGTTTATGATAGAACATCGGCGGTTATGCTTTCGGGCGAAACGGCGGCTGGCAAATATTCGGTTGAGGCGGTTAAAACCATGGCGAAAGTGTGTGTTGAAACCGAAAAACATATTGATTATTATAAAGATTTCATTTCAAATTTTGAAAGCATAAATAGTGTGACCGATGTAATTTCGCACAGTGCGGTTAGCGCAAGTTTTTTGCAAAATACAAAAGCTCTTGTGGTGTTTAGTTCAACCGGACTTAGCACAAATATGATTAGTCGTTTCCACCCTAAAGTTTGTGTGGTTGGGGCAACGCCAAATGAAAAAGCTTATAGGCAGATGGATATTCTTTTTGGGGTTATGCCAGTTAAAACAAAAGTGTATAACACAACTGACGCCATGTTCAATTTGGCGCAAGATATTGTAAAACAAAAATCGCTTGCTAAGGTGGGCGAAACAATAATTGTTACAAGTGGTGTGCCAAAGCAAAACGGAGCAACGAATTTAATTAAAATTGAGGAAGTAAATTAAGGAGGGGCTTTGTGTTGCCCGTTCGGGCAACTTAAGGCTCTTCGAGCCTTGCGTGCCTGCGGCGCGCCAAAGCCCCATTTGTTAAAATTAATGCACAAAAAAAATGATTGTTAAATTAGCTTTATTTTGAAATTTTAAAACAATAATTGTTAAACATAATGCTTGTTAAATCCACTATAATTTTGCAATTTAATGCAAAAAAACTTAATAATTTAATATACTAAATATAATGAAAGAAAAAATAAAGAAGTTGTTTGATACAAAAACCACGCATGGCAAAATTATGCGGCTTGTTTTGGTGCTTGTTGTGCTGGGCATTGTGTGTTTAATTGGCTATTTTATTTTACGTGCAACCGGCCTGTGGCACAAAGTCAATTCGGTGGACAAAATCCGCAACATTGTTGAAAAGGGCGGCGCGTTTAGTTTTATTATTTTTATGTTATTTCAAATTTTGCAAACCACAGTGCTGCAAATTCCTGCAGTGTTTGTAACCATGGCAGGAACAGCGGTTTTTGGCGTTTGGCCAACCTTTTTTATGACATTCGTTTCTGTTTTAATAGGCAGCATAATAATGTTTTGGATTGGCCGCAAAGTTGGAAGACCATTCCTCTATTGGCTAGTAGGCAAGGATACTGCTGAATTGTGGATTGAAAAAATGGCAGGCGGAAAATATCTTTTCTTTTTAATGATGGTTTTCCCTTGCTTTCCAGATGACATTTTGTGTGCAATTGCTGGCTTAACAAACATGAGCTTTAATTTCTTTTGGTGGACAAACGTAATTGCGCGCGGTCTTGGCATAATTTGCACCTGTTTCTTTACCAAAAGTTTGATGATAAGTTTGCACGGCTGGGGCATTGCCTTTTGGACGGTGTTCTTTGTTATTGTTGGAATACTTTTCTTCTTAAGCATTAAGTATAAAGAAAAAATCGATAATCTTATTGATAAAATCTTAAAAAAATTTAAAAAGAAAAAAGTGGCAAAAAATGTAAACGACAAAGATGTCAATAACACCGCAGACAAAAAATCTGATAGTGAAAAACAAGAAAAATAAGCGAACTTACAGTTCGTTTTTTTATAATTTAAGCGGAAAGCAAAATTTTTGAAAAATTAATTTTAGTTAATAAAAAATTTGCAATATAAATTTAATTGTGTTAAAATATACACAAGGAGATTTTTATGGGTTGGTTTAAAAAACAGTTGTTGTCAGTTATTGAATGGCAAGATGCCAGCAACGATATCATTGTTTATCGCTTTCCAATGCCAAGCGGGGCGGAAATTATGAACAGCTCAACTTTGGTTGTTAGAGAAAGTCAGGCGGCAGTTTTTGTTCACAAAGGGGAAATTGCGGATGTTTTTGGCCCGGGCACGTACAAACTTTCAACAGAAAACATTCCGTTTTTAACAAAAATGTTAAGTTTGTCAACAAAAGGGGAAAGCCGCATAAAAGCGGAAGTTTACTTTGTTAACACAAAACGGTTTATTGGGCAAAAATGGGGTACGCAAAACCCTATTATGATGCGCGATGTAGATTTTGGGCATATTCGTTTGCGCGGATATGGCACATTCGCTTTTAAGGTGAGCGACCCAACCGCCTTTATGCGCGAGTGTTTTGGAACAAATCCGGTTTATAGGGTGGCGGATTTAGTTACGCAATATAAATCTACACTTGTCCAACTTTTAACAGATTGCATTGGAGAGAGCAAACTTTCCGCGCTAGATTTAGCCGCAAATTATAAAGAACTTAGCAAGATGGTTGAAGCGCGCAGCAAGGAGGAATTTGAGCCGCTTGGGCTTAAACTTTCAAATTTTGTAATTGAAAATTTGTCGTTGCCAGAAGAAGTGGAAAAGATGTTAGACGAACGCACAAAAATGGGCGTTATTGGCGACCAAATTGGAACTTACACACAATATAAGGCAGCAAACGCAATGGAAGAATCTGCCAAAAATCCAAATGGCAACAATTTGGCTGGTTTAGGTGTTGGCTTGGGCGCGGGTGCACAACTTGGCGGCGTGTTTGGTGAAGCGGTGTCTGGTGCACGCAACAAGCGCAAACCGGTTACAATTCAATGCGTTAAATGTGGGGCAACCATCCCGGGCAAATCCAAATTCTGCCCAGAGTGCGGTGCAACTCAGGCACTATCCTGCCCAAAATGTGGCGAGCCAATTTCAAAGGGCAGTAAATTTTGCACCCATTGTGGTGAAAAGTTAGAGATAAGCGAAAAGGTTTGTCCAAAGTGCGGCAAACAACTTGCTCCAGATGCAAAATTTTGCCCAGTTTGTGGCGAAAAAATTAAATAGGAGGGTTTATGGGTTTGTTAACTAATAGAACAACGCGCTATGGAAAATTGATTTTCATTTTGCTTGCGCTATTGTGCTTGGCAGTTGCTGGCGGAAGTATTTTTGGCGGAGTTTATGCTGTTTTGCACATGACGCATTGGGCAAAATATGTTATAATTTCAGTTGCTTGCATATTTGCGTTTTTAATTGGTTCGTTTGGCTTGTTTTTGGTTGTTATGTCGCTTAGTTTAATTGGCAGTTGGAAAACCGTTAGGGACACCTCGGTTAAAGGCACAGCAAATGTGCGCTTGTGCGATAAGTGTGGCAGGGTTATAACAAAACACGCCGAATATTGTGAACATTGTGGCGCAAAGCAAGAAACTGGTCTTGGCTTAAAAACCTGCCCGAATTGCAAAACTAAAAACAGCGGCAACGCAAAGTTTTGCGAGCATTGCGGGTTTGAATTTAAAACAAATAAAAAGAAAGAACAATAGTTCTTTTTTTATTGCCACAATTAAATAAATTGCTTAAAAAAACAAAATTTTACAAAACAAGCCAAAAATCTACAAAATATTTTGGCGAATTTGCTTTGTTTGATGCCTCGTTTGTTTTAGCATTTTAATATCTAAACAAGGAGGTTGTTATGAGAAAAAAAGTTAAAGGAAAATTATATTATTTAGCGCGCGATGCAAAAATGAGAATGCGCAATTATAACAGAAAAAAATCTGTTTTTGAGCAACTGCCTTATGGCAAGTTAACTTTTAGTTCGCAAGATCAAGAATTGTATGAAAGGGTTAAAAAATTGCTTTCACGAGAAGAGATCGTTATCAACCCTATTCAAGAACTTATGAATAAAAAATATTACGATTCTCTTTCTTTCGACGGAAAACAAAGATACATATCCGATTTAAGCGAAAAATATAAAGAACTAAAACTGCGCTTTGAAAAAGAACAAGATAGCTTTGCAAATGTGTCCAACATTTAAAAATTTGTCGAAGTTTATAGCATTATTTAAAATAATTAAAAAATATTTGCATTTTTGTAAAAAATGGTTGACTTTTGTACAAAATTATGATATATTCCCAAAATGCACACTCAAATAACATTTGATGATTTTTCGGCTTTTGCAAAATGTATTGCAGAAGAAAGTTTAACGAACGGAATAGAGAATCCGCCAGAACATTTTTTGCCATCAATAAAATTAATTGAAAAACAGAGGCAAGATAAAATTAATGAACAAATTTTGGTTGAAGTTTGCGATTTTTTAAATTACGAGCGAAACAAAATTTTAAGCACAACGCTAAAAGAAGGGGTAAAAGAGCTTTGTGTGGGGCGGCTGTGCCAAGCACTTGGCATAAGCTGCGCGTATAATTTTAAAAATGAGTTTTTTAATTTTTTTTCTTGCATAATGGGCGAGGTTGTTTCAAATAAATTGGGGCACAATTTGGAAATTGATGAATATAAATTAAAATATATTAAAGTGGAAAATACAAATCTTATAAACTCTGCCCACGAAATGTTGAATAACCCAAATATGGATGAAGCATTTATTAATGTTTATAATCTTGCCAAACGCTTTAAACATTTAATATTGGAATTAAAAAGATGTTAATTTAAAATTTAGGAGTGTAAATTTTGCTTGCGCTAGACAAATCTTGAGTGTAAGCTTTTTTTAATCCAAGTTTTAGGGCATGGTTCACCACCCGTTTATATTCAAGCGGAGTGATGTGGCGGTTAATTTCAGGGTAAAGTTTTGCTTCATACATTGGTTCATATTGGCTCATAATGCTAACAATTGTGTCCGTCCCCAAAAATTTTGCAACAAAATCTAAGCAATCCATGCTGTTTTTTGTGTAAGAGGGCAGCACAAGTTGTCGCACAATAATTCCGCGTTTCATAACCCCATTTTCAATTACATCGTTGGGTTGAAGATTTTTCATTTCAAGGATTGCGCGCTGGGCGTTTTCAACATAATCTTTGGCACGGCTGAATTTTAAGGCCAGTTCATTGTTAGAATATTTATAGTCCACCAAAAAGATGTCAACCAGCCCGTCAAGTTTTTTTATTGTTTCCGCAGTTTCATATCCGCTAGAATTCCACACCACAGGCAGGCGCGGTTTATATAATTTTAGTGCTTCAATAATTTGCGCCGTGTAATGGGTTGGCGTTACAAGATTAATGTTGGCTGCACCCATTTTTTCAAGTTTTTTAAAAATTTTAACAAGGCCTTTCACGCTTGTTGTTTTTCCTTTCGCCGAATGGCTTATTTTATAGTTTTGGCAAAAAACGCAGCGCAAATTGCAGCCAGCAAAAAATATTGCGCCACTCCCTTTGCCTACGCTTATTATTGGCTCTTCGTATTGATGAAGCATAACCTTGCTTATTTTTATTTTGTTTTTAACCCCGCAAAAACCGGCAGTTTTTGTTCGGTCAATTTTGCAATTTCTTGGGCAGATAAAGCATTTGTCATTTAAAAAATTTAGCGAAGAGTTTTCACTTGACAAAATGTTGTTGGCGTTATTTTTATTTTTTTCCATAATTAACTTTTACAAACGAGCAAAATGTACAAAATTTTCTATATAAGTATAAAAATTTTTATAAAAGTTGTCAACAGCTTGTTCTATTTATGCGGACAAATCCATAAAATTATTTGAGGTGTCTATGAAAAAGAAAATTTTATGTTTGGCAGTTTTGATGTTGTGTTTGTTTGGCTTAACCGCTTGTAATAACACAAAAATTGACTTGAACAATTATCTTATAGAGGAAAGGAACAATTTGTTTACTGCAGAAGATGACAATTATGCGGTAACTTTCTCAACCGGTTTGCGCGAAAAAGAGTACGATCTTGACGGCGTAAGGAATGAGATGGTGGATTTTGGCGTGTTAACCATTGCCCGCATTGACAGGCAACCAATTGCCACCACAGGGTGCGAATATGTTTTAACAATCGATGATGAAGTGTTGCGTGGAAATTTAATTAAAAGCGAGCTAGACAACACCTATTCTTGCGATCTAGAAAGGTCGGTTTTAAACGAAAGCAAAATTCATGTTCAAATTAATATTACGGGCTACACCTTTGAAAAAGATTTGGAAAACACATCAAATGATTTTTCTGTGGATAAAACTGCGGCAATTTCCGTTGCAAACAGCGAACTAAACGAAAGCCTTAATGGGTTTAGCAAGGATAAAAATAATTTTGAAGCAGTTATGAAAATTGTTAAAGATTATTCAACAAGCGAAGTTAAAAATTATTATTGGTATATAGGGGTTGTTGCACAAAACGGTGAAACTTTGGGCATATTGATAGATGCAACAAATGGCGATGTAATTGCAAAAAAAATCTAGCATTTTGCTAGATTTTTTATTTGTCGCGTAATTCATCTAAATTTTCTTTAAGTTCCATGCCATATTTAATGCCTAAATTAAAAGCATATCCCGAATGCTCATAAATCAACTCTTCCAAATATGTTTGCAAATAACCTTTAAATTTTAAATATTTTTCTCTTGCCTTTGTGTCGGCAAAAGCAAAAAACTCGTCCTCACTTTGAATGCAAGCCTCTTCATAAGAAGTTCCTTCTAAATAAGATTTCATTTCTGGCAAAGTTTTAGAAATTTCAAACCATAACATACTTTCCATAATTATATCTCCTTGCTTTTATTATATTTCAATTTGGTACAATTGTCAAGCGATTTTAACTTATTTTAATTTAGTCCAGTCATTACAAAATTGAACCAAAATGAAATACATATATTATATGGGTGACTTTAAAAATAATTTAAAGGAATTGATGGAAAATAACGGGCTAAATATCTCCAAATTGGCTAAAAATTTGAAAATGGATAGCGAATGGACGATTTATTCGTGGTTTAATGCCAACAAACTGCCAAAACTTGATAATGCTATTTTACTTGCGGATTATTTCAATTGCAGTTTGGATTTTTTGTTTGGTAGAACTAGTTATGATATGGAACAAAAATTTAAAAAATGCCCACCATTTAATGAACAATTTAAAAAAGTTTTAAAAGAAAGCGGAGTTTCACAAAATCAATTGATGAGAGAATTACATTTTAGTGGTGGAAATATTTTTAGTTGGACAACTTTAAAAGCCAATCCTCGCATAGACACGATTATTCGAGTTGCAGATTATTTGGGAGTGAGTTTAGATTATTTGGTTGGTAGAGAAAAGTAAATTATAAAAATAAATAAACAAAAAAAGCAAGAAAACTTGCTTTTTTAATATTTGTTTATTCTTCTTATATGTCGGCCACCTTCAAACTCACTTCTTAAAAACACTTTAATGATTTTTAAACATGCTCTAAAACTACAAATTCGCGCACCTAGCGTTAGCACATTTGCATCTTCATCCTTGCGGGCAAGAAAGGCAGCAACAGTGTCATAAGCGCAAACGGCGCGGATGCCTTTTTGCCTGTTAGCAACAATGTTTGCGCCAATTCCGCTGCCACAAATAAAAATGCCAATGTTGTTTTTGTTTTTCAAAACTTCAAGCGTTGCTGGGGCAATGAAATCGGGATAATCGTCATCCTTGTTCATCTCTTTTGGCCCCATATATTTATATTCAATTTTTTTGTTAGAAAAATATTTCATTAATTTTTGCGCATAATCGAACCCGGCATGGTCGCAAGAAATAACAATCATAAAAACTCCTTTGTTTCAATTTTTTTGTAACGATAAATTTTTTAATAGTGATAGATTTATAATTTTAATTTTATTAAATAAATTTCGTCCGCTATTTTTTAATTACTTTAATATTTTAAAACAAAAATTAAAAAAAAACTAGCAAAATGGCAAAAAAATTGCGTTTTTTTATTAATTTTTTAATTTTTTGCCTTTAAATTAAAATTGTTGAAAGTATTAGATTCTTCACTTTAACCTCGCTGCGCAACAACTGCTTGCGAGGATTCGCGTTCAGAATGACACATCCATGTCATTCTGAGCGTAAGCGAAGAATCTAGATCCTTCGACTCACTGCGTTCGCTCAGGATGACATATAATGATGCCTTGTTGTCATCCTGAGCTGCGGGGTCCCCACAAGAACTTGTTCGGGGTCCCCATGAGAATTTATTAGAAATGGGGTAGATCGCAGTGGGGCTAGAGCGAAGGATCTAAAAAAATAGACATTTTTTATTGCAAAAAATTTGTTTTGTGATATAATAAAAACATGAATAACATTATCAAACGAAAAAACAAGCGTTGCCCACGTTGCAACTTTAAAGTGCCAAATGAGTTGACTGTTTGTCCAAAATGCCAATTGAACTATCAAAAATTTAATTTGGCAACAAATAGCGAGGCAAAGGTGGCAATCCGTGAAGGCGAATCTGACAGAGTGCTTTATCGCAAAGGGTATCCAAACGATGTGAAAAAATCCACGCTCATTTTGCTTACAATTTTTTTGGGTTTAGCCGGTGCGCACTATTATTATGTTGGCAGAAAAGGTTGGGGGATATTTTTTAGCATTTTCTTTGTTGTAGGGCTGATTAATGCCTTCCTTTCAATCTATTTAAAAACTGCGCCAACGGGTGACTGGTTTCAACTTTTCTATTTGCTTGTGCTGGTTTGGGGATTGGTTATTTTCTTTTGGATAACAGACATTTTTAAAGTATGTTTCAACACGTTTAAAATTCCGGTCAGTTTGCCAAGGGTGTAATTAAAATTAAACATTAAAAATAAATAAAAGGGTGTTTATGGAAAAACAAAAAACAGTGGTTGTTGGGCTGTCGGGCGGAGTGGATAGCTCGGTGGCGGCATATTTGTTAAAGCAACAAGGGTATAATGTTGTTGGTCTTTTTATGCTTAATTGGGAAGAGCAAGACGGCAACGGCAACTGCACGGCCGAGGCGGATTTTGAGGATGTTAAGCGCGTGGCCAACAAGTTGGGCATCCCTTATTACACAGTAAATTACGCAAAAGAATATAACGAGCGTGTGTTCCGATATTTGCTGGATGAATATAAAAAGGGTTACACCCCAAACCCAGACGTGTTGTGCAATCGCGAAATTAAGTTTGGCCCGTTTTTAGAGCATGCAATGAGTTTGGGCGCGGACTATATTGCCACCGGCCACTATTGCAAGCGCGTGGATAGGGATGGCAAAGTGTATTTATATAAATCGCACGATAAAAATAAGGACCAAACATATTTTTTAAACCAACTCAACCAAAAACAACTTAAAAAAACACTTTTTCCGCTTGCCGACCTAGATAAAACTGAGGTTAGAAAAATTGCAAAACAGCTTGGGCTGGTCACCGCCGAAAAGAAGGACAGCACCGGCATTTGCTTTATTGGCGAGCGCAATTTTAAAAACTTTTTGCAAAACTATCTGCCCGCGAAAAAGGGGGATATTTGCGACCTATCTGGCAAAAAACTTGGCGAGCATGACGGCGTTATGTATTACACAATTGGCCAAAGCAAAGGGTTAAATTTGGGCGGCAAAAATGGCTATTCCGGGCGCTGGGCGGTGGTGGATAAAGACGTTAAACGCAACATCCTTTATGTAACCGCGGGGGATAGCCCAGAATTGTATTCCACCGGCTGCTTTGTGGCAGGTTTTAATTGGATAACTGACAAAATGTCCGGCAAATTTTCCGCCAAAGGCAAATTGCGCTATCGCCAAGCGGATATCGATTTGCAAGTTGAAGTGTTAGACATCAAAACGCTAAAACTCACCTTCGCGGAAAAGCAAAAAGCGGTTACAATTGGGCAATTTGCCGTTTTGTATGATGAAAATGGCATGTGCTATGGTGGCGGAAGAATTGATAAACTTATTAAAAATTAATTTAAATTTGAAAATATTTTAATTAAAATACGCAAATTTCTAATAATATGTTGACTTTTTAAAAATTTATGTTAAAATGTCGAAAATTATATAAACTTAATCTTTCTAATTATTTTTAGTTAATAAGGAGAAATTATGGGTTATTACATTGGTGGCGATAGGGAAGATGGCGGAAATTACACTCCGTCTGGCGTAAGAAAAAAAGCTTTCAAAAAAGATGCGGTTAGCCTTGAACAACTTTTAGATGAACAACCCAAAATTGTTAAAGGGTTTGACATTCCAAAAGAGTTCGACCCAGATTTTTATTTAGACAAACAAAAAAAATATGGCCAATATTCTCCAGATTATTGGGAGTGGGCGAAATTAAATAAATATTCGCAAGCGGTTTTTGCTTTTTATAGGCAAACAATCAATCAATTTTATAAAAAATTTGCACCAAACTCCGCACTAAATAACTTTGAAGAGAAGTTTGCTGACATAAAAACTGAAAATTTAGACGAACTTGCCGAAGGGTTAAGAGCGGCAGAAAGAAACCTTGTTTCGCAATTTGATCGGGATAATAGAGAAATTTCTGCAAAAATAAAAAAATATCCTGCATTAATTCGTTTAAGAGGGTGCGCGGCTAAATCGTGGGTTATGTATGCTGCCTTAAACAAAAAATTAAACGTTAAAGATGCGGTAAATTTCAAAACTGCTTATAACGGGTTTAATTTAGATAACGAGTTGGATCAGTTAAAAACCTATCGTGGCATAGTTTTAATGCAATATAAATTGAAATCTATAAACAGCAAATTTTTGCTTAACAAGCTTAATTTGCCTAAAGAAATATATTCAGATTTAGATGGATTAGATATTTTAAATGACATTTTAGAAAAAGTAAATGGCTTTAAAACAACAGATTATGCCGAACTGTTGAGCGAGCAAACAATAGAAAATTTAAATGGAGTTTACCCAAACTTAATGCAAATATATTCCAACTATGCGCGCATTTTTAAACTTATAAAGTTAATTAATCAAAATGCGGCCAACTGGGAAAATAACATTGATTATTTTAAAAACGATGTTGAGGATTACGATACCGAATTCTTTGATTATTATCAAGCGGGCAAAAATGTAAATAACTTAATTTTGAATCTTTTAAAAACCGAGTTAGATCCGCTTTTTGAATTAGATTTGAAAAATTTAAATTCTTGCCTCGAACAAGCTTTAAGTTATGCAAATCAGGTTTACAAAAAAGCAGGTTTAAATATTTAAAAAAATGCACGTTTTTGTGCATTTTTTACACTTCAATAATTTTTAAATCGCTCGTGTCTTGAAAAACAATATAATATCCATCGCTTAGCGGATCCTCGTTGTCCAGCGGAAGCCACTGATAGTGTTTGCCTAATTCTTCTGGGGCGGGCGCGTTATAATTGCTTTTTACCGCATAGCAAATATATTTTATTTTTCCCTCATCAAACATTGCGCCGAGTGAATAATCGCCATCGCTCATGTTTACAAATTTGCTGTTTTCAATTTTTTTAGTTAATTCTTCGTTTAACGGAAAATTTTCAAAAATATATTCAAATTGCGGAATAATTTGCTCTAAAATTGTGGGAATGGTTTTGTTGCCTTTATCAACATCGCTCTCGTTATTTTCGATGGTGCAAATGTCTGTGCTTTGTTGGCCTAAATCTTGGCTGTCGCAATTCAAATTTATTTTGTTTTCGTTGTAAAAATATTCTTTATATTTACAATTTGCGCATTTGTCGCAATAGGCATCGCCTAAATCGGGTTTATTTGTTTCGTGATATTCATTAGAACTGTTGTTTAAATCTTGGTTTGGATTTTCTTCAAAAACAGAACTGTCGTTAAAATAATATCCTGCGTAAGTGCCGCCAGATAAAATAACTTCGTTGTTGTTATCCGTTTTTATAATTGCCGAAAAAAAATCGCTGTCCATATCAAAATTTCCTACAAGCGAACTTTCATAAGCCCCGTTTTTTTCAAGCAAATTCGCTGTAAAAACTTCGTTGTTATGATAAATCCCTATTTTTGCAAACCTGTTTAGTTTTTCCACACCGTATAGGCGCAATTTGCATTTTAAAAGGTCATTTTCTTTGTAAAGTGTTAAAATGCCACGTCCGCTTCCTCCATTTTGCGAAGAAATTATTATTGTTTTACTTTTCATATAAATATTATAGTTATTAAAAAATTTAGATATGATAAGAAAAATGTAAAATAATTAACAAATTTGAATAAAAACAGCAAAAATTGGCAATTGTTGTATTAAAAAATTGTAAATAATATTTTGGTCAATAATTATTTGGGTTTAAATATAATTGACAATTTTTTTAAAATGTGATAAACTACAATCTATAATAATCTTTTGATGGAGATAATCATGAAAAATTTTACAAAAATTTTAATTTGCCTAATTTTATGCGCGTTTGCGTTTGGTTTGTCCGCTTGCGGAACAAAATCTTTAATACATCCCGATTTAGATGCCGAGGTTTATAGCAACGGTGGTTTGGCGGTTAAAAAGGGGAATTATCTATATTTTGTAAATGGATATATGTCTGCCAACGATATGACCGTTCGCGATGCTTCTTACACAAATGGTGGCATTTATGTTGTTAAACTTGATTCTGACGGAAACCCAACATTTAGTGAAAATGGAGAGTTGGATTCTAACAATTATGCGGCTGTTTCAAAAAAACTATCTGGTTTTGAAGCAACTGATTTGCACATTTTTGGCAATTATCTATATTTTACAAGCCCATGCCAAGAAAATCAAAATAAAACTTGGGCAAAAGGGTTGGTGCTTTTCTATCGAGTTGAATTGCAAACGGGCAAAACAACAAAAATTTATCAAACCAGTTCATCAATTTTAAGTGAAGAAGATTCAAAAAAGCCAGAATATGCTTATTATTATGATGGCACAACAACATATTTATTGGTTTATGAAAAAGCGGATAGCCAACTTGTTGTTATAAACACGTCAAATAAAAGCAAAACAACCATCGATAATGTCAATAACACTGTTATGCCAAAAAATGGTTCAAGTCAAATTCTTTATGTAAAAAATGCAGATGACGATGGCCTTTATTCAATTTGCAAAATGGACCTTGCTTCAAGGCAGGAACAAGAACTTGGCAAGAAGGATAAAGCCATAACTGTTAAATTTATAACAAACGAATATTTCTTCTTTGAAATTTCAACCGAGAATGTGGATGATTCATATCTATATTATTTGCCAACAAGCGCAACTTCAATTGAAGGGGCATCTGCGTGCTGGACTTCGGTTAAATTAATGTCGAATTATTATTTAACAGAAGATGGCAACACTATTATTGGCATAAGGGATAATGTTGTGCAATATAAATACAATTGGCAACAAACCGCGCTTAATAACGTTTCCAGCTTTAACGCAGAAACGGAAACAATAAATTTAATTGGCGCAACAGACACAAATTTTGTATATTATTGCAAGGGTGAAGACGAAAATAAAATTGTTATTAAAACGGTTGCTTATGGTGCTTCGCAGGCAAAAACCGTTGCAGAAATTGAAAATGCAAACACAACATATTTCGATTTGAACGAGGATTATTTATATTTCTACAAAACTATAGGGAATCATCAATATTTGCACCGCTTGCAAATTTCTAATAACGATAACACTTTGTCCGACCAATTTATTGGCATTTATTTAGAGGAAGATATTCCGGAAGAGGCAGAAGAATAAAAAAAGGGGATAACTTCCCCTTTATTTTTTTTCGTTCTTTTTGTTTTTGTTGTTAACCGTTGGCTTTGTTCGCGTTTCCTTGCGGGCAATCATAATTTTTGTTTCGCTTGTTGGGGTTAACTCTTTACAATAATGCACAAGTTTGTTTAAAACATCTTCAAAATCCGCATTGGTGCTTTCCGCACTGTGTTGATAAATTGTTAAAATGTTTTCATTTGCCTTAACATTGTTTTCAAAGTTTGTATATGTGTCCTTGTCAAAAGAATAGGTTATTTTTAATCCTGTTATGTTGGTACTGCGATATTCCAAACTAGTTGTTTCAATTAAATACATAGGGCGCAGGCGTTTTAACATAAATTCAGGGTCGAAGTTAAGCGAGGACATAAACATTGATTTAAACCCTTCAATTAAAAACTCCTTATACTTAATCGGGCTTTCGTTTGGCTTAATTGTGTCCGTTTTAAAATGCTTATATTTTGTTCGCAAGGTGTAATATGAGGTGCTGCTTAATTTTTCGGTTGCAAAATTTAATTCGCAAAATTTGCCAATTATGGTTTTAAACAAAACAATGTTGGATTTTTGCAAATCGTGTTCGGGCGTGTCGTAATAAATAAAGCGTTTTTTTATTTTTTCTTCAAAGCCCATTGTGTATTTACGGAAAAAGTCATTTACCTCTAAAACCGCCTTGCGTGTTTTTTCGCTAAACATATAAAACCTGCGTTTTTGTTTAATAATTTCTAACTGTCGCATATAACCCCTTTACAATATTTTAAACAACTTTATTAAAATTTCCAAATATTTTAACACTTTTTATTAATTTATAAACAAAAATACAAATTGACCATAATTTTAAACAAAAATATGGTGTTTTTTCAAATTTTCTGCTATAATAGCGATATGCAAAAATTTCCAGAAGCTTTTTTAAAAAATATACGCGATTTGTTGGGTGGGGAATATCCATCTTTTTTAAACAGCTTAAACGCGGGCGAACAAAAGGCAATTTACGTTAACAACAATAAAATATCTTGTGAAAACCTGTTAAATTGTGTAGATTTTAAAACCGAACCAATACCTTATGAAAAATCAGGGTTCTATATAGATAATATAAAATTGGGCAAACATCCGCTCCATCACGCTGGTGCGTTTTATGTTCAAGATGCAAGTGCAATGTTCACCGTTAATGCTTTAAATTTTAAGGGCAATGAATTAGTGTTGGATATGTGCGCTTCTCCTGGCGGAAAATCCATTCAAATTGCAAACCGCTTGCCTCATGGCGTGTTAATAAGCAATGAAATAGATAAATCTAGATGCAAAATCTTATATTCCAACATCGAGCGGATGGGGCTTAAAAATGTAATAATAACTAACGAAAAGCCCGAAAATTTGGCAAATTTCTATCAAAACACCTTCGATGTTGTGCTTGTCGATGCTCCATGCAGCGGAGAGGGGATGTTTAGGCGTGGCGAGGAATATACTCGTGAGTGGAATGAAAATTTGCCAGCTATGTGTGCCGAACGGCAAATTCAAATTTTAAACGAGGCGGACAAATGCTTAAAACAGGGTGGGCATTTAATTTATTCCACCTGCACTTACGAAGAAATAGAAAACGAAGGCACAATACGCAAATTTTTAAATTCGCACAATTACAGTTTGGTTAAAATAAACGCGGATTTTTCAGGCGGAATCAATATGTCACAAGCTATTCGGCTATATCCGCATAAAAACCGTGGAGAAGGCCAATTTGTGGCAGTTCTTGTTAAAAATTCTGCCAATTTAAACGAAAAGTTGCAAAATTTTGATAATAAAAGAAAAATTTTGCAAAAATATCAGCTAAAACCTTGCAAACTGGCAAACGAATTTTTAAAAACCTACACTAATTTAAGTTTAAATTCATATACAATCAATGATAAAGTGTTTTATATCCCAAATCTCAATTTAATTAAAAACGGATTAAATTATTTTTCGTTTGGTGTTAAATTAGGCGCGGTTGAAAACAACATTTTTAAGCCAGACCACTATTTTTTCTCTGCATTCGGTAAAAATTTTACAAACTTTATAAATTTTTCGCCAAATTCAAACGAAATCCAAAAATATTTAAGGGGCGAAACGCTAGATATAGATAAGCCGGATGGATATGGGGTGGTTAAGGTGCTAAATTGCCCGTTGGGTGGGTATAAAATGAGTGCTGGGAAATTCAAAAATTTGTATCCAAAAGGGTTGAGAAACTGAAAATTATCCTAATTTTTGTTTAAATTTTGCCAAAATTTGATTATTTTTGGCACAAAATTGCCCAAAAACTCAAAAATTTTAAAAAATTTTTAAAAAATTTTAAAAAAGGTATTGAAAAATTTAAAATTATGAGTTATAATATAGGCAATTCTAAAAAAAGGAGATTATTATGGACTATTTAATGGCTTTTGTAAGCATCATTGCAATTATTGCAATTGTTATTGTGGGGGGAGGACTTATTGCTTTCTTGTGCCACATGATTGTTGGCGTGTTCGATAAAGATAGAACAACTAGCAATAATAACGAGTTGTTAGATTATAACCAATATAAACAACTTGAAAATCCGGAAGAACAACCTAAAAATCTTACAGACGAATACAATTTTGAGGCAATCAACGCCGCTAAGGCAGAAGAAGAGCAACAACTTGCTGGCAAGGATGAGGAAGATGTCTTTAAACTTCTTGACGAGGATGAAGATGTTAATCCAGAAGAGATGGAAAAGAAACTTGCCGAAGCAAAAACTGTTGAAACCGTTGAAACAAAAACAGAAGAAACAACCGAAACAGATGAGGATAACTTTGAGCTAGACAATCTTCTTGACGAAATTTCTAATGGTGTAGAAGAAGAAGTTAAGGCAGAAAATCAAGACGAAGTTAAAATGAGCGATGAGCTTGAATCTTATAGCATTGACGACATCTTAAATCAAACTGAGGAACAAGAAACCACCGAAACCACCGAAACTGTAACAACCGAAACCGTTGAGGAAACTCCGGTTGAAACCCCAGCAGATGAAGGCGAAGAGGTTGTTGAAACCACAACCACCACGGTTGAAGAAGTTGTAGAGCCAGTTGTGGATGAAGCCAGCCAAAAAGAAATTGAGGCATTAAGGGCTCAAGTTGCCGAACTTAACAAAAAGTTAAGCGAAACTACAACAAGAACAAATGTTGTTACTGTAGATATGACAGAGGAAGAGTGCCTTGCTCGTCTTGCAACTCTTGAAGAAAGGTTAAAAACCGCTAAAAAAGATTATAGAATTAACCAAAAAGAATATCGTCCATTAAAGAAAATAATGAACGAGTTAGAAAGAAATCAAGTTAAACTTCGCCGCAAAGACGCAGTTGTTGCAAAACAAAAAGTTGCTTTGTATGGCGTAAACAACTATGTGGATATTGACAAAGAAAAGGCAGAAAAACTTGCCAACGAACTTGAACTTTTGGACGGTTTGCGTTTGAGCGTTCAACATTGCGAAGAAGTTATTGCCGCCAATAAAGATAGATATCCAATTTTGGAACACACCAATGCCATTTTGGAAGAGCAAATTGCTAACCTAGAAGCCGACATCGAAACAACAAATGCAGTGCTAGCAAAAATTCGCGAAAAAGAAGGCAAAGGCGGTAAAAAATAAACATAAAAAGCCCTAAATTATGGGGCTTTTTTGTTTGCGTTAAGAAAGCCAAAAACACAAAAAAAACAATTAAAAGTCGCCTAAATTAATAAAAAATTGAAATTTATGCATATTAATTAATAATGGACGAAAAGAAAAAAGAAAAATTTATGCGCAAGCATAAGGTCGGTTTGTGTTTGAGCGGTGGTGGCACGCGCGGTTTTTCTTTTATAGGCGCGTTTAAAGCGTTTGAGGATTATGGCATAAAGTTCGACATGGTGGCAGGCACAAGCGCGGGCAGTTTATTTGGCTCGCTCTACGCGTGCGGAATGACCTATGAAGAGATGTACAAATTAACATATAACGTTAAAAATAAGGATTTTAAGCACTCAAAACTCGGCTTTTTGCCGTCTAAATTGGATAATTTGCAAGCATTAATTAAAGAGTTGTTGCCCGTTAGCCGAATAGAAAATTTAAAACTGCCGTTTTTTGCTGTGGCGGTGGATTTAAAAACTGGGCAAGAAATCCATTTTAAAGATGGAGATTTAGCAAAAGTTATTTCGGGCAGTTGCGCCATCCCCGGCGTGTTTATGCCGGTTAAATATAGGAACATGACGCTTATTGACGGCGGAGTTGCCAACAATGTGCCGGCGGATGTTTTGTGCCTTGCTGGCTGTGACTTTGTGGTTACAATAGATTGCAATGTGGCGCGCGGAAATGGCACAACAAGCGAAAAAATGTTAAAACAATTTAATGCTAGCGTGGGCATAATGACCGCCCAAAACTCAAAAAAGGGGCAAGAACTTAGCGATATTTTAATTTGCCCCGACCTAAAGGCCTTTAATTCGTTGAAAATTAATGGAAAAAATGATATGATAAAAGAAGGGTATCGCGCGACAATAGAGCAGATGCCAAAAATTGAAAAGCTATTTACTGGAAAGATAAAACCAAAAAAATGCAATCTAAACAAAAGAAAAAATTAATTATTTTGCTGTCAATTATGTTTGTGTTAAGCATAATTTCTTTGTTTTCAACTGCAATAAATTTTGGCTTGTCCCACCTGCTTTTAAATGGGTTTAATGTGGTTTCAAACAACAACGCGTTGCTTGTGCATTTTGTATCGGTTGGGCAGGGTGATGCAATTGCAATGAATTTGCCAAATGACAAAATTATGCTTATTGATGCAGGGCCAATTAGTGCCAACACCACGCTAACCAACTATTTGCAAGATAATGTTTTACATTCTAAGCGCAACAATTATATTGATTATTTAGTTATAACGCACCCCGATCAAGACCATTTTGGCGGTGCCATGCGCATTATAGAAAATTTCACTGTTGGCACAATTTATCTGCCAAAGCAAGAAAACACAACCGAAAATGGCTATCCTGAATTGGAAGAATATATAAAAAATAAGCAAATCACCACAAAAGTAATAGAAAATGGCATAAATTTAAGCCAAAATGGCGTAGAAATAAAATTTTTTGGCCCGTTTGGCGATGTAATTAGTTCAAACGAAAGATGTCCGGTTATAAAACTTACATATAAAAGAAAAAGTTTTCTTTTTACTGGGGATATTGACGAAACAATTGAAAAAGATTTAATTGCAAAGTTTGGCGAGCAACTAGATTGCGATGTGCTAAAAGTTGCGCACCACGGCAGCAAAACTTCCTCTTGCCTTGAATTTTTGCAGGTTGCCACGCCAGATTATGCGGTTATTTCATGTGGCATAAATGGCTATGGGCACCCAACAGATGAGGCAATTAACAATTTAAAAAGCGTGGGCGCAACAATTTTAAGGACAGACATTCAAGGCAATGTTTTGTTTGCACTATCTAACAATTATAACTTGGCAAATTTGAATGACGATTACAAAATAACGCCACTAAAAATTGAAATTAGACATATAATTTTGTTTGTAGACACAATAATTGCTATTAATGTTGTTGTAATAATGTTAAAGAAAGATGACAATACGAAAAAATCACGAAAAAATGCTTGAAAATTTTTTTGCTTTTTGCTAAAATTTTAATGTATCAAAATTAGGCAAATTACAAAATTTGCCAACGCAAAACCATTAAGAATAGGGGTTAAAGATGAAAAATATTATAATTTTTGGCTTAGATTTTGAAAATGTGCAGGGAGTATCTCGTTTAATTTCTAAAAAATTGAGTTTAAAATTTTTAAATGCAAGCGAAATTTTTAACAAAACGCTTTTAAAATCTGCTTCTGACCCCATGCTTTTAATAGATGATGAATTAAACGAACAAGAAAGTTCTTTGTGCAAAAAACTTGCCAAACAAGATGGGGTTGTTGTGGCTATGACAGACGATATGTTTTTATCTAACGAAAACTACAAAAATTTTAAAAATTTTACAAAAATATTGCTAAAATCCAACACAAAAAGCAAATTAAAACAAAATATAGAAAATTTGTTGCAAACTCACGCCACGTTAACCGCCGCTACACTTGACGAAATTTTATCTAAATTAAAAGGATAAAAAGATGTTTCGGCTTTGCCTCAACATGACATGCTCGCCATTGCAAGTTAACATTTCGCCGCGCAAAAGTTTTTGCTCTTGCTATAGTTACACTTGCTGGCTGCGCTATTCACTCGACATGTTCTCGTGAATTAATTAGAGAGTTGTTGCGACATCTACCTGAACGAAGTGAAGGATCTAGATCTTCGGCACGCTTTAACCCCACAACGAAGACATTCTTGTGGGGACCCCAAAGCTTGCTCAGGATGACATGACATTAATTATTGTTATTATAATGTCATTGCGAGCGCAAGCGTGGCAATCTCAACATTGCGTCATCCTGAACGAAGTGAAGGATCTTAATCTTTTGTAATGAAGAATCTAAAAAATTTTTAAAATTTAATGAATAATATTTCAAAATGCTCACAATATAAAAGTGTAAGGCAATGCCTTACAATATAGAGAGATAGTTCTATGCTCTAAAAAAATTGTAATATTTGTTTTAAAATGTTTATCAACATTAAACAATCTAAAACTTAGATGATTTACAATTTCGAGTGTAAAAAACGTCTCTCTTTTTA